>CALBJK010000072.1 GCA_937892695.1 uncultured Prevotella sp.
CATACCTGCGCTTCGTATTCCTCACCGGCATCACCAAGTTCTCACAACTCAGCATCTTCAGTGAGCTGAACAACATAAAGAACATAAGCATGGAGCGGCAATATGCGGCAATATGCGGCATAACGGAAGAAGAAATCCAAACGCAGATGGCAGACGACCTTGACATTCTTGCCGAAAGTCTGGGCGTTACGGCAGATGAAGCCATGGGAAAGCTAAAGGCCAACTATGACGGCTACCACTTCACATGGCCGTCGCCTGATATTTATAACCCATTCAGCCTGTTCAACGCCTTCATGGATGGCGAGGTGAAATCGTACTGGTTTGGCAGTGGCACGCCGACCTATCTCATCGAGATGCTTAACAAATTCGGTGTCGTTCCGTCAAGAATAGGAGGAGAAAATGCCGTGGCTGCCGACTTCGACGCGCCTACCGAACATCTCACCAGTGCCATTCCGCTGCTGTATCAAAGCGGATACATCACCATCAAAGACTACGATTCGACGTTCGAGTCGTACACCCTCGACATTCCGAACAAAGAGGTGAGAATCGGACTGATGCGCAGCCTCATCCCTTATTATATCACCCCGAACACCATGACGGCCAACAACACCGTCATAGAAATAACCCGCGCCCTGTATGATGGCGACATGAACAAGGCACTGGAGGTGCTGCAGGAGTTTCTCGGAACGATACCCTATTGTGACAACACCAACTATGAAGGTCACTATCAGCAAGTGCTGTACATCATATTCAGCCTCGTGGGCTATTACACCGACGTTGAAGTGCGCACTCCACGCGGTCGTGTAGACGTGGTGGTACGCACTAAGACCGCTCTCTTCATCATCGAAGTGAAGATGGACAAGACAGTCAAAGACGCAATGGACCAGATAAACCTGAAGAACTACCCTGAGCGTTTCGCCAACTGCGGACTGCCGGTTGTCAAGGTAGGCATCAATTTCGACAGCGAGAAGCGTAACATCTCCGACTGGACAATCGAATGACTACAAACAGGAATACGGAGAAATCTGGGATGCTCTGACGTACATTAGGTGCGAGTTCCGTCATTTTCCAGTAACTTTACAGGCGAAAAGAAACGCTGTGCTTATAAAATATCCGATATGAATACAGACATTTGAACAAATACGTGAGGACGGTTAATTCATACAGATTATTAACTGGAGTGAGTTATTTAATCTTTTTGCAGTAAAATCGGTGTTTTAGAACCCACCTTAATAGAAGACGGATAGAGACATTCGTAAATAATTTGTAACTTTGCATACAAATTGCAATTTGAATGAAAAGACTCTTTATAGATACCTACGGCTGCCAGATGAATGTGGCCGACTCGGAAGTCGTAGCTTCGGTCATGCAGATGGCGGGCTACGAAGTGTGCGACCACGAAGAAGATGCCGACGCCGTTTTCCTGAACACCTGCTCCATACGCGAGAACGCGGAAAACAAGATATACAACCGTCTGGACACGCTCAACGCCGAACGCAAGAAAGGGCGGAAGCTCATTCTCGGCGTGCTCGGATGCATGGCCGAACGGGTAAGGGACGACCTCATCGAGAACCACCATGCCGACCTCGTGGCCGGACCCGACTCCTATCTCAATCTGCCCGACCTCATAGCACAGGCCGAGGCCGGCAACAAGGCCATCAACATAGAGCTGTCCACCACCGAGACCTACCGCGACATTGTGCCGCAGCGCATAGCCCTGGCCAAGATAGGAGGATTCGTGAGCATCATGCGCGGATGCAACAACTTCTGCCACTACTGCATCGTGCCCTACACCCGTGGCCGCGAACGCTCGCGCGACGTAGAGAGCATACTGCGCGAAGTGCGCGACCTGCGCGACCGTGGCTACCGCGAGGTGACGCTACTGGGACAGAACGTCAACAGCTACAGATGGAAACGTCCGTCCGCCGACGGACAGACGGAAGAAGAAACAATAGCCTTCCCGCAGCTTCTGAAGATGGTGGCCGAAGCCGTACCTGAAATGCGGGTGCGTTTCACCACCAGCCACCCCAAGGACATGAGCGACGAGACGCTCCACGTCATCGCCGACACGCCCAACGTCTGCAAGCACATACATCTGCCCGTACAGAGCGGCAGCGACAAGATTCTGAAACTGATGAACCGCAAGTACACACGCGAGTGGTATCTCGACCGCGTGGCGGCCATACGGCGCATCATACCCGGCTGCGGACTGTCCACCGACATGTTTGTGGGCTATCACGACGAGACAGAAGACGACCACCAGATGTCGCTCTCGCTCATGCGCGAAGTGGGCTACGACTCGGCCTTCATGTTCAAATATTCGGAACGCCCTGGCACATACGCCTCGAAGCATCTGCCCGACAATGTGCCTGAAGACGTGAAGATTAGACGGCTCAACGAGATGATACATCTACAGACCGAACTCTCGGCCGAGTCGAACCTCCGCGACGAGGGCAAGGAGTTCGACGTGCTGGTAGAGAACTTCAGCAAGCGCAGTCGCGAACAGCTCTGCGGACGTACGGAGCAGAACAAGATGGTAGTGTTCGACAAGGGCAATCACCACATCGGCCAGACCGTGCGGGTGCGCATCATCGGGTCGACCAGCGCGACACTCTTCGGCGAAGCCGTAGACTAAGGCTTCAGGTTCCCGGCATTCTGACGACAAGAATTTATGAATCAAGAACAATGAATCAGTTATGAAAGAGTTCATGCGCGTCTTGCTGCGCTTCGTTCCGCCATATAAGAAGTACCTGTTCCTCTCGATAGTCTTCAACATACTCACGGCACTGCTCAACATCTTCTCCTTCATGGCCATCGTGCCGATATTGCAGATACTCTTCAAGACAGGAGAGGCAGGAGTGGCAAGAAAGCTCATGCCTGTCACGCTCGACAACCTGACAGGCTCGCTGAGCAACAACGCCGACTATTACGTAACACAGCTGATTGACAACGTAGGCCCCACTACCACTTTGTTGCTGATAGGATTGTTCCTGAGCGTGATGACATTCTTCAAGACAGCATCCTACTTCCTTGCCTCGGCTTCCATCATCCCTATACGCACGGGAGTGGTGCGCGACATACGCAACGCGCTCTACCGTAAGATTACGTCGCTGTCGATAGGTTTCTTCTCGGAAGAACGCAAAGGCGACATCATAGCCCGCATGACCGGCGACGTGGGAGAAATAGAAAACTCTATCATGTCGTCGCTCGACATGCTCTTCAAGAACCCCATCCTCATCCTCTTCTATTTCGGAGCACTTATATTCATTTCGTGGCAGCTCACGCTGTTCACCATTTTCTTTGTCCCCGTCTTCGGATGGTTCATGGGCGTGGTGGGACGCAAACTGAAGGCCCGGTCTATCAAGGCCCAGTCGCTATGGAGCGACACCATGAGCCAGGTAGAAGAGACTCTGGGCGGACTGCGCATAATCAAGGCTTTCTGTGCCGAAGACAAGATGAACCGCCGGTTCGACCATATCAACAGTGCCTACCGCAACGCCGTGCAGCGAGTGAACATACGCCAGCAGATGGCTCACCCCATGAGCGAATTTCTCGGAACGGTGATGATAGTAATAGTATTGTGGTTCGGCGGCATTCTCGTGCTCAACCAGCAAGTGCTCTCCGGACCTAAGTTCATCTACTACCTCGTGATGCTCTACAGCATCATCAATCCGCTGAAACAATTTTCCAAAGAACTGTACAACATACCTAAAGGTCTGGCCTCGATGGAACGTGTCGACAAGATTCTGTTGGCCGACAATCCTATAAAGGAAAAGCCCAATCCGCGCCACATATCGTCGTTCGAACACAGCATAGAGTTCAGACACGTCTCGTTCCGCTACGGCGAGCAGTGGGTGCTGCGCGACATAAATCTCACGATAAAGAAAGGACAGACCGTAGCCCTCGTAGGGCAGAGCGGCAGCGGCAAATCGACACTTGTCGACCTCATTCCACGCTACTACGACGTGCAGGAAGGCCAGGTGCTTATCGACGGAATCGACGTGCGCGACCTCGGCATACACGACCTGCGTCAGCTCATAGGCAACGTCAACCAGGAGGCAATTCTCTTCAACGACTCTTTCTACAACAACATAACCTTCGGTGTTGAAAACGCTACGCGCGAAGATGTGGAGCGGGCGGCACGCATAGCCAATGCCCACGATTTCATCATGGCTTCGGAGCATGGCTACGACACCAACATCGGCGACCGTGGCGGAAGGCTCTCCGGCGGCCAGCGACAGCGCGTGAGCATAGCACGGGCGGTACTGAAGAATCCGCCCATCCTCATTCTCGACGAGGCTACATCGGCTCTCGACACCGAGAGCGAACGACTGGTACAAGACGCGCTGGAACGGCTGATGAAGACCCGAACCACCGTAGCCATAGCCCACCGGCTGTCCACAATCCGCAATGCCGACGAGATATGCGTGATGCACGACGGAATTATCGTGGAGCGTGGCTCTCACGACGAGCTGATGGCCATGGGAGGATACTACAAGCGGCTGCACGACATGCAGGCGTAGACTTTTCCGTAATCAGACATGAGCAATCAGTCGCTTCCGCCACGTTTCACCTATCCGTTCTGCTATGAGCCTCATCCGCTATGCGTGGATGCAGCCGAAGAACTGAAACGCTACATCAGGGAAAGCCATATCATGGACGGCGAACCTGGAGGAGGCAAGATGTTCGGCGTGCTCATCGTTGAAGACGGCGACGGACACGTAAGCCATCTGGCCGCCTACTCCGGACTTCTGGCCGGACGCAACGACTGGCCGGGTTTTGTTCCGCCCGTGTTCGACGCACAGCAGCCCGACGGCTATTTCAAAATACATGAAAGACAGATAAGCACTCTCAATGAGAAGATTGAAGCAGCCGAGCACGCCCCCGGTTATGCTGCGGCCCGCGAAGCTTTGGTCAATGCCGAGACCGAGACCAAGGCTGAGACAGACAGCTACCGCGCCATGATGAAGGAAGCCAAGAGCCATCGCAGCCGTATAAGGCAGCGAGGCGGCCTTTCGTCCGAGGAAGAAGCGGCTCTGACACGGGAGAGCCAGTTTCAGAAGGCTGAACTGCACCGAATGAAACTCCGTGCCGCCCGCATTATAGAGACGGCAAAAGCAAAGGTTGAAAAATTTGAACGACATATAGCAACGATGAAGACCGAGCGCAAGACCATGAGTGACAATCTGCAGCACTGGCTCTTCTCACAATATTCCATGCTCAACGCCCGGGGCGAACGGCGCAGCCTACTGAGTATCTTCGCCGACACTCCCTCCGGCGTTCCTCCTGCAGGAGCCGGAGACTGCTGCGCCCCTAAACTCTTGCAGTATGCTTACAGCCACAACCTGCGCCCAGTGTGCATGGCCGAGTTCTGGTATGGCCATCCTCCAAAGAACGAATTGCGGCGACACGGATGCTACTACCCGGCTTGCAGCGGCAAGTGCAAGCCCATACTCGCCCACATGCTCCAAGGACTCGCCGTTGACCCCGACCCATTGCAAGGCAGGGCCGGCCAAGACCTGGAAATAGTGTATCAGGACGAAGAACTGGCTGTCGTCTGCAAACCGGCAGGAATGCTCAGTGTGCCGGGACGTGACCGACGAAGGTCGGTGCTGTCGCTTATGCGACGGCTGTGCCCCGAAGCCGAAGGACCGATGGCGGTACACAGGCTCGACATGGATACAAGCGGGCTGATGCTGGTAGCCAAGACTGCCGATGCATACCGGTGTCTGCAACGCCAGTTTCTCGACCGCACCATACATAAAGAGTACATCGCTCTGCTCGACGGGACATCCGCTTTTCCACAGCAAGGAAGGATTGACCTTCCATTACGTCCCGACCCTTTCGACCGTCCCCGGCAGATTGTAGACCGAGAAAACGGCAAGCCTGCAGTCACCTTATATAATGTTCTGCGCAAAGAGACTATTACAGACAGTACTGGAACTCAACATGCCGTCACCCGCATACAACTCTTTCCACAGACAGGCCGTACCCACCAGCTGCGCGTACACTGTGCCCACAGTGATGGACTCGGACTTCCTATTCTCGGCGACCCTCTATACGGAAACCGCTCTGACCGGCTCTACCTTCATGCAGTTGCAATCACCTTCATCCATCCCATAACGAAAAAGGAAATGACATTCAGGCACAATCCGGATTTTTAAGGGGGCTATAACAAATCGTGTGGGCAGTATGGACGCACGAGCCGTGCGTCCATACTGATTAACGATAGACTCATACGATGCTTTAGACAGCCACACTTACCCACACGAAACGTTATAGATTCTTTTATTTCTTCGAAGACATTAAAATCAAAACGATATTCCTATAGTCGCTACCATACCGTTATAGTCGGCTATGCCGGCAGTGCGCGAGTCGGTATGACGAAAACCTATGCCGAATGTCGGTCTTATGGGCAGCTTCGTTCCCATAGAGAACACCACCTTTCCTTCGTAGCTCGTGTTCTTCCAGTCCGCATTGCCTACGGTTGTGAGAACAGTACCTTTGAGGTCAATCCCAAAACCTACCACGTCGACCAGTCTGAATCCAATACCTCCGCCCAGACCCGAGCCTTGCGTCCATGTCTTCATTCCGTTGTCGGCCTTATGCAGCCCAGTCATGCCTTCACCTTTCACAAAGACATACATTCGGGGTATAATCTTGTAACCTACCTGTCCGCTGAACGTCAACTGTTTCATGCCTTTGTTGGGCAGTCCACCTCCAAAATCAATATCAAACATGAAGTGTTTCGACAAAGGACCGTTAATTGTATTTGTTCTGTTTTCCTGCGCAAAGCACGATGTTAACGTACAGAAAAGCAACGTCATCATCAATAAAATCTTGTTCATAGTTGTTTCTACTAATTCAAACAAACTGTTTATAATCCTACGGAGAAAAAGACAGAACAAAAATCTTTTATTCCAACTGAACGTGAATCAATGTATCGCACACCGATTCCGAGTTTTATGCTCCCGAAAATGTTGCTTTCCTCAAAGAGTCCTAAATCGTACATATCGTAGGCGAAATCTGTTTTGCCTACGTTACGAGCATATTTAAATTTCAGATATCCAGATTCTTTTTTGCCCAAGAGCCAGTACTTACGACCGTTCCCGTTACAAAACAGCCTGTATGCAGCAGCTGCAAATAAGCCATGACTTGTATAAAATGTTTTCTGCTTATTAGCATTAAACGGTACAAGCATGTATTGGTATCCTGCACTGAACTGGATTCTTTTTACGGGAATCTTTATTTCCGGGCTAATCAGGATTGGTGTATATCCTTTACTGCGAGGAGACACAGAAAATTCCAGTCCAAGGTTAAACGGCTTTACACCCTCTTCGCACTCGTTACACAGACTATCAGTTTGCGCACTTATAGAAGTTGCGCAGCAAAGCATTAATAATGACAATAGCAGATATTTCATATACATTTTATTTGTTTTATGTAACAATAAGGAAATTCCAATATAGTATTTTCTTATCGCTACATAAATATTCTACTTGATTTAATTTATTAACCCAAGAAATTCCTACTCCCCTTGCTCAATAAATTCTGGATTCCATAATTTTGTGCTTGCAAAAGTTACAGATAATGCAATTTTAAAATATTCTTTTGTGATATCATCCAGTTTTGAAGACTCTACAATATTGAAAACTTCGTTTGTATAATTGTCGTGCTTTTTCAAATCATCGATACTTTTAAATGACGAGAAATAGCTCTCCATAAGCGATTCTACATTTTTAATCTCAGGATTGTTGTCATCAAAGATTTTTGTTGTCAATGTAGAATCGTTAATATTCTGATAAAGTTCTATTGCATTTGAAATTTCAGCCTTTAAGTTTTTATCTTCAAGGTACGATTTATCCAGATGCATTACATTCACAGTACTGGTTAGTACATAATGAGCCAAAGAATCTTTACTTAAACTTCCATCAAACAAAGCTGGGTTCTTTTGAACCATATTAACAATGACTGCATTATGGTAATAGCCGATGCTATCCATGGTTACGCTCGGAACATTTGCATGATTACCTAAAATAAGTCCTGACATAGCAAATGAAGAATCATTAATTGCTTCGGTTTTATGTACTCCTATTGAATCGCTTAAAGATTTGAGAGTTTGTATTTTCTGGGGCAAAGTTGCCACTGTTGCATTTTGGTTATTTTGTGGAGTAAAGATTGCTTGAATGGAAGATATTACTCCATCTACAACGGCACCAACGGCTACTGTTATCAGTGCATCACCTATACCTGATCTTGTTACGGTAGTTTGTGAATGGTTATTCAGAGCCCCAAGTGCTCCTTTACCATCTGCCTTAGCAACTCGAACAATTCCATGCCACAAATTTGACCAGAAACCTCTTGTGGAAGAACCAAACTCGTGCTCTCCAGCATTTCTGATACGCTCATTTGTGATTTCCAGCTCTTGCATCTGAGATTCAGCCAATCCATTCTCTACAGATTGGCCTTCTGTACCAATTGTTTCGTCTTGAGTGCTACAAGATGCGAACGTGATTGCAGAAGCAAAGATTGCAATCATAATTAATAGTTTTCTCATATTATCTTATTAGTGAAACATGTCCTTATTCAAAATACCCGTACAAAGTTTTCTTGTCATAGACAAGCTCGATGGTGTACTTATGGCTTTCGTCCTCGTCGGGAACAAACAACACTTTCTCTACTGGACTTAATGTTGTCTGTTCGTTGCACATTACATGACCGTTTTCGTCTTTTATAATGATGGCCACATTGCTTATTAAGCTATCCGAGGAAAGAGTTACACCGTCTTCGTCATAATTGACGACAGGTACATCGTTACGATGAGTTCCTTCCTTGTCTTTTGGATTTGACTCGTACAATTGTACGTTTCCATTTTGTGCGTAAAGCCCAGACATTGTAAAAAGTCCGAACAATAATAGAAATAGATTTTGTTTCATTTTTTTGTTGTTAGTTCGTTTTATTTTTACGTCGGCAAAGGTACAATGATGGCTAACAACAAAAGAATTTCACGATTGACAAAAGATTGACTTTTAGTTTTTCATATTGACAGAATATTGACAAACACGATCTAAATAATTGTATTACAGGTCATTAATCATTTTATCTAACTGTGCTCCTGTTCCTTCTTCGTTTGTCATTTTCTTGTAAAGACGTTTGCGAGCCACAGACACTGCGCTCGTTGTCAACCCTATAAGCTGGCTCGTTTCGACAACGCTAAGCCTCATTCGGATAAGCAGACAAATGTGATATTCCTGAATACTGAGCTTTGACATATTATAGAGTTTTACCTTGAAGTCTTTCACAAGCTGATTTACGGTATTGTCGAGCATTTGAAATTCTGCGTTTGACAAGGGTTTTCCGCTTTTGGGATTGGTCTTGAATACAGAAAGCTTCTTTTCTATTTGTCCATAAATCTCAGTTTTCATAAACTCCATGCTTTCTTGTTTTCTGATTATCTTGCTCTGTTCAGAACGTCTGTTTATCTCCACAAGCTCGTCTTTCTGTTTTTCGAGAAGTGTTGCCAGTTCCTCATTCTTTCCTTTGTATTGACGCAGTTGTTCTTCCAGCTTCAATATTTCCCTTTCATTTTCCTCACGGAATTCTTTGGTCTGCTCGTATTGTTGTTTTTTTATCTGGCCGAGAATGAGGTATTGCTTCTTTCGTTTTATGTTTACCCTCAATGCGATACTTGTTGCTATGACAGATAGAACAGCAAGCAGTGTTATTATAATAAGGTACACGACGGCCTCACGGCTATTGTCCACTTTCAGTTGAGCATTGGCTTTTACATATTTATTATAATTGAACAATGCGTTGGAACGCGCAATTGTTTCCTGAGCTTTAAGCTTAGTAGCCGAATCTACGCTCTGCTCATAAAGTCCAGAATATTTGATTATACTATCAGGAATAGCTCTTTTATTGAATATTTTTAGCATACAAAGAACAGCATCCTCTTTTTCGTATATTGTTCCTGATTTCAAAATCTCACTTCCATATTTGTAAGCAGAATCCTGCAAGCCAACTCCTTGATAAGCTAACATAATGATTATTTTGTCGGTGTTTGGATCGGTAGAAAAAGAGTTCTTGTATTTATGGATAATTTCAAGTGCTTTGTGATATTGCTTGTTGTCAACATAAGTTCCAGCCATTTGCATATAAATATCACCTAATAAATTAGGCTTGTTCATCTTTTCTGCCAATCTGATAACTTTATTATAATAAAAAATACTGGAGTCTAAACGACCAACCCAACTGTAAGCGTATGCAATATCTCGCAAACTAAAAATAATATTATCTGTATTTTTTAACTTTACGTCATTATGATATGATTTTATGAAAGATTTAATAGCAAGATTAGTAAATCCTTGCTTTAAAAGAATATGCCCGCACTGATTGTTTATCATGCTCCTCATTTTCAGGTTTTCTCCTTCGGGCAGGAGTTCTTCGGCTTTGTTGAAAAAGTCGAGAGCCTGTGGAGCGTCGTTCAGGTCGCGGCAAACGCTGGCGGCGTAGTAGTAGGCTTGGGGCAGCAGACGGCTGTCGCCGCCGTTCTCGTAGTGGGCGACGACGCTGAAGGCTTCCTTGTTGCTGCGCGGGACAATGTAGTTCTTGTCGGCCGACTTCAGACGCAGCAGACGGTAGTACCATCGGGCATCTGACGACATCGAGGCTGTATCCTTGGCTACGGTGTCGAGCAGTCGCTCGGCTTCGCGTGGACTGGATTCGCAAAGACTGTCGGCACGTGTGAGCACGGCCGGATAGTCAGGCTTTCCACACGACGACACAAACATTGATGCTGCGACAGCAACAATCAAAAAATAAAACAACATTATCCGGTGCATCATTTATTCTCTCTTTTTAATATTAGGTGTCCTTGCCTTTCCGTATCGTATAGTAATACTTTTCTAAATACGCGCTTCGACATGGTGCAGACGGAACACAACTGCAAAATTAATAAATTAGTCGGTAATCACCGAAATACAATAAACGAACATGCTCAACCCATGTCTATACACCTTATTTTTTGAAAAGGCTTGCAGAAGCTGTACCTTTGCATCGCAGTTCGGGAGAAACCCGATGCAAGGTAAAACGCCGGAGGCACAAAGCCACATAACCGGAATGACAAACAGGGCAATCCGATGTCGACTAAGGACTACCCGACATGAAAGACACACAGGCAGAAAGCCGATGGCGAATACCTTAATAATATTAATACACTTAAAAAGAAAGGAAAAACAACTATGGCAGTAAAATTCAAGAAATTTCAGGCAAAACGTAACGACAAGTACAACGGCAAATGGTATGCACGTGCCGTGCACGAAGGAACGATAGACCTCGACGGTCTGGCCGACATAATGCAGGACAACTGTACCGTGAAACGCTCCGACATTCTGGCTGTGCTCAGCGAACTTGTGGAGACGATGCGCACACAGCTGCAGAACTCGGTGAAGGTGAAGCTCGACCGCTTCGGTACGTTCAAGATAGGACTGAACACCAAGCCTGCCGACACGGCCAAGGACTTCACCGTGAACAAGAACGTAATAGGCACCCACGTGCTCTTCCAGCCCGAACTGAAGATTGACAATAAGAAGAACCGCAGAAAGGCTTTCCTCGATGGAGTAAAACTCGTTGAGACCACCCTCTACGACAAGCCCGACAAGACTACGGACAGCGGCCAGGACACAGAAGAAAATAATCAATAGTTAGCAATTAGTTGTTGGATTAGTGCCTTCGGAAAGAGACATCCAATACAGGGTGTCTCTTTCTAATGTCGGAAAATAACTATAATAATCTAAAAAAGAAAGGAGAAACACAATGGAAAAGAAGAAAAATTCGGTATGGAGTATAGTTCTGAAGGTTATAATAGCTGCAGCCACCGCCCTGCTCGGTGCGCTCGGACTGGAGATGACCGTCTGACCGTGACATCCGTTTAGTTTTTCGGCTCCGATCGCTTAATAAGGCGACCGGAGCTGAAATGTAGAATATCTTAAATCTTGGATAAGAACACCTTTTCGACAATGGGTGTGGTATAAGCGTAAGGGATAAAGTCGATTGACGACAATGGACTTGTTATGAAGAAATCGGCAACCTTGCCTACGGCTATTGATCCGTAGTCGCTGCTAAGACCCATAGCGTAGGCTCCGTTGACGGTGGCGGCGTTGATGGCCTCGGACGGAAGCATCCGCATCTTGATGCAGGCCAGAGAGACGACAAACTTCATGTCGCCCGACGGTGTCGAGCCGGGATTGTAGTCGGAGGCTATAGCCACGCCCAGTCCGGAGTCTATCATCTTGCGTACCTTGGCGTATGGCATATTCAAGAAGAACGATGTGCCCGGCAGAGCTGTGGGCATGGTAGGGGTGTCGCGTAAAATACCTATTTCGTCTTCGGTCATGTTCTCAAGATGGTCGACAGACAAGGCTCCATGCTTAACGCCCACTTCAACGCCACCCGAAGAAGCCAGTTCGTCGGCGTGAATCTTCGGTCGAAGTCCCCACTTCGCTCCGGCTTCCAATATGCGGTCGGTCTCTTCGGGCGTGAAAAAGCCCTTGTCACAGAACACGTCGATGAAATCGGCCAGACGTTCGCGTCCCACTTCGGGCAGCATTTCGTCGATGACGAGCCGCACATAGTCGGGCTGCGTCATGCCGCGTCCTATGGCGTGAGCACCGAGAAAGGTTGACACGACAGTCAGCTGCGAGTCTTCTTTCAGCCGACGTATGACACGGAGCATTTTCAGCTCGTCGCGTGTGTTTAGCCCGTATCCGCTCTTTATTTCGACGCAGCCTGTGCCTTTCATACGAATTTCGTCGAGCCGGGCCATCGCTTCGTCGTAGAGCTGCTGCTCAGTGTAGGAATGGAGCAAGTCGGCCGAATTGAGGATGCCTCCTCCGCGACGGGCAATCTCGACATAGCTCAGGCCGCGAATCTTGTCGACAAACTCATGTTCGCGACTTCCGGCAAAGACAAGGTGTGTGTGGGAGTCGCACCACGACGGCAAAACCGCCCCTCCGCGTGCGTCCTCGGTGCGGTCGGCGGCAATACCCTCGGGTGGCATTGCCGACATAGTCCCGAAATCCTTGAATCGTCCGTCTTCTACCAACAGCCAAGCATCCGACAGTGTCTCTAATCGGGACATGTCACGCCCCTGAAGCCGGTGGCTCCGCTCGCGGTCTATGCCCGCGAGCAGCCCGATGTCGGTGACTAACAGTCGCATGGCTGCTCCCTCAGAAATTGGACAGAAGCGGCGATATGCGGATACATCACCTCGTCGTTGACGATGAACGGCACCACGTGGCGGTAGGCTTCGTGCAGACTCTCAACGGCAGGCGACGACTTCAGCGGACGGCGGAAGTCAAGAGCCTGGGCGGCATTGAACAGTTCGATGGCGAGCACACGCTCTGTATTAAGAACGACTTTGTAGAGCTTGATGGCGGCGTTGGCTCCCATGCTTACGTGATCCTCCTGACCCTGGCTCGAAGGTATGCTGTCTACCGACGACGGTGTACAGAGACTCTTGTTCAGACTAACCACTGAAGCGGCGGTGTACTGAGTGATCATGAATCCGCTGTTCACGCCCGGATTGGCCACAAGGAAACTCGGCAGACCACGCGTGCCGGAAATAAGCTTGTAGATGCGCCGCTCAGAAATGTTAGCCAATTCGCTCATGCCAATGGCCAGGAAATCCATAGGCAGGGCGATAGGCTCACCGTGGAAGTTGCCGGCAGAAATGATGAGGTCGTCGTCAGGACAAACTGTAGGATTGTCTGTGGCCGAATTGATTTCGACATCGATGACCGAGCGTACATAGTCCATTGTGTCGCGGGCTGCACCGTGTACCTGAGGTATGCAGCGGAACGAGTAAGGGTCCTGGACGTAGGATTTAGGCTTTTCTCCGATTTGGCTGCCCTGCAACAACTGTCTCATGCGTCGGGCGGTGGCGAGCTGTCCCTTATGCGGACGAACCAGATGGACAGCATCGGTGAAAGGTTCGACCAGTCCGCAGTAGGCATCGAGCGACATGGCTGCGATACGGTCGGCCCAGTCGCAAAGCCGTCTGCTGTTAATCAAGGCCCAGACAGCGAATGCACTCATGTTCTGGGTGCCGTTGAGCAGAGCCAGACCTTCCTTCGAGGCAAGCTGTATCGGGGTCCATCCTTTCAGCTGCAGCAGTTCGGCGGCAGGCATCACGCGCCCTTCATATTCTACTTCGCCGAGACCTACGAGCGGAAGCGACAGATGAGCCAGCGGTACGAGGTCGCCGGAAGCACCGAGAGAACCTTGCATGTAGACTATCGGGAAGACATCGTTATTAAAGAAATCGACAAGACGCTCCACAGTGTCGAGCTTGCAGCCCGAATAGCCATAGGAAAGCGACTGAACTTTCAGCAGAAGCATTATCTTGACAATCTCATTGGGAACACGGTCGCCCGTTCCACAGGCATGAGACATCATCAGATTGATCTGTAACTGGGCAAGATGGTCTTTGCCTATCGACACATTGCACAGCGAACCGAAACCGGTAGTAACTCCATAAATCGGCGACTTGGTCTGGGCAATCTTCTTGTCGAGATATTCGCGGCATCGCACTATACGGCTGCGGGCATCATCGCTTAGTTCTATCTTCCAACCGTTACTTATTATTTGACCGATGCGTTCGATGGTGAGATGTTCGGCCGAGATTTGGTGAATCATTGTTTTCCTTTTATTGTTATTCATTAATATTCCAATCCGTCGATGATGCTGTCGTCGACAAGATTCGGCATAGTCACTTCAAGTTCCGGTGTGCGCTTCATTTCGCGTTGAATGCTTCGCATAGAACCTTCGTTGCGTGCCCAACTGCGTCGGGCGATGCCGTTGTTGACATCCCAGAACAGCATTTCGCTGATGCGACGGTTGCTGTCGTCTGATCCGTCGATAACCATTCCGAAACCACCGTTAACCACTTCGCCCCAGCCAACGCCGCCTCCGTTGTGGAGCGACACCCATGTAGCACCACGGAACGCGTCGCCGATGACATTTTGCACGGCCATGTCAGCGCACAGCTGTGATCCGTCATATATGTTGCTTGTCTCACGGAATGGCGAATCGGTGCCCGAAACGTCGTGATGGTCGCGTCCGAGAACTACGGGGCGACTTATCTCGCCAAGCCGTATAGCTTTGTTGAAAGCCCGGGCTATTTTCATTCGTCCTTCACAGTCGGCATAGAGAATACGCGCCTGAGACCCTACTACAAGGTTGTTTTGTCCGGCTTGACGTATCCAATGGATATTGTCCTCCATCTGTCCCTGTATCTCGGACGGAGCATCTTTCTTTATTTCTTCCATCACTTCGGCGGCAATGCGGTCGGTAACGGCAAGGTCTTCGGGACTGCCGGATGTACATACCCAACGGAATGGTCCGAAGCCGTAGTCGAAGAACATGGGTCCCATGATGTCCTGCACGTATGAGGGATAACGGAATCGTCCGTCAGGCAACGTGATGTCGGCACCTGCCCGTTTCGACTGAAGCAGGAAGGCATTGCCATAGTCGAAGAAATACATGCCGCGAGCAGTGAGCTTGTTGATTGCCGACACCTGCCTTCTCAATGAGGCCTGTACGCGCTCCTTGAACGTCTCAGGGTCGTCGGCCATCATACGTTTCGACTCGTCGAGAGACATGCCTGCGGGGTAGTAGCCTCCGGCCCACGGATTGTGGAGAGAAGTCTGGTCGCTGCCAAGGTCGACGTGAATGTCTTCTTCAGCAAGCCGCTCCCACAGATCGACGACATTGCCGACATAGGCCATCGAGACTGTGCGTTTCTGATGTACAGCATTCCGTATGGCAGGTATAAGCTCGTCGAGATTGGTATGCAATTCGTCCACCCATCCTTGCGAATAGCGTTTCTCTGCAGCTTTAGGATTGATTTCAGCCACCACGCTAACCACACCGGCAATGTCACCGGCCTTGGGCTGTGCACCCGACATGCCGCCAAGCCCAGACGAGACAAAGAGCATACCGTGTATGTCCTTCTTGCCTCCGCTCTGTTTGCGGGCAGCATTGA
This sequence comes from uncultured Prevotella sp., assembly GCA_937892695.1. Classification (GTDB taxonomy): domain Bacteria; phylum Bacteroidota; class Bacteroidia; order Bacteroidales; family Bacteroidaceae; genus Prevotella. The sequence continues at coordinate 16,043 of CALBJK010000072.1, forward strand.
GCACTGTGATTGTAGTGCCGTGGACGATGCCCTGCGGTCCGATGTACATGTAGGATCCGGCAGTCATCTGTCCATACTGGCTGACACCTAAAGCATTGAGCCGTTCCCAGTCGTCGGGCTTAGAATAGTTGGGTATCACCATTCCGTTGGTAACCACTACCCGAGGCGCATCCTTGTGTGAAGGGAACAGCCCGAGGGGATGCCCTGAATACATCACGAGGGTCTGCTCGTCGCTCATCTGGCTGAGATATTGCATAGTCAGAAGATACTGCGCCCAGTTCTGGAAAACGGCTCCGTTGCCTCCATAAACGATAAGCTCGTGGGGGTGCTGGGCTACAGCCGGGTCGAGATTGTTCTGTATCATCAGCATGATTGCCGCCGCTTGTCTTGAACGATGCGGATAGGCATCGATGGAGCGGGCGTACATTTTATAGCGTGGACGGAAACGGTACATATAGATGCGTCCGTTGTCTTTTAGTTCCTGTAGGAATTCAGGAGCCAGAACTGAATGGAACTCTTTAGGAAAATAGCGTAAGGCGTTGCGCAGGGCAAGTTTCTTCTCTTCAGGAGTAAGAATGTCCTTACGCTTAGGTGCATGGTTGACCTCGGGGTCATAAGGCATGGGGTCGGGCAACACATGGGGTATGCCACGACGTATGTCTTCTGCAAAATGTTCTATCATAAAGTCGGCGGTATTATTTAGTTATTTTTTCTTCTACCATCTTTACAATCGCGGCTTCGGCCTGCTCGGCCTCGGCTGCGATTCTGTCGGCTTCGGCTACCATAGCATCGGCACGATTGCGGTCGGAGAGCGACGCTGCGTTGATCTTGACATTCATGCCTGCTCCCAGCACTGCGGCATGGGCGGCAAGAGCACCCACTCCAGCATCGGAGACGCTGTTGGGATTGCCTGTCTCGACCATTGCACGACAAAGACCGAATACTTTGACCGAAGCCTTCATCGTCTCTAAAGGTACTTCTGTAGCGAAAAGCGTAGCACTCTGTATTGCTTCATTGCGCAGCCGTTTCTCTTCATCGGTATTCCGGGGCATGCCGAATGCGGCCATTATACGGTTGAATGCAACTGTGTCCTCGTCGACAAGACGGAGCAGTTCTTCCTGCATTTCCATCCCTTTTTCTGCCCATTTTGCAAACTCGTCCCATCGGTCGTCCCATCCGGGTTTGTGGCTCGACAGATTGGCGACCATCGTGGCCAGTGAAGCACCGAGCGCACCCATATAGGCCGATACAGAACCTCCGCCCGGAGCCGGAGATTCGCGGGCTGTCTCGTCGGCAAAGCCTTTGGCCGTCAGGTCGACAAGGCGTGTATGTTTCTTTTTGTCTGCTTCGAGAAGATATTCAATAACCTTTTCTTCCGGATTGAACGGACGCAGGTCGCCCAGTCCCATCGACTTGACGGCAATCTTGATGATATCCTCTTTTGGTATGCCGTCAGAACGGTGTTGCTTGGCCAGAAAGTAACGTCCGGCCTCGATAAGTGTACGCTCAGGAACAAGACCGACAATCTCCGTCCCCGTTACACGTAACCCTCTGTTTTCGGCACAGCGACACACTTCGTCAAATGCTTTGTGAAGCGGTGTGACATTGATATCAGTGATGTTCATCGAAACTTGGGCAATGCCATATTCCTCAATATACCAGCCTATCGCTTTTGTGGCTTTGAGAGTGCCTGGGCGCATGATGACATGACCTTCGGCATCTATTTTTTTCTTTCCAGTAATGGGGTTGCCTTCGCGCTCGGGTCTGCCTTTCTCTCTCACGTCAAATGCGATGGCGTTGGCCCGGCGGGTTGAAGTCGTGTTAAGGTTGAAGTTTACCGCAATAAGGAAATCGCGTGCCCCGACCACCGTACAGCCAGTCTTGGCCACACGTTCGTCGAAAGGTCTGGCACCGAAATCGGGAGCTTCGTTTGCGTCAATCAGCCGTTCGGCTATGGCTTCATATTCACCCTTCCGGCATACGGCCAGATTGCGGCGTTCGGGTTTGAACGCCGCAGCCTCGTAGCAATAACACGGTATGGAAAGCTCGTCAGCGATGCGCTTGGCAAGCTCTCGTGATATTTCGGCACACTCTTCGAGAGTTATTCCGCTCACCGGAACAATTGGCAGTACGTCGGTAGCTCCTATGCGCGGATGAGCACCGTGATGCCTACGCATGTCTATCAGTTCGCCGGCCTTCTTCACAGCCCGGAATGCAGCTTCGGCCACGTCCTCGGGTCTGCCGACAAATGTTACCACTGTACGGTTGGTGGCTTCACCCGGGTCAACGTCGAGCAGCTTGACACCTTCTACGCTTTCAACGGCATCTGTTATTTGCTTTATCACTCCCATGTCGCGCCCTTCACTGAAATTGGGCACACACTCCACTATCTGTCTTACTTTAGCCATAAGGTCATACATGTTTGTTTCCAAAAATTCTTATGATGCAAAAATACTCATTTCTGTCAACAGCGACAAAGGAAATACAGAAAAACTTTTCTCAACGAAACATTATGGTCGGAAAGAATTCCATATATGTAATATGCTTCTCTTTTTGCATGATGTAATAAAGTATAACCGTCCGATGATGACTTTACTTAAAAATAGTAAATTTCATTCTACTTACAAAAGTTTGGATTAAATTTGCAATTTGTAAAGTACAATAAATACGAAATGAGCTTAACAGGCATTGCAGGTAAATTTTTTCTGCCTAGACAGAAAAAGTTGGAACGATACAACGATTATGCCGAGGCGTTGCAACACAACGTCCTTCATCGGCTTGTCTGCCGTGCGAAATACACAGAATACGGACGCAACCATCTTTTCAACAATATTGCCAGCTACGACGATTTCGTGCGTAACGTTCCGGTGAATACATACGAGGAACTCAAGGACATGATTGACCGTATGCGTCATGGCGAAGCTAACGTTCTGTGGCCTGGCACGGTGAAGTGGTACGCCAAGTCGTCGGGAACTACCAATGATAAGAGCAAGTTCATTCCTGTCACCTCCGAAGGTCTTCACCGTATTCATTATCAGGGCGGAAGCGATGTTGTGGCTCTTTATCTGCGCAACAATCCTCATAGCCGTATGTTCGATGGCAAGGGTCTGATTCTCGGAGGCAGCCATTCACCCAATTACAATCTGCCGGGGAGTATAGTCGGTGACCTCAGTGCCATCCTTATAGAAAACATCAACCCTTTGGTCAATCTTGTGCGTGTGCCCAAGAAGCAGACGGCCCTGCTCAGCGACTTCGAAATCAAGCGTGACCGGATAGCCCATGAGACACTTCACTCTGATGTTACCAATATTTCCGGCGTACCGTCTTGGATGCTGAGTGTTTTGGTAAGAGTGCTTGAAATATCCGGGAAAAAGACCATTGACGAGGTTTGGCCAAATCTGGAAGTATTCTTCCACGGCGGCATAGCCTTTACTCCTTACCGTAGTCAATATGAGAAGATTATAAAGTCGCCGCGTATGCACTACATGGAGACTTACAATGCCAGTGAAGGTTTCTTCGGTATACAGGACGACCCGGCAGACAAGTCAATGCTGCTCATGCTCGATTATGACGTGTTCTACGAGTTCATGCCCATGGACGAGTTTGGTACAGAAAACCCTACTGTCGTACCTATCTGGGGTGTGGAGAAAGGACGCAATTATGCCATGCTTATTTCTACTTCGTGCGGATTATGGAGATACATGATTGGCGATACAGTCAAGTTCACTTCCACAAATCCCTACAAATTCGTAATAACCGGCCGCACACGATACTTCATAAATGCTTTTGGCGAAGAACTGATACAGGACAATGCCGAGAAAGGTCTCGAATATGCCTGCGAGAAGACCGGAGCTGAAATAAGCGAGTATACTGCTGCACCAGTGTTCATGGACAGCGACGCGAAGTGCCGCCACCAGTGGGTTATAGAGTTTGCTAAAGACCCTGACGACATGCAACGGTTTGCCGATATCCTCGACCGGCGCCTACAGGAGCTAAACAGTGACTATGAAGCCAAACGGTTTCACAACATAACCTTACAACATCTGGAAATAGTAAAAGCGCGTAAGGGACTATTCAACGACTGGCTCAAATCTAAAAACAAGTTGGGCGGTCAGCATAAAGTTCCTCGCCTTATGAACGACCGTAAAGTAATAGACAGTATCCTGTCGATGAACAAAGAGAGATAAACATCCTTAAAATTCTGGGAAGGCACGCAACGACATTTGTCGAAGATTTCTTAAATTGACAATACGAAGCCACCGCTATAAAATGAATATACGGATTACTGAGACATGAAGAAAAAGAAAATCTTACATACTATAAATAAACATAGAAGGATTATCCTCCTGAATCTGCGTCTCGGCTTTCTGCCGCTGCTATGTATCGTTGCCATAGCCGCCGGAGTTGTGTCATGCGCCCGTATGGGACAACCCGACGGAGGATGGTATGACGAAACTCCTCCTCAGGTGGTGAGCGCATCGCCAAAGGATGGTTCTACTGGGGTAAAGACCAGAAAGGTGAGCATTCTCTTCAGCGAATACGTGAAAATAGACAATGCCACAGAAAAAGTAGTAGTGTCGCCGCCGCAGATAGAGATGCCGGAAATAAAGACAGCAGGTAAACGGGTAGAGGTGGAACTGAAAGATACTCTCAAACCGGACATTACCTACACTGTCGACTTTAGCGATGCCATTTCCGACAATAATGAAGGCAACCCTCTCGGCAATTACACCTATAGCTTTTCCACAGGAAGCGTCATAGATACGCTTCAGGTGGCTGGCTATGTGCTTGAGTCGGAAAACCTCGAACCTGTCAAGGGCATTCTCGTAGGTCTGTACAGCGAAATGGACGATTCGGCTTTTGTAAAACGTCCGATGTTGCGAGTGGCCCGTACCGACAGTCAGGGCAAGTTTATCATAAAAGGAGTCGCTCCCGGAAAATATCGTATCTATGCCCTTCAGGATGCTGACGGCAACTACTGCTTCAACCAGAAAAGCGAGAAGATAGCATTCTCACGCGACACCATAATCCCGTCGTTCAAGCCGGATATACGACAGGACACCACTTGGCTTGATTCCCTTCGCATAAAGAGCATAGCGCAGGTGGGCTACACCCACTTTTTACCAGATGATATTGTGCTGCGCGCCTTTACCGAGACACAGACAGACCGTCATCTGCTCAAATCAGACCGATCCGAACCAGACCACTTTTCCATTTTTTTCAGTTATGGCAGTGACACATTGCCTACTTTGCGCGGACTGAACTTCAACGCCGATAAGGCGTTTTTAATAGAACAGTCTATGCGGCGCGACACCATCACTTACTGGTTGCGCGACACAGCACTGGTCAATCAGGATACGCTTGACATAGAGTTGCGTTACATGGCTTCCGATACGCTCGGTGTGCTCCGTCCTCAGACCGACACACTCCAGATTCTGTCCAAACAGCCATACGAACGGCGAATAAAGCAGAAGCAGAAAGACTTTGAAGAATGGGAGAAGAAACAGAAGCGCAACAAGAAGCGTGGCGAAGCATACGACTCTATAATGCCAACGGAATCTCTCAAGTGCAACATGAACGCTCCTTCGTCGCTCGACCCTGACAAAAACATAGGATTCGAGTTTGCCACTCCTATAGCTTCTTTAGACACCGCCAAAATCCATCTATACTCCAGGCATGATACGCTATGGTACAAGGCTCCGTTCGAAATAGACGAAATTACCGACACGACATCCGTCAAAACCGAATTTCCATGCCGCCGACGATATATTCTCAGAGGTGAATGGCGACCTGACATAGAGTACAGTCTTGAAATAGATTCGGCCGCCTTCACAGATATCTACGGAAAAGTGTCGGAAAAGATTAAACAAGGATTCAAAGTACGTTCTATGGACGACTACAGCAGCCTCATGCTCAACATTGAAGGTATTTCTGGCGTGCCGATGATAGTACAGCTTCTTGACGGTCAGGACAAGACGGTCAAGCAAGTGCGTACCAACGGCCCTACAGCCCAGTTCTTCTATGTAAATCCGGGAAAGTATTATGTCCGGCTTATAGTCGACAGCAACGGCAACGGGCAGTGGGACACAGGCAACTATGCCACCGGTCTGCAGCCAGAGTCGGTCTACTACTATCCGGAAGAGATAGAATGTCGTGCCAAATGGGATGTGACTCAAAACTGGAATCCCACGTCAATCCCGCTTCAGAGCCAGAAACCTTCAGCTATAACTAAGCAGAAAGGCGAGCAAAAGAAGAAAATAAGAATGCGCAATATTGAGCGTGCACGACAGCTTGGCATCGTCTATCCTGGTGATGAAAGCTTATCGGATAAGGCAGTCAAGAAAAATGGCGAAACAGGCAAAAAGGGAAAATAACACAAAATAATAATGACAGTAATGCGAAAAACGACAAAACAATGATTAAGAATTTGAGAATAATTGCAGCCACGATAGCTTTGCTGTTTGCATCTGTGGCAGGAGCGCAGTGCGAATTCCGCAACACTGCTTTCAAGTCGGGCGAATACCTGTCCTACAACCTTTATTACAATTGGAAATTCGTTTGGGTAAAGGCGGGTACAGCTTCTATGTCTACTGTCCAGAGTCAATACCGTGGCCGGCAGGCCTATCGGGCTTCGCTCATCACGCGTACAAACAGCAGTCTCGACAAAGTGTTCATGATGCGCGATACGCTATTATGTTATAGCAGTCTGCAGATGGAACCGCTTTACTTCAGAAAAGGTGCGCGCGAAGGCGGACGCTACACCGTTGACGAGGTGTTCTACAGCTACCCTGACGGACGCTGCCACCTACGGCTCCATCGTAAGAAGAACGACGGGTCACATACGTGGAAAAACATCGTCAGTCACCAGTGCACCTTCGACATGCTCAATATTTTCCTCCGGGCACGTTCGTTTAACCCTACCGGATGGAATAAGGGCAAAGAGGTACATTTTCCTATGGCTGACGGGAAAAACACCAATCCGGCCATGATAAAATATCGTGGCAAGGCCACCATTAAGGCCGATAACGGCATAAAGTACCGCTGTCTGCAACTGTCCTACATGGAGAAAGAAAATGGAAAGTACAAGGAAATAGTACGTTTCTACGTCAGCGATGACAGTAACCACATTCCTGTACGTCTCGACATGTTCCTCAAGTTCGGTTCGGCCAAGGCTTTCCTTATAGGGATGAAGGGACTGTGCAATCCGGTCTCTTCGCGCGTGAAATGACATACAGAGACCTTACTCATTGTAAAAAAAGCCATTCGGAATCATAACAACATATTATGACTCCGAATGGCTTTTATTTTTACTAAATCCGTCTTGCTTTAGTGTTCTATTTTATTTTCAAGGTACTGATCATTACTTGTTCTTGTAAACCCGACAGCCAGATACGGTTCGGTTTATTTCTCCATCTTTTTCAGATATTCGGCGAGTTGTTCTACTGCCTTGGCGCGATGCGAAATCTTGTTCTTCACGTCTGTTCCTAATTCAGCGAATGTACCATCATAGCCTTCTGGCTTAAATACCGGATCATATCCGAATCCGTCCGTGCCGTGGCGTTCGGTAGTGATTGTTCCTTCTACTTCCCCATGGAAGAGCTGTCGGTTCATTGTCTTTACGTAAGGCACATTGCGCATGTGTTTCGGTGCATCGTTGGTAGTGATAAGACATATCACGGTTCTGAAACGGGCTTTGCGGTCTTCCCTGCCTTCCATTTCATGCAACAGTTTGTTGACATTGGCATTTGTGTCGTGGCCTGCTCCGGCATATCGTGCCGTATGAACACCTGGCGCACCTCCCAGAGCATCGACTTCCAGTCCCGTGTCATCGGCGAAACAGTCTATGTGGTATTTGTTGAACACGTAGGACGCTTTTTCTATTGCGTTGTATTCTAGAGTATTGCCGGTCTCAGGAATATCGTCATGACACCCTATGTCGGCCAGACTCATTATTTCGAACTTGTCTCCCAGAATATCCCGTATTTCTTCGAGCTTGTGAGCATTATTAGTGGCGAATACTATTTTCATATTTATGTCCTTTTATTACTTTATTGGGCTTTGTCTTTCGCAGACGTAGTGAGCTTGTCTGCACTTTTCCTTTTGTTTTCGATTGCCTTCTTGTCTATTCTCCTTATCTTTACTTTTATCTTGTCGAACCCTTCTCCGTACGTGCCTATGACGCTGCCTTGGCTGACGAAAGCTGTCGGGTCAATCATTTTTATTATGCGGAAAACTTGTACACTTTCAGTCTTCTTTGTTATTACGCAGATAACTTTCACTTCATTTCCCGTATACCATCCGTGACCGTCCAGAATAGTTATACCGCGCCCTATTTCCGAACTGATGGCCTTGGATATTTCTTCATAGTGTTTGGAGAAAATGAGGAACTGAACAGATTCGCGGCGGGCGTTCATCACATAGTCCAGCATGAAGCATTCTATTCCGATGGTACATAGTCCGAAAACAACTTTGTGGCAACGTTCTATGATGTCGCCGAACGACGGCACGAAGAGACTGCTGCCAATGATGAGGAGATCTATGCCGATGAGCACCTGGCCGAGCGAGAAGTCGTGATATTTGTTTACCACAGCCGCCACGATGTCGGTGCCGCCCGTCGAACCGTTATGCAGGAAAACTATGGCCAACGACGTTCCTGTAAGGCAGCAGCCGATGATGAGCGACATGAAGTCTTGACCCGGCCCGAGGAGCTGCACGAACGAGCCGTCGGGTTGTTGCACTATCTTCTGAGCCAGCCACAGCAAGAACGACAGCATCACAATGGCGTAGATGGTCTTGAAAAGGAAACGGAAGCCGAGTATCTTCAATGCCACCACCAACAGAGCAGCATTTATAAGGAAATAGCTGTACTCAATGGGAATCTTCGTAGCATAGAAAATCAAGGCCGAAAGACCCGTCACACCTCCCGTCACGATTTCGTAGGGCAAGAGAAACACTGTCCATGCAAAGGCGTAGAGCATCAGTCCCAAGGTTATGAAAACATAATCTTGCACCTCATTGAGGATTTTCCTGTTGTCGTTAGTCATAATAAAAAAATAGTTCCTTCCTGATTTCTTTCCTTAAAGAAGAATCAGGTATGTTCAATGAAAAGCTTGTCTACTTTCCGCTTTCCTTGTGACATTCCTGTTCTTCAATGTCATTATTTCTCTCCATCCTTGGGGTATCCGTAGATTTTCCCCTGAAAAGAGACGGGGAAACGACATACCGGCTTATTTCACTACAATGTTCACAATCTTCCTGGGTACTACAATCACCTTCACTATTGTCTTTCCGTCGAGATATTTCTTCGAGCGTTCGTCGGCAAGCACAGCCTGTTGTATTTCTTCGTTCTTGGCTGTGACGGCAAATGTCTTCTGGTAACGGGCTTTTCCGTTGAACGACACCGTCATCTGAACCTCGCTCTCCACGAGACAGCTTTCGTCGCACTTTGGCCATTGTGCATCGCATACGGTCGCAGTGTTACCCAGTGCGTGCCACAGCTCTTCGGCTATGTGCGGTGCAAACGGCGCAATCAGCACTATGAGGTCTTGCAACACTTCGCGGCTGTGACATTTCGTCTGTTGCAGTTCGCCTACACATATCATAAATGCAGAGATGCTGGTGTTGTAGGAGAACTGCCCGATGTCCTGTGTCACCTTCTTTATGAGTTTGTTGATGCTCTTGAGCTGTTCTTTGTTCGGCTTCTCGTCGTTGGGCTGGAATTGTCCTTCACGGTTGTAGAACAGTGCCCACAGTTTCTTCAAGAAGCGGTGGCAGCCGTCTATGCCGTTGGTGTCCCACGGCTTGCTTTGCTCCACCGGACCGAGGAACATTTCGTACAGCCGCAGCGTGTCTGCACCGTATTTTTCCACGACCATGTCAGGGTTGACCACGTTGAACATCGACTTAGACATCTTCTCAATGGCCCATCCGCAAACATATTTGCCGTCATCTTCTAACGCGAACCGTGCGTCCTTGTATTCTGGTCTCCAAGCTCTGAAAGCATCTATGTCGAGCACGTCGCCGTGTACGATGTTTACATCTACGTGGATAGGTGTCACATTCTTGTATTCGCCCTTCCGGTTTAGCGACACGAAGAGCGGACCGTTTCCGCCGTCGTGTCCTTCAGAGTCTTCAACTCTGTAGACAAAGTTTGACCGTCCCTGTATCATACCCTGGTTGACAAGTTTCTGGAACGGCTCTTCCTTGCACGACACTCCGAGGTCAAACAAGAACTTGTTCCAGAACCTCGAATATATAAGGTGTCCGGTAGCGTGTTCGGTGCCGCCTACGTAGAGGTCTACGTTCTGCCAGTAGCGGTCGGCTTCTTCCGAAACGAGGGCGCGGTCGTTGTGCGGATCCATATATCGCAGATAATAGGCCGACGAACCGGCAAAACCTGGCATGGTGCTCAGTTCTAGAGCGAACACCTTTTTGCCGTCTACTAGTTTTTTGTCTACGACAGTATTTGTCTCCGTATTCCATGCCCATTTCACGGCGTGTCCCAATGGCGGCTCGCCGTCGGCTGTTGGTTTGTAGTCGCTGATTTCCGGAAGCTCCAGAGGCAGACATTCCTCTGGTACGAGTTGAGGCATTCCGTCTTTATAGTACACGGGGAACGGTTCGCCCCAGTAACGCTGGCGTGAGAAGATAGCATCGCGCAGACGGAAGTTCACCCTGACCCGTCCGAGTTTGTGCGAACTGACAAACTCCTTCGTCTTTGCTATGGCTTGCTTCACGCTCAGTCCGTTGAGCGTAAAGCCGTCGAGCGTCTCAGTCCCGGCTTTAGGCGAGTTGCAGACGGTGCCTTCCTTGGCATCGAAGCTCTCTTCGCTCACGTCGGCCCCTTCTATGAGCGGACGTATCTCCAGACCGAAATGTTTTGCAAAGGCGTAGTCGCGCGAGTCGTGGGCTGGTACGGCCATGATGGCTCCCGTGCCGTAACCGGCTAGCACATATTCGCTTATCCAGATAGGTATGTCTTCGCCTGTGAACGGATTGACAGCATACGAACCCGAGAACACACCTGTAACCTTGCGGTCGGATATGCGGTCGAGTTCTGTACGTTTCTTCACGTAGGCAAGATATTCGTCTACTTCGGCTTTCTGTTCCTTGGTGGTGAGCTGGGCCGTAAGTTCGCTTTCGGGCGCGAGTACCATGAAGGTCACTCCAAACATTGTGTCGGCTCGGGTTGTGAAGATGGTGAACTCGCGGTCGCTGTCTTTCACCTTGAATTTTATCTCTGCTCCCTCACTACGCCCGATCCAGTTTTTCTGCGTCTCCTTTAGCGAGTCTGTCCAGTCAACGCTGTCCAGCCCGTCGAGCAGCCTCTGTGCGTAGGCCGACACTCTCAGACACCACTGCATCATCTTCTTCTGCACTACGGGGTAGCCGCCGCGCACCGACACACCGTCTACCACCTCGTCGTTGGCGAGTACCGTGCCCAGTCCGGCACACCAGTTCACCATCGTCTCGCCGAGATAGGCTATGCGGTAGTTCATCAGTGTCTGCTGCTGTTCCTTCCAGCTCTTTGCGAGCCACTCTTCGACCGTGAAGTTCAGTTCTTCGCCCTCGGCAGCGTCAATGCCTTCTGTTCCCTTCTGTTCGAAGTGTGCCACGAGTTTGCTGATGGGTTGTGCCTTTTTCAGGGTGTTGTCATAGTAGGAGCCGAACATTTTTTCAAACGCCCACTGTGTCCAGTGATAATAGTGAGGGTCGCATGTGCGCACCTCGCGGTCCCAGTCGAACGAGAATCCTATCTTGTCGAGCTGTTCACGATAGTGCTTGATGTTGGTTTCGGTGGTGACAGCCGGGTGCTGTCCAGTCTGTATGGCATACTGCTCGGCGGGCAGCCCGTAAGCGTCGTACCCCATAGGGTTGAGCACGTTGAAGCCATTCAACCGCTTGTACCGGGCGTAAATGTCCGATGCGATATAGCCGAGCGGATGTCCAACGTGCAGTCCTGCTCCCGATGGGTATGGGAACATGTTGAGCACATAGTACTTCTTTTTCGACTTGTCTTCCGTTACGTGGTAGGTCTTGTCTTCAACCCATTTTTCCTGCCATTTCTTTTCTATTTCCCTGAAATTGTATTCCATCGTTTTCTTTTATTATGAGACGCTTCCAGTGGGGATGTGTATCAACAGAAAGCGTAATTTGTTTTTCTTATGTTAGTGTAAATAGTGTGGGGATTAAAATGAAATTTTGTGCAAGCTGTGATAATGCGAGTTCTTCACAAACGTCTCTGGCTTTTTGCAAAGTTACTGCAAATAGCGTTGAGAACAAAGCGATTTTTCTTCTTTTTTATTCCGTGACACATCTATTATCCAAGTATTATCTTTTTCAGATCGGCGAAATCATCTATAACGAAGTCGGCCTTCGCCTCTTCTATCTGTTGTCGCGACCCGTTGCCGTAGGTTACGCCGCAAGTCAGAGTTCCGGCGTTGCGTCCCATGAGTATGTCAAACGCCGTGTCGCCCACAACTATCGCTTCGTCGGCTTTGAAGCCTGTGCGCTCCAGGGTGATGTCGACAGGTTGTGGGTCGGGCTTCCCCCGTTCCACATCGTCCGACCCTATCACCAGACTGACGTAGGGCAGCAGCTTTAGGTCGCGCACGAATCCGTCTAACGACTCGTGTCCCCTGCTGCTGGCGATAGTGACTGTGATGCCTTCATTCTTGATCGAACGTATAGTCTCTATCACGTGCGGGAAAACCGGAACGAGTCCCGGCTTGTTGTTCTCGGCGAAAATCTCACGGTAGAGTGCCGTACATTTCTCGCACTCCCCCTTATCCAGTCCGAAGAGTGTCGCGAAAGCGTCATCGAGAGTCAGACCTATTGTGGCGGCGCATTCGTCATCGGTCTTTGCCGGCAGTCCTCGTCGGGCTATGGTCTGTTGCAATGTTTTTATTATCACTCCCTTGGTGTCGCCGAGGGTTCCGTCAAAGTCGAGTATTGCTAATTTTGTCTTCATATTCTTCCGTAGCGGTTCTTCACCTCCGTCTGTTTTTATGTGATGTTTGTTTTTTGTAGTGTGCAGACTTCTTAGCAGACGCAGCAAAGTGGCGTATGTCTGCCTATTTTGAAACGCACCGAAATCGTTTCTTTTCAAGCTGGGTGGCAACGTAGGTTGTAACGCGGATGGAGCACTGCCGGGTGCAATTACTGCCTAATCAGTACCTGCTCTTTACTACTATGGCCACGGTCTTCATCCTCACATAATCGTCGGCAAGATACATCATGCCTCCGAATCTGTTTCCCGTCCCCCATGAATTTTTGGCTATGAAGTAGCGTCGTCCGCTGTCGTCATGGGCTATTCCTATCAGTTCCATGCAATGGTCGTCGGTAGTGCGGCGTAGTTCGTATTGCCGTTGCCGTTCTTCCTGTGTGCATGGTTTTCCATGTGGCAGCGTTGCCGTTCCGTTCTTGAACGAGAATCCTGGTTCGCTGATGTCTCCTTCCCAGCACACAGGATGTCCCGAGAGCAGTTCATTCGTTATGCGGTTCATCAGCGAGTCGATAGATACGTTCATAAACCGTTCGCCGGTGTTGTTGTCGGGGATGTCGAGTGTCACATATTCTCCGAAAGGATAGCTGCTGAAGCTTGTCATGGCGTCGTATTCGTCCTTCATGCACACGCTCAGGGCAAACTCCTTCGATGTATATTCCGCGCCGAGCATGTACACCCGTTGTGGCAATGCCCCTATTGCATCGTCAAGCATTTCGTTCATGCGTGTGTCGAGAGTCCTCATGTCTTGCTGTCGTTGCGCCAGAATGTCGGCCTTGCGCAGCAGTGCTTCCATGTTGGCGTTGCCGCTGTTGTATGAGTCGTAGGGCATGATGCCGTGCTCCATTATTATCCTTATCAGCTTAGGAGCTGTTCCTCTAAGAGTAGGGATGTAATTGTCGCCACCCAGAAATTTTCGTCTCGCTTCTGTCGTGAGCACAATCCGCGCCACGTAGTCAGGTGACAAGTTCACCGAGTCGCCCTTCATCAGATGTTCGGTCTCTATTGTAGCCAGCATGGCGTATGCCCAGCACAGACTGCTGTGTCCTTGGTCTTTGACGGGTGTGGTCTTCAGTCTCACCTCGTCGGTCATCTTCGGGGTGAAGTCCGGTACCGGCTTGTCATTCCTGCAAGAAACGATACCGGCCATGACCACAACGCCTATCACCGTATAAAATATCGACTTGTCCATTATCCCTTTCTCTTCCTTGTCTTGAAATGTGAGAGAACAAATATCCCTGACTTTAATGTACGAAATATGTGGAAACGAATCCTTTTGCAAAATTAATGCAATTGGGCGGAATACAGAACAAATCCCTTTTGTTTTTATTTCTTGTCCATGTTTATTTTCTGAATGTCTTTAGATGGATTCTATAAATTTCCACATAATTAGTGCTCATTTAATAAACCACAACTACGAGATATTCAATTATTTATGTTGCTTTATCCTTGGCTGTTTAACATAAAATCCGTACCTTTATAGTTTTAAATTCTAAGTGATATGAAATATACTTCACATTTGAAATCTGTCGGTCGATCTTTTCCGTTCATCTTTTGATGAACTGGACAAGAATAATCGCTGGATAAAACTCGGCGACTGTCTTCCATGGACAGAACTTGGGAAGATATATAATTCTTGACTTGACAATAAAGACAAAGGTGCAGGCAACAAGCCCGCTCACATGATTATCGGTGCATGTATCATCAAGCACAAGTTTTCTCTTTCAGATGAAGAGACCGTCTCGATGATTCAGGAGAATCCATACCTGCAGTATCTGTGTGGTCTGTCGGAGTTCACCGACAAGGAGCTTTTCGACCCATCCCTGTTTACGGCTATCCGCAAGCGTATCACCATTGAGAATTACTACAGAACTTCTCAACAAGAAACTTACGACCAAGGAGGCACGCAAAACAGAAGGACAGAAGTGCAATGATGACAATGAAGAACCACCTTCGATATGTATTCCTAGCAGTCGGAGATGTTTGAAGGGAAGAAGCATCAATGCAAAGACCGAATAATCTGCATCTTCCAGCCGCACGTGCGGCCTATAGTCAGAGGTAAGTCAAAAATTCCGATAGGGTTCGGAGCGAAGATAGGTGCCGCCGTTTATGAAGGACACACCTTTATAGACCATCACAGTTGGGATGCCTACAACAAAAGTTCCGACCTCTAACTACAGATCCGGCTTGTCAAAGAACATTTTGGATACCTTCCCGATACCATTCTTGCAGACAAGATTAATATGAGCAAGGTGAACAGGAAAATTCTCAAAGAGTATGAAATAAAGACTTACTGTAAACCGTTAGGCCGACCGCCAAAGGAACCCAGAAGTCCAGAATATCTCGAGAAGATGGCCAAAGCCGTCGGGGAACGAAGTCGAATGCTCTTTCGGCACAAGCAAGAGGATATATCGAGCCAACAACATCAAGGCCAAGTTTCCAGAAACAGCAGAATGCTAGACAGGAATGTGCTACTTTGCCTTGCCATATTCGAATTTTGGCTCAATTATGGACAGAATCCATTGCAGGGTATAGAGACCGCCGCTTTGCGTTTATGGATATTTATTAATTCAGTGGACATTAACTGATTGATTTTCAACTATAAAGATACTAAAAAATATCGAGATTACCAACTTTTATGACAACTTTCTTATCCCGAATTCAGGTTACTGAAATAAAGTCAAAAAACAACAATCAAAAATCAGTAATGTTACAGTGCCATTTTACACGTGACACAACTCTGTTTATAGAATAACGAAAGATGCCCGGCCATGGCCGGGCATCTTTTTCATGTTGTTTCGCCGCAGGGGCGTGTGGTTACTGGGATGCAAGTGCTGACGGTGAGGGTACGTTACTTGGCCATCAGGCTGACGGCGAAGCCGCCGCCGCGGGCCATGGTGAGGTTGAGCACGTCGCCTTTCTTCACGGTACGGTGGGTGATGACGTATGCCTGTGGGTTCTTCTCGTAGTCGGCATCAGCGGCATCTGCGTAGACCGAGCACGTGTATTTCCGTCCCTTGTCCAGGAAGTCGAGCTTGATGCGGCTCTTGTGTCCTTCGGCATCGCACTTGCCGCCGATGAACCAGTTGTCGGTGCCTTTGGCCTTGCGTGCCACGGTGATGTATTTGGCCGGCTCGGCCTCGAGATACTTCGAGTCGTCCCAGTCGCAGGCTACGTCGCGTATGAACTGGAAGGCATCGTCGTATTTTTCATAGTTCTCGGGCAGGTCGGCAGCCATCTGCAGCGGGCTGTACATGGTGAGGTAGAGGGCCAGCTGTCCGCACAGCGTGGTGTGCACGTACGACTTGTTCGAGCACCATTCGCTGAGCTTGGTGACGAAGATGCCCGGCGTGTAGTCCATGGGGCCGCCCTGCAGACGGGTGAAGGGCAGAATGACCGTGTGGTAGGGTTCGCTGCCGCCGAAGGCCTCGTATTCGGTGCCGCGTGCCGATTCGTTGCCTACCAGATTGGGCCATGTACGGCAGAGACCGGTGGGGCGAGTGGCCTCATGAGCGTTCACCATGATGTGGTGCTTGGCGGCCTCCTGTATGCAGTACAGGTAATGGTTGTTGGTAGACTGCGAGTAGTGGTAGTCGCCGCGGGGGATGATGTCGCCCACGTATCCGCTCTTCACGGCATCGTAGCCGTACTTGTTCATCAGGTTGTAGGCGGCCTCCAGGTGGCGCTCGTAGTTGATGGTCGAGGCGCTGGTCTCATGGTGCATCATCAGTTTCACGCCCTTGCTGTGGGCGTAGCGGTTCAGCTCGTCAATGTCGAAGTCGGGGTAGGGGGTCTGGAAGTCGAACACATAGTCCTTGTAGTGCCCGAACCAGTCTTCCCAGCCTATGTTCCATCCTTCCACCAGCACCTCCTGCAGACCGTTCTTGGCGGCGAAGTCGATGTAGCGCTTCACGTTGGCGGTGTTGGCCGGATGCTGGCCGTGGGGCTTGCACTTGGTATAGTCAATGTTGTCAAGGTGTACCGAGGGCAGGTCGAAGGTGTAGCTCCACTGCCGTCCGCCGGCTATCATCTCCCACCACACGCCGCAGTACTTGGTGGGGTGTATCCATGACGTGTCCTTTATCTTGCAGGGCTCGTTAAGGTTAAGGATGAGGTTGGACGAGAGCATGTCGCGGGCGTCGTCGCTGACAATGACGGTGCGCCAGGGCGAGTTGAAGGGCGTCTGCACGTAGCCTTTCTTCCCGGTGGCATCGGGGGTGAGCCACGACTCGAACACCATGTTCTTGTCGTCCAGGTTTAGGTGCATGGTGGGGAAGTTGACACAGGCGGCCTCGTGCAGGTTGATGTACAGGCCGTCGGCCGTCTTCATCTGCAGTGAGGTCTGTACGCCGGTGGGCGAGAAGGGTGTCTGCGAAGAGTTGGAGGTGATGGCACTCTTCATCTTGCCGCGTATCTCGCTCAGCTTGGAGATGACGGTCTCATACTCCTGCGTGTCATAGTCGCCGGGTATCCAGTAGGCGGTGTGGTCGCCGGCCATGGCAAACTGCGAGTGCTCTTCCTTCACGACAAAGTAGTTGAGTTTCTGCTGCTGAGGAAACTCGTAGCGGAAGCCCATGCCGTCGTCGTACACGCGGAAACGTATGCGGATGTCGCGCTCCATGGAAGCCTGGTTGAGGGTGACGGTCAGTTCGTTGTAGTGGTTGCGTATGGTCTTGGTTTCGCCCCATACCGGTGTCCAGGTCTCGTCGAAGGTTGATGTCTTCGTGTCCTTGACGGTGAAGCCGTCCATGAGGTCCTGTTCGTTCATCTCGTTGCTGGCATGCTTGTCCTTGGCCAGTTCCAGGCCGAGGTGCGACGGCTTGATGACCGCTTTGTGCTTGTACGACAGCTCGTAGGTGGGACGTCCGTCCTGCAGGTAGAACTTCACCGCCACGTTTCCGTTGGGTGATGTCACGGTCTGTGCGCTGGCTGCCAGGGCCATCATGAGTGCCACGACCGGGAATAATAGTTTTTTCATTGTATTTCTTTTTTCTGTTGTTGAAAGACAGTTGCAGATGGGGTGCAGGCGGCCTATTCGGCCACAATCATGGTCCAGTATTTGAGCGAGGGCACGCTGAAGGTGATGCGGTCGCCCTCCTGCCTGAACGTCAGCTGCTGCGGTGCTCCTCCCAGTACGTCGGGCGAGGCGGCCCACAGCGTCTTCACGCCCGTGGCCTTCAGGCTAAGCACAAGGCCGGTCAGCGTGTCGGGTTCGGGCATGGTGCTGTTCTGGTCGCGCCAGCTCAGACTGTTGGCCTTGCGGAAGTTGAGCAGGTGTATCACCTTCTTCCCGTTCACCTCGCGGGCGAAGGTGGTGACGGTGCCCAGAGCGGGCGGCCAGGCGTTCAGCTTTACGGCCGAGCTGGCTGCCGTAAGGTCGGCTGCGGTTTGCGTCCCGCCGTCGCGCAGCAGGTTCTGGTAAGCAGTGAGGAAGTCGTAGTAGGCCACGATGGCCTTCTGCAGTTCAGCACTCATCTTCAGTTCTGAATAGGGGAAATATTCAGAGCACAACATGTGGCCGTCGCCCAGCTCGAGATGCGAGGCGCCTACGGCGAACATGACGGCATCGGTGAGCAGCACGCCCGGCGTGTTGAACTGTGCCGTCTTGTGCCCGTAGTTCATGTAGGCGGCGTACACCTGCCCCATTTTCTTGCCGCCTGCATATCCGGTGTTGGCGTTGAGGATGCTGAGCAGGTCGGCAAAGGTCGACTCGCCGTCCCACAGCTCGCTGTACATGAAGTCCATGTTTCCGGTGCCCAGAATGTTCTCGGCACCCCAGTTGCTCACGGCATTCATCACCAGACTCTTGTCCGGGTGCCGCTTCTTCATGGCGTTGATGAAAGAGGCGTAGCCCGTGCGCAGGTTGCACTTGCCGCCGTAGTAGTCGTACACGGTGCCGCGGTCGCCCAGCTGGTCAATGTGGAAGCC
The DNA here is from genome assembly GCA_937892695.1 of uncultured Prevotella sp. Taxonomy (GTDB): domain Bacteria; phylum Bacteroidota; class Bacteroidia; order Bacteroidales; family Bacteroidaceae; genus Prevotella. The sequence goes on from CALBJK010000072.1 coordinate 34,974, forward strand.
GTCAAATCCGAGGGCCGTGTACACGTCGTTGTTGCGGTTGGCCAGGTAGTCCTGCCAGCCCGTGCTGGAAGGGTCGACCAGGTAGATGCTGCTCTTCCAGCTGTCCGGCAGCTGATGGTGATCCTGGTTGCGGCGCGCGTTGTCCTTGTAGATATTCCACGATGCCTTCACGCCGTCGGCGGCGGCATCGTCCAGCACGCCGAAGCAGAGGTTGTAGAACATAGCCTTCATGCCCTGCCGGTGGGCCAGGTCGATGTAGCCCTTCACCACGTCGGTGGAGATGTCGCGGTTGGCTATGTCCTTGTACACGGGCAGCAGGTTGCCGGGTGTGCCCCCGAGGGGCCAGTGGTGCTTGTACTGCCAGTCGTAGAACTGCAGACCGTTGATGTGGCAGCGGTTGAGCAGCTTGAATTCGTTGTTGCGCACGGCTTCCGTCTTGTCGGTGCCGTAGCTGGCTATGAAGCCGTAGCGGGGAAAGCACCCCCAGTCTGACGACACGTCGACGGCAATGGCGGCATACACGCTCTCGACCTTGTCGCCGTCGGCGGTGTAGATGTCGGCCATGTAGCCTGTATAGTCGGCGTCGGGTGCCGTCCATGTCCATGAGGTACCGCTTATGGCCTCGTCGGCCACCACGTCGTTGCCGTTGCGGTAACGCATGCGGGCACCGGCAGGCAGCGTGCCTGACGTGAGGGTGAACAGAACCTTCTCGCCGGGCTTGTAGCATACCTTGTCGGTGGCTACGTCCAGTGTTATCCTGTCGGCGGTGCTGATGACTGTGCCCAGTGCTGCCGGAGGTGTAGGGGTGCTGCCTCCGCCTCCCATTCCGGACTCCGTGCCTCCGTTGTCGCTGCCGCAGGAAGCGATGAACAGGGGCAGGGCTAATAATAATGGATACATTTTCATTTCTGTTTGTTATGATGTTAGTGATGTAGAGGTACATTGACATGAGAACCCGGTGCCGTGAGCCTGTACGGCTCTGCCGCTCCGGGCTTCGTCAGTGCTTTTTCTCCACAGGGGGATGTGCCAAAATGGAATGGAGCTTCCTGACGCCACATCCCCGCCCGTGTCATTTTTTCACGATGGTTACCGTCTCGTGCAGCTGGTCGAGGGTGATGGTGTAGGTGCCCGAAGAGGTTATCTTCCACTTCTGGTCCACATCGCCCACGTTGACGGTGAGGTACTGGTCCTTGAAGGTACTGCTGCTCTTGTCGACGAAGAGCATGCGTTCGGCCTGTCCGGTGGGCTCGGCATCGGCCTTGGAGGCCAGAAACCAGGCACCGCCCCAGTCGCTCTGCTTGTCGCAGGTGAACTTCAGCCCACCGGCGTTGAGCGTACCTGTCCAGGTGAAGATGTAGGGACTCTCGGTAGCGGTCATGTCGGTGGCGTTGGCCAGATCCCATCCGTTAGGCGTGGCGTCGCCCACCAGTGCTATGGTGCTGTACGGCGTGAAGGGGGCCATCATCATGCGTTCCTTTCCGGCCCGAATGTCCACGCATATCTTGTATGCCTTTCCGGTCTCGGCATCCTTGAGAAACCATTTGTTGTCGGGGTCGTAGCCTTTCACAAACTGCATGCTCTGGTCGGTGTATGGCGCGTTGCTCTGCGTGGCTTTGTACATGTTTTCCCAGGCACCGTCCGAGGTGCCGAACTTGAACTCGCCGCCGTTACCGCTTTCAAAGACGTAGCCCAGACGGAAAAGGAACGGGTCAAGCAGATCCTGCTGCATGGGCTCGAAGTTCCAGCCGGTGGGGTTGCCCACGAAGAACAGCTCGTCATAGGCGGGCTTCACGCCGTCGCTCTTCACCACGGTGGTCTCGCCGGTGAGCAGGTTCACGGTCACCTTGTAGTCGTGGTTCTCCTCAATGGTCCACTGTCCGTCGGGTTCGTCGTCAGACGTGCGCAGCACGGCCAGTCCGTTGTCGCCCTTGTTGTAGGAGGGCAAGAACTGCCCCAGGGTGATGATGAACTTGAACGAACCCTGTCTGAGCGTGCCTTCCCAGGTGAACAGGCCGTTGGTGGTGCGGGTCATCTCGGTGGCGTTGTCGGCGCTCCACCCATTGGGGGTGGCGTCGCCGATGAGGTAGAGCGTGGTGGTGACGGGCTTGTAGGGTGTCACGGTGAACTTGCTCTCTGAGGTCTGCACATTGTCCGTGCCGGCCACGGTGGCCGTCACGCGGGCCTCAATCTCCACGGGCTGTCCGGGCTGTCCGCCGAACTTGTCCAGTGCCAGGTCGTTGAGGTTCTCCTGGTTAGTGCTCCAGGCGTATACCTGGTTTTCTCCGTCCACGGGAGTGTAGGCGTTGGCAAAGCCGGTGCCTGCCTTGGCCAGCTCCAGGCGGTAGGCAATGCGGTTGCCGGTGTGGCCGTTGTTGCCGGTTGTCCAGGTCAGGTTGACGGCATCGTTGGCATGGTTGGCCTCGTCCAGCACGTCGGCGGCCTGGTCGACGGTGAGCGTGAGCACATCGCTGCCTTTGTCCATCTCGGCATAGTCCTGGTCTGAGCAGGCTGCCAGACACAAGCCCATCATCAGGGCGAGGATGCCATATATGTATTTCTTCATAATGTATTTGGTATTTTCTGTGTATTTGTTGTGTAGGATAAATAACGGGTGCTTCCGGCCAGACGGCCGGCGCGTCTGAGGGTGAGCCTTTAGTAGCCTGGGTTCTGTGTCATGAGACTGTTGGCGTCGCGTTCTGTCTGCGGTATGGGGAAGAGCAGACGATCTTTGCTGACGTGGCTCTTGCCTATCGACTTGAGGAACTTCAGGGCGTACTCGCCGTGGTTGATGCGTATCATGTCGAACCAGCGGTGGCCTTCAAAGGCCAGCTCCATGCGGCGCTCGTGGATAATCTTCTCGCGCATCTCGTCCTGTGTCAGTCCCGACACGGCGGGCAGACCGGCGCGGGCGCGCACACAGTTCAAGGGCTCGGCGGCCTCGTCGGGCTTGCCCTGCTCGTTGAGGGCTTCGGCCTTCATCAGCAGCACGTCGGCATAGCGGTACACCACAAAGTTGGCGGGGCTGGTGTTGTATTCGGGCGATACCGACTTCGGCACCAGGAACTTTCTCACGTTGTAGCCCGTGTTCGAGTAGGAGGCCTTGTAGGTCATGCCGTCAAAGTCGGGGCATCCCTCGTACAGCACGGTGACATCCTTGCGCAGGTCGCCGTCCTCGTACTGCGACATGAACTCGTCGGTGGGCTGGTTCCAGCCGTAGCCGCCGGCCACGAAGTTGGAGTTGCGCGGCCCCATGAAGGTGGATAGCCAGCTCGACTGTGGGTTGTTGCCCCAGAAGTCGTACTCGGTGTTGCCGGAGTACTGCACCTCGAAGATGCTTTCGGGCCCGTTGTTGACGGTGGCGTCGAAGTTGTCTTCATAGCGGCACTGCGAGAGGTCGTAGCCCATGGCGGCCACCTGGTTGCAGAGGTTCACCACCTCGGCATAGTATTCCTTGTGGTCGGGGGCCAGAGTGAGGTACTCGTCGGCCAGCATGGTGAGGGCGGCATCCTTGCAGGCGCGTCCCACGTTGTCGTCGTCCAGTTCGCTCTTGGCGGGCAGCAGGTCGGCGGCCTGCTTGGTGTCGGCAATGATCTGCTGGTACACCTCGTCCACGCTGGCGCGGGCTATGGCGGTAGGCTCGCCGGGGTTGTAGGGCTTCAGGCGCAGGGGCACGCCGCCGTAGAGGCGCACCAGAATGTAGTAGTAGTGTGCGCGCAGGAAATAGGCTTCGCCCAGCGAGCGTGCCTTGATGCTTCCCGGCTTCAGATCCTGCCCCTCGAGGGCATTGATGAGAATGTTGCACTGGCCTATGCCCACCCAGGGCGAGCGCCACATGTACAGGGCCATGCCGTTGTCGCTCTGTGCCGTGAAGTTGGCGGCCTGTACCGTTTCCAGACCGTCGTCGCCGCCGCCGGCTCCTACGTTGCTGTTGCCGGCCACGATGTCGAGGGTCCAGATGCGTTGGTTGTACATGTTTGACGACTGCAGGGTGCGGTAGCAGGCGTTGGCCATAGCCATGGCCACGTCGTCGTCAACGGCGGTCTCGGGGTCGACCGTGTCTTTGGGGTTCTTCTCCAGGAAGTCTTCGCACGAGGTAAAGGTCAGTGCGGCGGCCAGGGCGAGCGCCATGAAATATATCTTTTTCATTGTACGTATTCGGTTTTTAAGACATTAGAAATTGAAGTTGATGCCTATGTTGTAGGTGCGCGAGATGGGATAGTTGGACAGGTCAATGCCGTTGATGCCCACCTCTGGGTCGAAGCCCGAGTAGCCGGTGATGGTGGCCACGTTCTCGCACGAGAAGGTGAGACGGGCATTCTGCACGGTGAGTGCCTTCAGCCAGCGCTGCGGGAAATTGTACGAGAGCGAGATGTTCTTCAGGCGCAGGTAGGCACCGTTCTCCACATAGCGGTCGCTGACGCGGGTGTTGTGGTTGGGGTCGCCGTACACGGCACGCGGCATGGTGTAGCTGGTGCCCTCGCCGTGCCAGCGGTTCAGCACGTCCGTCATCTGGTTGTAGGCGGCCGACATGCCGGTCAGGTCAATCTTGTTGGCGTTGTATATCTTGTTGCCGGCCACGCCCTGCAGGTAGACAGACAGCTCAAAGCCGCGCCAGGTGAGCATGTTGCTCAGCGAGAAGATGTGCGTGGGGTTGGGGTTGCCTATAACGGTACGGTCGTTGTCGTCGATGACGCCGTTGTTGTCCAGATCCTTGAAGCGTATGTCGCCCGGCTCGGCACCGGCCTGCACGGCATGCTGCTTTACCTCGTCCTCGTTCTGGAAGATGCCGTCGGTGACGTAGCCGTAGAACACGTTGATGGGATAGTTCTTGGCCAGCATGGTGACGTACGAGTTGTTGATCTGGTTGATGTAGTAGGGCACGCTGCTGTTGAGGCTCTTGATCTTGTTCTTGTTGAAGGTGTACACCAGACCTGTTTCCCAGCCCAGCTCGCCGCCTTTCAGGTTGACGGTGTTGATGGACACCTCAAAGCCCGTGTTGCGCACCTTGCCGGCGTTGGTGTAGGTGGTGCTGGTGTCCTCGAAGCCCGAGGTGATGGGGATGGAAGCCTTTACCAGCATGTCGCTGGTGTTCTTGATGTAGTAGTCGAACGAGAGGCGTATGCGGTTCTGCAGCAGCGAGGCGTCAAAGCCCAGGTTGGTCTGTGCCACCTGCTCCCAGTGTATGTTGGGGTTGGACAGGGTGGTGGACACCAGGGCCGACTGCTCGGTGCCGGTCTTGCCGAAGGGGTAGACGCTGGTGTTGTACGAGGCAAGGTAGCTGTAGTTGCCCACGCTGGCCTGGCTGCCGGTGACACCGTATCCGGCACGCACCTTGAGGTCGTCCACCCAGGTGGTCTTCGGGAACCATTTCTCCTCGGTCAGGCGCCATGCCAGCGACACTGAGGGGAAGGTGCCCCAGCGGTTGTTGCGGCCGAAGCGGCTGGAACCGTCGCGGCGAAGGGTGGCGGTGAGGAGGTACCGGTTGGCGTAGTCGTAGTTGGCGCGTGCCATGAACGACATGAGCGACCATTCGCTCTCGGTGCCGCCTATGGCGTACATCTTCTGTCCGTTGTTCATCTCGTGTACACCCGAGAAGGCGAACACGTTTTTCTGGGCGTTGAGGTAGTCGTACTTGTTCCACTGTGCCGAGGTGCCGGCCATGAGGCCCACGTGGTGCTTCTTGGCGAAGGTATAGTCGAAGACGAAATAGTTGTCCCACAGGTAGGTGAACGACTTGTTGTCGCTCTTGTAGCGGTTGCTCTCCTCCACTGGTATGGGCTTCCAGGCATATTTCGGCGTGTAGCTGTCGTTGTACCAGAACTTGGCGTCAAGGCCGAAGGTGCTCTTGAACTTGAGCCATTTGGTGAAGGTTATCTCGCCCGTGAGGTTGGCCAGCAGGTTGTAGCCGTGCGTCTTCGACCAGTCGGTGGTGGTGGGGCCGATGGGATTCTTCACGCTGCCGTACCACAGTGAGTTGCCCTCGGGGCCAGTCCAGTCGCCGTTCTCGTCCTTCACGGCATAGACGGGCAGGGCCTTGTAGGTGCTGCCCATATCGTAGCTGCCCTGGGCCTTGCGGTCGGCGCTGACGGTGATGTTGTTGGTGAACTTGAGCCAGCTGAGCACTTTCGCGTCAGAGTTGGCCTGGAAGGTGAAGCGGCGGTAGTTGACGCTGCGCACGATGCCGGTCTGGTCAAGGAAGCCGCCCGACACATAGTAGTGGTGGCTGTCGCCGCCGCCCGAATAGCTTACGGTATAGTTCTGCATGTAGCCCGTGCGCAGCAGCTCGTCCACCCAGTCGGTGCCGGCGCCCAGCGTAGAGGGCTCGCTCCAGTCGGGGTTGAGGGCATTGCCCGAGTTGGTCATCATGTCGTTGTTCAGCGCGGCATACTGCGCAGCGTTGAGCAGCTTGGGGGTCTTGGTGGCGTTCTGCACCGAGAGGTTGGCAGCAAAGCTCAGCTGACCCTTGCCCTCCATGCCTTTCTTGGTGGTAATCATGATGACGCCGTTGGCGCCGCGGCTGCCGTAGATGGCGGTGGCCGAAGCGTCCTTCAGCACGTCAAGGCGGTCGACGTCGGCCATGTTGATGGCGTTGATGCCCAGGTCGGTGGGCACGCCGTCAATGACCACGAGAGGGTCGCAAGCGTTGATGGAGCCGAGACCGCGCACCTTGATGGTGACATTATCGCCGGGTTTGCCGGCGTCTACCACCTGCAGACCGGCTATCTTGCCCTGTATGGCCTGTCCGATGTTGGCCACGGGCGAATTGGTGATGTCCTTCGAGCCGAGCGATCCTACGGCACCGGTCAGGTCGGCCTTCTTCATGGTGCCGTAGCCCACCACCACCACCTCGTTGAGGGTCTGGTCGCTTTCAGTCAGCACAATGTTTATTTGCGACTTTCCGCCTACGGCTACCTGGCGCGTGTCATATCCTATATACGACACTTCCAGCACCGCATTGGCGGGCACTGTGAGCGTGAAGTTGCCGTCGATGTCGGTTAAAGTGACTGCCGAAGTGCCTTTCTGTGCCACAGTGGCACCGATTACCGCTTCGCCAGCCGCATCTTTCACGTTGCCGTGAATTATCTTGCTCTGTGCCATGGTGTCCAGAGGCATCAAGGCCATAAGCATGCAGACCGTCAGCAGTCTGATAATGAAACGTTGGTTTACTTTCATAAATGTGTTGTTGAAATGAATTTAGGTTGTTTTGTTGGTTGCAAATTTATTATATTTTTTACATGTACTGTTGCTCAAAGTACAATTCAGGTACGTCAATGTAAACAAGAGCACACGTAAACGACAGATATACAGCGGTTTGAAAAAATATTTTATCTTCGCAGGTACATGGCTGGGGAAGCACTGTACAGTAACAGATGTTAAAACCAGACCTGGAGAAATGCCTACGGCCTGCAAAATTTATGTCCGGAGGCGGGCAGCGGAACAAAAACTATTTGTATATTTGCACATTGCCTAACATGCTTCATTCACTCATACCGTATCTATGCAATATATTGTTACCCTGATTCTGTTACTGCTGTGTGCCCACGGCGCACAGGCCGACAACCGTCGCCAGCTGTTCCGCCTGGACAGCGTGATGCATGGCATGGACCGCATCAAAAGCCAGAAGGAAATGAAGATAGCATCGCTGAAACAAACGCTGGCCCGCGCCGACAGCGAGCGCGAACGCATGGCCCTGTGCTACAGCATCTTCAACGAATATTACGTGACGCACTACGATTCGGCCCTCTTCTATATAGACAAGGTGTACCGCATTGCCCTGCGCAGCGGCGACCGTGCCTACATGAAACGCGCCGTGGTGGACAAGGCCGAACTGATGGCCATAGGCGGGCTGTATACCGAATCGGTGCAGATGCTGGACCGCACGCCGCCCGACAGCACCGCCCGTCAGGAAACGTTCAACTACTACATAGCCTATTTCCACATCTTTATGCGCTGGGCCGACTATTGCGGCGACAGCCGCTATGCACCCCGGTACCGCAGCACCAGCCGCCAGTACCTGAAGCGTGCCATGGCCCTGCTCGACGCGGGCAGTCCCTTGTACGACTACTACCGGGGCGAATACTGCGTGTATGCCCTGCAGGACAACCGCAAGGCCCTGACCTACTATTTCAACGTGCTGAAGAGTCTGCCGCACGACCGCCGCGAATATGCCATGGCGGCATGGGCCATTGCCAACAACTACAGCGCGGTGGGCAACATGCAGCTGTACGAATACTATCTGTGCGAGGCGGCCATTGCCGACCTGCAGAACTGCTCGCGCGAAAGCATGGCCCTGCAGGATCTGGCCATGTACCTCTACATCCACGACAGCGACAATATGGAACGGGCCGAGAAATACATAACGTATGCCATGAACGAGGCCCGGCTGTACAACAACCGTCTGCGCATGCTGGAGATGTCGAAGACGCTACCCGTCATCGTCGATGCCTACAAGCAGACGCTGACGCAGAAGAACAGCCGCCTGCGCACCGGCACCTTCTGCATATCGCTGCTCACGGTGGTGATGGTGGTGCTGCTCTATTTCTTCATGAAGCAGAACCGTCTGCTTACGGCAAAGCGGCGCGAACTGTCTGAGGCCAACACCTCGCTCTATGCACTGAACACGCGCCTGCACGTGCTGAACGGCCGGCTGATGGACACCAACCGCCGCCGCGAGCACCTGGCCAAACTGTACATCGACCTGTGCGCCAACTTCATTGACCGGCTGCAGAAGCTGGAAATGCTGGTGCGGCGAAAGATCAAGGCCAACCAGATTAAGGACCTGCTGAGCATGGCTTCGTCATCGCGCCTGTCCGAGGAGGATGCCACCGTGTTCCTGCGCCATTTCGACAAGGCCTTCCTCGACCTCTACCCCACGTTCGTGGACGAGTTCAACGCACTGCTGCAGGACGATGCCCGCATCAAGCTGCCCAAAGGGAACGCCCAGCTCACCACCGAGCTGCGCATCTTCGCCCTTGTGCGCCTGGGCGTGACCGAAAGCAGCGAGATAGCTGCCCTGCTCTTCTATACGCCCCGCACCATTTACAACTACCGGTCGACCGTCAAGGCCAAGGCCCGCAACCGCGACACGTTTGAACAGGACGTGGCACAGCTCTGCAACGTCATGTAGCGGATGTCTATCCGCATTTGAAGTCTGCAAAGTTTTTGAGGAACACATCTCGGACACAAAGACGAATGGTGAGCGTCCATTGTTAAAAGAAGCAACTTACACTGTTGGACGAAAAAGGACATCTTGGACGCAAGGGATATTCCATTCGGGATGTGACAAAATGGAGCTGTAAGGGCGTGAGTACGGTGCAACGCGTGAAATACAGGCTTAATATACGGCGAACATTTTTCATCAAGTTGCTGAATAAACGTCAACTTCGCCGTATTTATTCGAAATTGTGATGGTTTATATTTATTCAAGTTTTGGATTTAGTATTTAAGTTGTTTTTTGGTAGGGTTGCACGGCTCGTGCGTCATCCTCATTCACAATGCCTCTATTAAGAGGGAAAACAAATCAACTCCTACAACGACTCTCTTTTTTATAATTTCTGCATTGTTTTCGGACTCACGAGCCGTGCCTACAGGAAAACAACTTAAATACTCGAAATGTCGCTATCACATGATTCTGCATAAATATGCAGAAAACAGAGT
>CALBJK010000073.1 GCA_937892695.1 uncultured Prevotella sp.
GAGAAGAGTGTGTTGATGTCGTCATCGTCAAGTGTGACATCACTGTTTTCAACCAGAGCCTTGCCAATGTTGTAGTCGAAACAAAGAAAATCGTTAGTGATAGTTTCCTTTCCGAGTTGTTTGAACATGTACGCCATAGACTGGGAACCAGAAAAAGCATCCAGCACCACATTGGCATCATCAGGCACAAACTGCCCGATCCATCCACGGTGGACATACTTAGCCCCTAAATACTGAGGTTCAGGAAACTTGTAATCCATATATTTCATTTCTTCAAACAACATTGCCATTTTCTTTTAGTCCTCATTTTCTAAGCCTTGCCACGGGTATGCCGAGCTGCTCGCGGTATTTGGCCACGGTGCGCCGTGCTATGGGGTACCCTATTTTGGCCATGGCCTTAGTGATGGCTTCGTCGCTCATTGGCTTTTTTTTGTCTTCCTTGTCAACAAGGTCTTTCAAGGCGAGCTTTATCTTGCGTGTAGACATTTCTTCACCTCCCTCGGTAGTGTATCCGTCGCTGAAGAAGAAGCGCAGGGGAAAAGTGCCCCAGTTGGTCTGGGCATACTTCACGTTGCTCACCCGCGATATAGTAGATATGTCCAGCCCGGTCTTGTCGGCGATATTCTTCAGAATCATCGGTCTGAGGTCGGCTTCGTCACCGTCGAGGAAGAAAGGTTTCTGCCAGTCGATGATGGCCTGCATGGTGACGGATAGCGTGTGCCGACGTTGCTTTATGGCTTCTATGAAGCCTTGGGCGCGGTCTACTTTCTCTTTGGCGTATAACAGGGCTTCCTTGTCGTGTCGGTTCATGGAGTGCTTACTCTTGCGGTAGGTGTCGAGCAGCTCTACAAACTCGGGCGACACCTTCAGTTCGGGCATGTCGCCGCTGTTGAGCGTGAATGTCACGGTTCCGTCGTCGTTGGTGTCGACGATAAAGTCGGGTGTTATCTGCTGCAAGTTGCTTCCTACAGTCTCACAGAGCGACGCCCCAGGCTTTGGATTGAGCTTGCGTATTTCTTCCGTAACCTCCCGTGCTGTCTCTTCGTCTATGCCGAGACTGTCGCGTATGCTGTCCCAGTGTTTCTTGGTGAAGGCCTCGAAATGGTCGGTAAGCACCTTTTTCATAAGGTCGGTGATGTGTCCTTTAGGCCGCCGTTCCACCTGCAGCAGCAGACATTCCTGTAGCGAGTGCGCCCCTATTCCGGCAGGGTCGAACGTCTGCAATATCTTTATCACTTCGTCCACCTCTTCGGGCGAAGCGTCTATGCCGTGGTAGATGGCCAGCTCGTCACAGATGTTTTCGGTGTCCTTGCGTAACAGTCCGTCGTTATCAAGCGAACCGATTACATATTCCATCAGCGTGCGCTGCCGGTCGGTCAGGTCTATTTCGCCCATCTGTTCCTTGAGCTTGTCATAGAAGGATACTGTGTCGCCATATACGCGCTCTTCATAGTCGGCGTTGTCGTTCGGGTTGTCCCCCGGGGTGTATGTGGCGGGCATCTCGTCGTCACGTCCTATGCCTTCGAGGGCATCGTTGAGAGCATCGTCACGTTCTTGGCGTTCGGTATCGCGCAGCTGCGCCGTGTCGGCATCTGTGGGAGTGAAGCTGTCCTCGCCGGAGTCCGGGCCTGACCCGTAGTCGTCACTGTCGTCCTGTCGGCTGTCAGCATTAGGCGTGGCATCATCCGGCTCGACCGTTTCGAGCGCAGGATTGTCGTCAAGTTCGGCATTGACGTTTTCTTCCAGTTCGGCAAGGGGCATTTCGAGCATCCTCACTTGCAACATCTGCTGCTGTGAAAGTCGCTGAACCTGCTGTAGCTTTTGTTCCTGTGACTGTACGAGTTTCTGAGCCATACTGCGTATATTTACCTTTTCTCTTTATTCTTTACAACCTGTCCTGTGTACATAAAGTCGTCAATATAAATAATCAAGACTTACAGCGAAGTATTTTTATCAAAAATACAATGTACGGACCTTAAACATTCTCTTTAAAAACGGTGCAGACGAACAATCGTAGGGAGCAATCTCCCCTTTGTCCGGATGCTTTCCTATGATGTGTGCAAAGATAATGTAAAACGTGAGAAAAAACAAGACAAAACCATTTTAATTTTATATTAAATGTTCTATACAGGAACAAAAACATTTGTGGGGGATTTTTTTTGTACGTTTTTTTAGCAGACTGATTGTCAGCAAGTTACAAAGGTTAAGATTTGACGTTGCAGTATGCGGCATATTGGAAGCTAATATGCCGCATATTAGAAGCAGAAACAGGGCATATCAGAACGCTATAAGAGGCATATCAGAATACGGCGAGAAAAAATTTTGTTCCAAAAATATCGCAATGCTTTTTCGCATTACATTACAAAGAATAATCTTATTGGGAAAAACCCAATTTATAACGCTTCAATTAATCAGCCCAATAGTCTTTCAGCTGGGCAGCCAGCGAAGCAAGGTTTTCCGGTTCCATGCCGTACCGCCGCCACACTTCAGCGCAAGCCTCGGTCTCGGCAGCGGTCAGAAGGGTGGGGATTGTGTCTTCAGAACCGTGGCGCATACACGGGTCGAAAGTCCTGAATACGGCCATTACGGCTTCGAGTCTGTCTGGCTTCTCTCCGACGAGTTTTGCCAGTTCGGCCACTTCGGGCGTTGCAGCCACCATTGTCGCCGGCACGAGCCGGAAATAGAGGTCGAGCACCATAATCAGCTTTACCGGCGTGAATGTGCTGTCGGCTGCCACAGGACGGAAATCGCGCTCGAACGACTCGTTCATATCCACACCACGATAGAAGTCGTCGGCATCGCCGAAACCTTTCATCTTGCGTATAAGGCTGACGGCGCGGGACAGGCGGCGCGGACTCTCTGCGTATGTATTCCACAGACGGCGCAGACGTGGTGTGTCGAGACTGCGCAGCCGCAGCATGCAGCCGTGAAGATACTGGGGACGTATGTGAAGCTCGATGCTCAGACTTACAAGTCCGCGCGAATAGAGCGGCTTCACGCCCACAGGCTTTTTCAGATAGAGCTGCATCAGCGGCAGCCAGTACTCGTCAGACCATAGAGGATGTGGCATATTCTTTTTAGTTTCGGCCGTGCCTTCCCTTGTACATGTCAGGTGTGCCAAGAAAGAGGGTAGGGCATTCTTCTTTTTCAGCTCAGCTCCAGCATACGCTCGATGGGCTTGACGGCATCACGGGCGATAGCAGGGTCTACATCTACCACGGGCCATTCGTAGCGCAGGGCGTTGTATATCTTCTCCAGAGTGTTCTTTTTCATATATTCGCACTCGTTGCACGAACATCCTATCGAACCTTCCGAGACTTCGGGCGGGACGGGGATGAAAGTGGTGTCGGGGCAGGCGCGCTCCATCTCGTGCAGAATGCCGGCCTCGGTGGCTACTATGTAGGTAGCGTCAGGATGCTCGGTTGAGTATTTCAGCAATACAGCTGTAGAACCTACCACGTCGGCTATGGCCAGAACAGGGCCTTTGCATTCCGGATGGGCTAGGACGACGGCTCCGGGATTTTCCTTCTTCAGCTTCACTATCTCGTCTACAGAGAACCTCTCGTGTACGTGACAACCGCCGTTCCACAGAAGCATGTGGCGCCCCGTGACCGAATTGATATAAGACCCGAGGTTGTAGTCGGGGCCGAATATTATCTTCTCGTCTTTTGGGAACGTGTCGATTATCTTCTTGGCGTTGCCGCTCGTCACCACAATATCGGTCAGAGCCTTGACAGCGGCAGTGGTGTTGACATAGCTCACTACCTTGTAGCCCGGATGCTCTTCTTTGTATTTACGCAAGTCGTCGGCCCGGCACGAGTCGGCCAGCGAGCAGCCTGCTGTCAGGTCTGGACAGAGCACTTTCTTGTCGGGCGAGAGCAGCTTGCAAGTCTCGGCCATGAAGTGGACACCGCACATCACTATCATCTTGGCATCGGTCTGGGCGGCCTTGCGTGCGAGGGCGAGCGAGTCGCCTATGAAGTCGGCCACGTCTTGCACTGCCCCTATCGTATAATAGTGGGCCAGCAGCACGGCATCTTTCTCGCGGCACATACGCCTTATCTCTTTCTTCAAGTCAAGCTCCTTGCCGACAGGTTCGTCGACAAAGCCTTTCTCTCTCCATTCTTTCTTTATCTCAGCCATAACTCTTCTTTGTTTTCCTCACTCGTTATTATCTTTATCCTTTATTTTTTATTTTAAAAAGAAAAAAGATTATTAGTATGATGGGACGTTAGTATGTTGGTAACTTTTTCCTGTTTTGTTTGGATTTTCGGTTGTCAACATCTGGTCCGAGTTTATTAACTGTTATTGTAAATATCTTTTCTTTGAAAATCAGTAGGGTAGGTATTTTTCCACATTAATCCTCCCACAATGCAAAGTTAATAAGTTTATAACTTTTTCGGCTAACAAATAGTTGAAAACTTTAAGAAAAGCCTTTAATAAAAAGCGTGTTATCCACGTTTTTTATTTATCAGCCATGAGGTTGTGGAAAAGTGACGTATTGTTGTTATGTTTTCCACATGGTTATTAACGGTTTTCCCCACCGGAAATGGTAGGACTATTATGAAATACCCAATAGGAATACAGACCTTTGGGCAGATAGTAGAGGAAAGGTACGTCTATATGGGCAAGACCGACAATTACGTGTATATCTTCGAGTTCAAGTTCGACGGCACTGTTTAAGAAGCACTGAAGCAGATATACGAGAAGGGCTACGCCACACCATGCGCTGCTGGCAGCCGCACGCTATATATAATAGGTGTGAATTTCTCATCGGAAACCGGAACAGTAGAAGGATGGAAACCTGTAATATAAAAGTTGGTAGTTGTCATATTGCAAAAAGCAAATGATGTTCGAGACGATTGAGACATACTTTATAGAGTCGTAACAATCTGATTAGGAAGATAAAAATATCCTGTCAAGCATTGGATTTGATTGTCTATCGTATTTTGTTTGTATCAAATTCAATAATCCCGAAGT
>CALBJK010000074.1 GCA_937892695.1 uncultured Prevotella sp.
GAATGGTTAAGGCGTGGAATACGCATGTGTATATGGAAAGCTTGGAAGAAAGTCAGGACAAAAGTGGCGAACCTCATCAGATGTGGTGTCAATGAATACAAAGTTATGTAGCATTCAACCTTACTACGGAAATCGGTGATTTCCTTAGTCTTGACAACATTGGAATTTATGGAAACATCACTATGGTGTGTTGGCAGCGGGAAATACTGTAAACAAGCCGATTGTTGTTACAGACGATGCCATCAGTTCGAATGGAGCCACTTATATACATGTTGTTGATTTGAGTGGCAGAACAGTTGCTTCGGCTCAGAGCAACCGTCTTGACATTGCATCGCTCAAGGGTGGTGTATATGTAGTTAAGGTCAATTTCAGTGTGGGTAGCCAGACGCTGCGCTTTGTCAGAAAATAAATGTCGGGTGGGTATGAATCACCAGACAAATTAAAAATGGAGAGTATGGATTTGTGCTGTACTCCCCATTTTGTTTGACTATCATGTGTGTTGTCTAATGGATGCATGTCTTCACAAAATCGATTAAAAAGGAAGTGGACTTCGCATCTTACTCCCTTTCACGTTTAGGAGATTTTATGGCTTTCTTTTGTATGTCACGGTCATTCCAGTTCTTTTCTGGCTATTTGCAGCAGGTCGGCGATGTATTGGTCGTCGGTATTCGTGCGCAGGTCGTCTATGGTTTTGCAGCAGACATCCTTTTCGGCTTTGGAAAGAATGTGGCCGTTCTTTTTGCACAGAGTCATTATTTTGTTGGCTACAGCCGTCTGGAGCGTCAGTTCTTTGTGCTCGCGAACCCCGTCGAGGTAGGCAGCTCTGAGATTGCCGAACTTCAGCATGAAGTCTTCGCCTGTCTTCACCGAATCGTCGGCCTGTGTTCCGTAGCTGATAGTTCCATCCGACTTTATTACTTGCGGGTTGCCGTCACCCCGGTCTCTGATTACCGTTCCGTCGGGCATGAGCGATGTCGACGTGTGTTGGACGCTTCCATCGTTTATCCTCACTTTCCCGTCCTTGACGACTGTCGTCGAACCGTTGGGGTAGACGATTGTACGGTATTTACGGTCTGTTTTCAGTTCTTTTTTTTTCTAGGGTCTCGGCCGTAGATGTCGTAGATGGCACCCTTGATTTTCCTGCCCTCGCGGTACCATTCTATCGTTATGGCATGTCGCATGAGCGAATCCTGCTTGTCTCGTACACAGAGCATCAGATAACTATAGCCTGCTTTTCCGCCCAAATTCAGCATTTGCATGTTGTTGTCGTCGTAGGCTATTATGCGTGTGTCGTCATAGCTGTTCTTGTAATAGTCCACCGCACTTTTTGCTATTGTCTTCATCGATGCGTAAGCCTCTGGCAGATCGCGGTCGTATGCTGTTATGAGTGGTAGGAGCAGCTTCTCTTTCTTTTTAGGCATGACAAATTCGGCCATATTCGCGTACCATTTCTTCCCTTCGTTTTCGCCATTCTGCTCGACTGTGTGGAATATTAAGTGCTTGGCCTTGAAATCGGATATGGCTTTGAGCATATTCTCTTGTGCCGGTACAGACAACGGACAGAGCACTGTCAGTAATGCAGCGTAAATTTTCGTCGTTGTTTTCATAATCGTTCTTTTTTGATGTGGTTATTGTTTGTGATTTCAATCTTTGTCTTGTTTCAGTAGACGGTTTCTTCCTCTTCGTCCTCATAGACTGCGGCCATAGTGGCTTTGTTCTCTATCTCGGCTTCGGTGCTGATGACCAACAACCGTTGCATCAGCTCTATGTTGGCAATGTAGGCGTTCTGCCGCTGTTCTATTTCGGCCATCTGCCGGTCTATCTGTTGGCTATAGCTCACCGAGTCTGCTTTCGCTTTCATATCTGCCTCGGACATGAACATCTTAGGCGGAGCCGGAGCGTAGCGGTATTTGCCAGAAGTGCGTCGGTGTTTCTTCTTATATTGGGGCGTTGCAACAGTGTCGTTCTTCATCACAGTACTGTCAGCCAACGAACTTCCCACCGAACTGGTAGTGGCTACGGCTTCTCGATTGTTGTCCGGCGTAGTGTCGGGCGAAGGGCGATGCCATACTATGACAAGAAGTAAGGCTACGGCTGCCGTAGCCGAAACGGTACTCCATAGGGCGATGAACGGTTTTCTGCTGTTCTTTTTCACTAGTTTTACCTCTTGCTGGGATGCTTCCGGTACATTGCTCTCGGGAGGGGTTTCGTCATAGCGTCCGCGCGGCATTCCTTCGTCGAAGAAAGCGAACATCTCTTTATACTTGCTCCACTCTTCGGGCACGTCGCCGGTGCGGAAGTACTGCGCGAGCCGTTCTTCTTCCTCTACGGTGGTATGTCCGTCCATGAAACGGACGATAAGTTGTCTTATATCTTCTTGTTTCATAATCGTCTTTTCTTTATTTCTTCTAGCAGTCTGCGTCGTGCTCTTGCGAGCAGTGTCGGCACCGAAGCCTCGGCTATACAGAGAATCGAGGCTATTTCGTCGTTTGTCTTCCGCTCTACTTGTCTCATGTACAGCACTTGGTGCTCGGTGGAAGGCAGTGCCAGAAGCTGTTTTTCGAGCCATGTCTCGTCCTCTTTTGTTTCTATCCGCTGGTCGGGTGTGGCTGTCTGCTCGTCGGCTACGGCCAGACCTTCGAGCGTGATTGTGCGTTTTTGTCTAAGCCGGTCAGCGGCCATGTTGCGGGCTATGGCCGTGACGAGGGCTTTGGGCGACCTTATCTGGCCTAACTTGTCGCGCATGGTCCAGAGTCTGACCATCGTGTCTTGCGCCACGTCTTCGGCTTCGTCCCTGTCCAGACGTATCGTAGGGCTACGTTGAGCGTCAGGCGGCGCATGTTTTTGGCGATATGTTCAAACTCTGTCTGATTCATGCTTTTTTCTTGCCTTCAACATAAAGACGTATAAGGTGCGCGTTTTCAAACAGCTGTTAACATTCTTTATTGTTTTCACTCTGCTCGGATTGTAAATATATTGGCTTGGAAAAAGTAAACGTTGCGGTCTGTGAGCTTTTCTTTTCTGCTTAGTCCGGCTTGTTAAGTTTTTTGTTTAACTTTGCACGTGTGTATATTGCAGCCGGGAAACTCTGCTCTTTGTCGTTCCCGTTTGCTGTCTGTTATTAAATAGGTAAAAAGATAGACGCTAATGAAAGAAAGACTCGTCACCAGAGATTATTGCCTCATTCTGGCTGCCAATTTCCTATTGTTCTTCGGGTTCTGGCTGCTCATGCCAGTGCTGCCATTTTATCTTTCCGAGGTCTTCGGTGCGGGCAAGGCCACTATTGGCATCGTGCTTTCCTGCTACACGGTGGCTGCACTGTGCGTCAGGCCTTTCTCGGGCTATCTGCTCGACACCTTCGCCCGCAAGCCGCTCTATCTTCTGGCCTACTTCGTCTTCACGGCCATGTTTGCCGGATACCTCGTTGCCGGAACGCTGACGATGTTCATCCTCTTTCGTGTGATACACGGTGTGTCGTTCGGTATGGTCACGGTAGGCGGCAACACCATCGTCATCGACATCATGCCGTCGGCGCGTCGGGGCGAAGGGCTGGGCTATTACGGTCTGACCAACAACGTGGCCATGGCCGTAGGACCTATGGCGGGACTGTTTATGCATGACGGAGGCATGTCCTACATCGTCATCTTCTGCTGTTCGCTCGGGTCGTGTCTGCTGGGGTTCCTGTCGGCCTCTCTGGTGCGCACTCCCTACAAACCTCCCGTCAAACGAACGCCAATCTCGCTCGACCGGTTCATCCTGATAAAGGGACTGCCTGCGGGTCTGAGTCTGCTCATGCTCTCGATACCTTACGGAATGACCACCAACTATGTGGCGATGTACGCCCGACAGATAGGCATCAACGCATCCAACGGACTGTTCTTCACATTCATGGCCGTGGGCATAGCAGTGTCGCGCCTGTTCTCAGGCCGTCAGGTAGACAAGGGTCACGTCACGGGAGTAATCATGACGGGCATCAGTGTGGCCGTAGTGTGCCCGTTCCTGCTGTCGTCGTTGGCATGGCTCGTGACATGGAACAGCGGCTTGTGTGTCTATGCATTCTTTTTCACAGCTTTGCTGATAGGTCTGGGCTACGGCACGATGTTTCCGGCCTACAACTCGCTCTTCGTCAACCTGGCTCCTAACAGCCAGCGCGGCACAGCCAACTCCACTTATCTTACAACTTGGGATGTCGGTATCGGCATCGGTATGCTTGCCGGGGGCTACATAGCCCAAGTCTTTTCGTTCAGCAGTGCGTATCTCTTCGGCGCAGTTGTGGCGGTAGGGGCTGCTTTGTATTTCCATCTGAAAGTGACTCCGCATTATCGGCGCAACAAGTTGAGGTAAACACTGTCTTGTACCACAGATATAATAAATTCAAACAAAAGGAATATGAACAAATCTACTTTTCTTGCCTTTGTGGCACTGGCTTCGGGTAGCATAGCCTCCCAAGCCCAATCAAGATTCTCGCATCAGACCGTCGGCAAAAGCTTGACCTTGAAGACTGCACGCGGCACCATGTCGGCTCTGAACGGTGCTTTGCCTAAGAAGGCCGAGGCCGCTTCACTGTATATGCCGAAACACGAAAAGACGTATGAGTACATGGACGGAGAATGGATGGACGGCGGCGACTACTACTACGAGTATGATAAACGTGGAAACATCCTTACCCTTACCTACGACGACGGATACACCAAGACGCGCGCAGCCATCACCTACGACGATAACGATATGTGGACCGAGCAGGTCACTTCAATCTCGGAAGACGGCGGAGAATACGTAAACTCTGAACGCAAGACCCGCAAATACGACCCGATAGTAAAAGACCTGGTCGTAGAATTGCGGTCGTATGTGTGGCAGGACGGACAATGGACTGTTATGGGCAATGCCAACAAACGCGACATCAGCCGCGACAGCCGTGGCTATGTCGAGGGCATGGTGATATCGACATGGTATGACGGAGCTTTCTCTCCGTTAGAGCGTACCACCGTGACCATGGACGACATAGAACAGCCCGGAACATGGCTGCACGAGCGTATTGACGAAAACGGAGCATGGAGCGAAGAACAGACTCTGAAAGACATGACGTGGGCAAGCTGTGACGGACAAATCGTAGCCTATGACTATGGCGACTTCTTTGCCGGCAACAACCGTCTGAAAAAGGCGACTGCATGGAACGGGGGTGTACAGACCGGACTTATATCGGCTGTCTACGACGAAACTGGAAAGACAGAAAACCGTACCATCAGTCTCACTTATCTGAAGGTGGAAGGCTCGGACGAACCATACGGCCGCGACGATGTAGAGTACAACTACACTGACGACAACGGAAGCTTTGTCTCTACCGACAAGTACTACAGCGACGTTAACGGTGACAACGTACTCACCGACGACGAGCTGACCGAATCGTATAAGAGCATTCTTCAGATTGACGACCACGGCAACGAGGTGCTCGCCGAGGAATATGAAGGCGACGAACTGATAGCTGGAACAAAGACCGAGCGCACTTACGACCCAGAGACCGATGCTCTGAAAGAGACCGTGAGCAGCGAGTACGACTATGAGGCAGGGAAGTATGTTCCGATGATGAAGATTGTATCCGACGAGTTTGTCGATGTCACCGACGGCATTGTGTCTGCTCAGACACAGCAGTCTGTAGGCCGTACTGAGGTGTACACTCTGTCGGGAATCAAGGTCGGCGACAGTATCAACGGTCTGCCTGCCGGTGTATATGTAGTGAAGAACGGCAACAAGACCTTCAAGGTAGTGAAGAAATAAGTCAGTTTCTGATTTTATTCCGACTGCAAATATAGTAAAGTCCGGAGCACGTGTTTTGGCTTAAAACAGGTGCTCCGGACTTTGTTTTTTGGGAAACAGCTTTCAAATTGTAACTGACAATTTTGTCAGTTTGCCGTCTCTCGTAACTGCTTGATTTTCAATGAACTTTCAATATGCATTGTTTCGCGTTCTGAAACGGTGTTTTTCACGTTCTGAAACGCGGCATATCAGAGCCTGAAACGCGGCATATTGGAAGGTGAAAAGCCCCTTATTGGAAATTGCTCTGGTTTGTCAGTGCAAATCGGGTGAACTGCTTACAATCTGTAAGCGGCTTTCCGGTGTTTGACAGTAGCTGTCTGATTGTATTGCAAAGATAATGACAGCGAGAGCTGCGGAAAGCTTGCTTTCATGTTGCCGAGCGGCCTATTTTATAGAAAAGATAATAATTGTATTCGCAATAAAAGGCTCCCGTAAACAACTTATTTTTGTGTGGAACTCCAAGATACGTTAGTCTTAAATTAAAAAGGGAAATACAGCATTGCTGTATTTCCCTTCAAAATTAAGCTTAACACTTGTAGCGGGACCCAGGATTGAACTGGGGACCTCATGATTATGAATCAT
>CALBJK010000075.1 GCA_937892695.1 uncultured Prevotella sp.
TCGTATCCGACGGAAGAAAGATACGGTCATGGAGCGGTTGTATAAGTCGCCGGAAAAGTCCGGAATGAAGGTTTCTATTGTCGTATACTGTCCTCCGAAGGTGGGACGCATACCTACGTTGGTCATTGCCTTACGCCCTGTAAAGAAACCTTCCACATCCACTTTCACGGCATAGACCCCATCGGCGGGCAAGAGCAGACGGCTGTCTTCTGGTTGAAGATTGGCTGTAGGGAATCCCATCCTGCGTCCGATATGATAACCGCTGACAATATTTCCGGAAATGCTGTAATACCGTCCCAGACACTTGGATGCCTTCTCTACTTGTCCGTCTGCCAACAATCTCCGCACAAGAGATGAGCTTACCCGGTTGCCATCAAGGACGAAAGCCGGGCTGTGCAAGACCTCTATGCCCAACTCGCGGCCATAGCGGACATATTCGTCGAAGCCCTCCTCACGGTTGTGACCGAATCGGTTGTCGTAACCTATGACGAGACGGCGGACGTTCAGACGGGCAGAAAGAACTTTCGCCATGAAGTCATGAGCCGAAAGCGAAGCCATATCCTTGTCGAACGGCAGCAAGACGGTGTAGTCGATACCGGTCGTTTCTATCAGTTCTATCTTCCGGCGCGGTGTGGTAAGCAATTTCGGCACATAGCCGCTGTCTGTCACTTCACGCGGATGCCGTCCGAAGGTTATGGCCATAGAGGCCGTGCCCGCGTTGCGGGCTTCTTCTATGACGCGACCAAGCAGAAAGCGATGTCCTTCATGCACACCGTCAAAAAAGCCGATAGTCGCAGTGCAAGGAGGCAGAACTGCTCTGTCAACGTCTTTTACCAGTATCATTCGCAACCGTCTCCATTATTACTTGTGGCGCACTATCAGACGATAGATTTCGCCCACCCAGAGCACAGACGATGTGCATACAAAAATCCAAAGCCATGTTTCGGCTGGCAGCGGAACGGTTCGAAACATCTTGCCTCCGAACGTAACGATAAGCCACTGGCCCACCAGAACAATCAACAACACAACGAGCATACCCTTGTCTGCAAAGAAGTGACGGAATGCCGAGTGGTGAGATCCGAGAGCCTTGGCATTGAACAGGTTCCACCATTGCAGCATCACGAAAGCCGTAAAGAACACTGTCAGCTCACGGATGTCTATTTCATTGCTGTGATAACAGTGGAGCAGCATCACGAATAGTCCGGCGAAGAACAGCAGTCCCCATGCAATGATGCCCTTGGCCATGCCACGGTTGATGATGAAGTCGGTCTGCTTGCGCGGTTTCTCGTCCATCACTTCGCGCGACGGCGGCAGTGACGCCAGAGCCATTGCGGCGAAAGTATCCATAATAAGGTTCACCCACAATATCTGAGTGACTGTGAGCGGCAGTTCGGTTCCGATGATTGAACCGGCCAGAACAAGCAGCAAGGCCGTTACGTTGACAATGAGCTGGAAGAAGAGGAACCGCTGAATATTCTTATAAAGTGAAC
Organism: uncultured Prevotella sp.; assembly: GCA_937892695.1. Lineage (GTDB taxonomy): Bacteria > Bacteroidota > Bacteroidia > Bacteroidales > Bacteroidaceae > Prevotella. The sequence continues at coordinate 1,491 of CALBJK010000075.1, forward strand.
GTCCCCACATCACAGCTTTGACTATACTCTGGAACGAATCGTCTATAAGCGTTATGTCACTTGCGTTCTTCGCCACGCTCGTTCCCGACCCGAGCGACAGACCTACATGGGCATGGTTGAGGGCAGGAGCATCGTTGGTACCGTCTCCTGTGACTGCTACTACCTCGTCGTGTTTCTGCAATAGCTGCACGAGTCGCTGCTTGTCGGTAGGACGCGCACGGCTCATCACCTTCATCTGTTCTACATATTTATAAGCCTCATCATCGCTCAATGCTGCAAAGTCGGGTCCTGTTATTTGGTCGGCAGCAGGAGTGTCCTTGTGCCATATGCCAATCTGGCGTGCTATCTCGACAGCCGTAGCTGATGTGTCGCCAGTGACAATCTTCACCTGAATGCCGGCCGAGTGACACTGCGCCACAGCGTCTGGCACATCCTGACGCAAGGGGTCGCTGATAGCCACTATGCCCTGAAACGTCAGATGGGATGTTTCTATCTCTCCGGTCTGCTTGCAGGCAAAGGCCAGAGTGCGCATAGCCTTGTTCTGGAACGAGCGCAGACGTTCGTTTATCTGTGTGCGTTGCTGTTCGTCGAGGTCGCAGAATGCGGTGACAATTTCGGGTGCTCCCTTCACGAAAAGCCAATCCTTGCCGTCAACAGTAGCGACAGTGGCCATATACTTACGCTCGGTGGAGAACGGCAGACGGTCTTTCATGGGATATTCTTGACGCAGAGCGTTATAGTCTTTACCGTTCTTCCTCAGCCATAGCAGCAAGGCTATTTCGGTAGGATTGCCTATTCCCTTTCCTTCGTCGTCGATGTATGCCGTCGTGTTGGCAGCTAGAGCACAGTCGAACAGACTGGTTTTGTCGGCATTATCCATTTCTGCCACCTGCATACGGTTCTGTGTGAGCGTTCCTGTCTTGTCGGTGCAGATTACGGTAACGGCTCCCATCGTCTCACATGCATGTAGCTTTCGCACGAGATTGTTGCTCTTGAGCATACGCCTCATGTTCAGAGCCAGAGCCAGGGTTACGGCCATCGGCAGTCCTTCGGGCACGGCCATCACTATGAGTGTCACGGCCATCATGAAGAATTTGAGCACCACCTCGGCCATGCCGACATAGTCGGCAGTTTGCCAAAGCGGATTTGTCATGATGTCGTGAGCAAGGAATATTACAAATGCCGAAATTGAAACGACAGTACCGATCTTGCTTATCAGCTTGGCCAGTTTGGAGAGCTGTATGTTGAGCGGAGTCTTCACATCGGTCAGCTCGGTAGCTTTCCGCGCCACCTTTCCGATTTCGGTAGCGTCTCCAACGGCCGTAACCACAGCCACGCCGCGACCGTTCATCACCATCGTAGAGCGCAGCACTGTGTCTGACGAGTATGTAGCCTCCTTGTCGTTAGGATGGTTTTCGTCTACCACGTGTTTGCCTATGATAGGTTCACCAGTAAGCGACGACTCGTCAATCTGCAGGTCGGTAGATGACAATAGCCGTCCGTCGGCCGGTATTTCGTCGCCCACCTCTATTATCATCACGTCGCCTACGACCACATCTTTACGGGCTATCTCGCATACATTGCCGTCTCTCATCACCTTTACTGGCTGCTCTTCGCCGAGAGCTGTGAGTACGTCAAACTTCTTGGCTGCGTCGCGCTCAAAGACGAAACCGATGGTTGTGGCGAAGAATATCGCAAGTATTATGCCGATTGTCTCGATGAATTCGTTATGTATGAACGACAGTCCGAGCGATACGGCAGCCGCCACGAGTAATATCTTGATGATAGGGTCGTTGTATTTTTCCAGATAAAGTTTCCAAAGGGATGTTCGCTTAGGCGGTGTTAGGACATTAGGGCCATGTTGTGACCGACTTTTTTCAACCTCAACGGAAGTCAGCCCGCTGATTTTGTTTTTCTGAGTACTGCTCTCTGTGTTCATAATGTTTTTGATGTATCTGCTTGGTTTTGTTACTCCTTGACCAGACAAGGTGAAATGGAATACAAAGTTAACGGTTGTCAGCAAAACTGCAAAATAAAATAAGTTTTATTTATAACTTTTGTCAGAAAGCCATCTTTTATCGAGAAATATAGCTAACTTTGCAATCACGTAACGTGTGATTTGTAAATAACAAGCACCTTTTCAAGGA
>CALBJK010000076.1 GCA_937892695.1 uncultured Prevotella sp.
AAACGGGAATATTCATGCAATCTAACACACATGTTCCTCCGGAATTGGTTCTTATATGTATGGACTCACGAGCCGTGCGTATCCCTATCCTTACTAACCGAATACAATTTATGATTATGAGCCGGAACAAAATATAAGCCAAAAACTTGAGTATTCACCTTTGCATTCAAATTCACATCTAAAGTTTCTATCTTCTTCTTCCGGACATACAGATTGTGAACACATGTGTTCACAATCTTAGTTGGTTACATATACGTCGCATACTGTCTGTTTCAGTCCTAATGCCAGACCTTGGTATTTGAAAACGGCAGATAAAATATGTGGAGTTTTCGTGCGCTTGACCGCATCGTATCTACACAATATTATGAGAATCGATTGGCAGGGCAGCATGAGTAATCAACACTATCTGTAGACATGGTAAGCCAGACTGACACCATTGGAATACGTCAAAAAAGCCATGATGGCAGAGTTTATGGGGTTCCATCGTGATGCTGATTATAACGAAAGCGATTTTGAAAAGGCATTGATTTATAACCTTGAAAAGTTCATCATGGAACTTGGGCAAGGTTTTGCCTTTATTGAGAGTCAACAGCACTCAGTTAACTGATACAGACGATTTTTATATTGACTTGATATTCTACAAATATCGCATGAAGCGTTTTGTCATCTTTGAATTAAAGACACATAAACTCACGCACCGAGATATTGGTCAGCCTGATATGCATGTACGAATGTATAACGATCTTATCAAAGGTACCGACAACACGACAGTCCATTATTCACTTGACTTCATAACTTTTCTGCTCCATCACATAGCGCAGAAAAGTTATGAAGTCAGGAGTTCCTTAGGAAACTTTGTCTTACCCTATTCGAATTTTGACTCAATTTATGGACAGATGCCCTTGCAGGGTATAGAGACCACCGCTTTGCGTTTATAGCTATTTGTTAATTCTGTGGACACTGATTAAATGAGTTCTTTCATATTTTTGCTGTAAAAGCGAATTTTTGGAACCCACCTTGACGAATTACCATTTGTTTTTGTCGTAAGATTGATGCGACGGTGTTACAAAACGAAAACGGGACGAAGAATCCTATCATCGGTTCTTTGTCCCGTTTGCCGTTGTCGGTTTGTCCGGCTTGTCTTTTTACTTCAGAGCGTCTTCAAACTCTGCACCCGCCTTAAACTTGGCAACCTTTTTTGCAGCGATTGTGATTTTTTCTTTTGTTCGGGGGTTGATGCCTTCACGGGCAGGACGCTCGTTCACGCTGAATGTTCCGAAACCAATCAGCTGAACTTTATCTCCAGCAATCAGAGCCTTCTTTATTGCATCAACGGTTGCTTCGAGAGCTTTCTTCGACTCAGCTTTGCCCAGACCTGCTCCGGCGGCAATCTTCTCTATCAATTCTGTCTTGTTCATAAGTTTTTAATGATGATTTTATATTATTCAAAAATATGTTTTCATAAATTTCCGGCAAATATAGACTATTCATTTCATACGGCAAACAAAAAACGTGGAAAAGTGGATAATTTTTTGAAAAAATTGGCATTATGGGCGGTTATAATATGTAAAGACCGGATTTTTTCGTAATTTTGCCCCATATTTATACTAAAATCTGCAATTGTTTATGCGCAACATACCCACGGTTACAAAAAATCTCCTGATCATTAACATACTGGTGTTTCTGGCCTCTCTGTTGATGGGCAATCTCAACCACATTTTCGGTCTGCACTTCATTCTTTCCGACGACTTTCAGATTTACCAGCTTGTCACCTACATGTTCATGCATGGAGGATGGTCGCACATATTCTTCAATATGTTCGCCCTGTGGATGTTCGGATGCATTGTCGAAAGGGCGTGGGGCGCGCGCAAGTTTCTTTTCTATTATCTCTCGTGTGGCGTGGGTGCCGGACTGATGCAGGAGCTTGCACAAACGTTCGAGTTCTACTTCCTTTGCAAAAGTCAGATTCCCGGTTTCGACATTTCCCAGATGATGCTCGTGGCAGACAACAGCGCGGCCATCATCGACCAATGGACTACCGTAGGAGCGTCGGGAGCTATATATGCCATACTGCTGGCTTTCGGAATGATTTTCCCCAACGAGAAGATTTTCATCTTTCCTTTCCCCGTTCCAATCAAGGCCAAATGGCTTGTCATTGGTTATGCCGCCATCGAACTTTTTCAGGCCATGGCAAGTCCCGGCAGCCAGGTGGCGCATCTGGCTCATCTGGGAGGTATGATTTTCGGTTTCTTCATGATACGCTATTGGAACCGCCATCCGTCATACGGGTACGGGGCGGACAAGAGCAAGGACTTCTTCGAGTCGCTGCGTTCGACATGGGAGAAACGCCGTCAGCGCACCCGTATGAAAAGTTCACAAGGAGGCGAATACAATAAAAACACATCCTCGTCTACAGGTAATCCCGACTGGGACTACAATGCCCGTAAGAAAGCCGAACAGGAAGAAATCGACCGCATTCTGGAGAAAATACGGCTCAACGGTTACGACAGTCTGACTCGCGAAGAGAAACAGAAGCTCTTTGACAGCAGCAACAAACGATAACGTCTATGCCACGTAATCTAAAAAAACTTACCGTACAGATAGTTGCAGGAGCCAACATCGCTACCATAGTGCTGATGTTGCTGGTAGGCTATAGTGACAGGGTTGACCCTGTCGACCATCCTGTAATCGCCAACTTCGGGCTGACGTTTCCTTTTTTTCTGCTTGCCAATACGGCCTTTCTCGTGTTTTGGGCATTCTTCAGCATAAGGCGCACTATTATACCTATTGTAGGCTTTGTGATGTGCTATGGCCCGACTAGAGTATATTGTCCGCTCAATATCAGCCGCAATGCTCCTGACAGTACTGTAAAGGTGATGTCTTACAATGTGT
>CALBJK010000077.1 GCA_937892695.1 uncultured Prevotella sp.
GCTTTCTGCTCTGCTGTAAGCACAGCCTCTATTTCGGCCGTTTTCTTAGCGCGTACAGCCTTAGTCTGTTTCTTTCCGGCATACTTCTTGGCTATGGCACTTACCTTAGCCTGCTGTGCGGATGTCAGTTCCAAAGCCTTTGCCAGACGGGCAGTCTGGCGCACGGCTGCAGCATCGGAGTTTTTTTTCAGTTTCTTGGCCTTGGCTACGCCGGTCTGCACCTGCTTGGTAGCACCGGTCCGGGCATCAGTCTGGGCACATACGGCTGTGGCGGCACTTAGAGCAAAAGCCACAAGTACTATTTTCAGATAATTCATAGACATATTATTTTATTTTCAGGCAATTGTCACATCTTTGTCGAGGTAGACATCCTGAATGGTGTTGAGCAGTTCAACGCCATCCTTCATAGGTTTCTGGAAAGCCTTGCGTCCGCTTATCAGTCCCATGCCACCTGCTCGTTTGTTCACTACCGCTGTGACTACTGCATCATGCAGGTCGGACGAACCATTGGATGCACCGCCCGAATGCTCAATTCCCTGGTCGACAGGAAGAATCGACACATAGCCCGTGCCGCCCAGACGACCATGACCGAGCAGACGCTGCATGTTGCAGAGCACGCGGTTGTTACGGTCGCTGTCTATCCAAAGTCTGTCCACCGTATCCTTTGATGGTACATGTATCATCGACTTGTCGATGGTCTTACACACATGGCCGAGATAGTACTCGGCATCTTTACCTAAGATTTCTGTTAACTTGCTCATAGATTAAATTATTTTGAGTATGAGAAACAGATGTTTCACAAAAACCGTGAAAGCTCTGCCTTTTGGGGTATGATTTCTTTTCCCAGCACTTTTAAAAGGTTAGGCAGGATTTTGGCAACCAGAAAAAAGACGAGTGTGGACACCACGTGTGGCTTGCGCTGTCCACATTCGTCCTTGTAAGCAGTCTTACTTCTTTGCTACGCCCTGATTGGCCACAGCCTGCTGCTTGCGTTTCAGCTCTTCAGGATCTGCCAGATAGTAGTCCTTTACGAGGTTGAGGTCGTCGTCGAACTCGAACACATACGGAGTGGCTGTCGGAATGTTCAAAGCAGCGATGTCCTTGTCAGAAATGTTCTTCAGATGCTTAACTATGCCACGCAGACTGTTTCCGTGAGCAGCTACGATGATGCTGTCTACCTTCTTGAGCATGGGGAATATCTCAACTTCCCAGTAAGGCATCACACGTGCGATAGCGTCCTTAAGAGACTCGGTACGGGGGATATAAGCGTCGGGCACGCCAGCATAACGCACGTCGTGAACCGAGCTGTTGGGGTCGTCATCCTTCAGAGCGTGGGGAGCAACGTCGTAGCTGCGACGCCAGATGTGGACCTGCTCGTCACCATACTTTTCGGCTGTCTCTGCCTTGTTCAGACCCTGAAGCATACCGTAGTGTTTCTCGTTCAGACGCCATGTCTTGTAAACCGGAATCCAGTCTTCATCCATCTTGTCAAGAACGCAGTTGAGGGTTTTGATGGCACGTTTCAGATAAGAAGTGTAGGCTACCTGAAAGGTGAAGCCGGCTTTTTTCAGAGCCACACCTGCAGCAGCTGCCTCTTCTACTCCTTTTTCACTCAGGTCGACATTTGTCCATCCTGTAAAACGATTCTCTTTGTTCCACTGGCTCTCGCCGTGACGAACCAATACTATTCTTTTCATCCTGTTATAAAATATTTACGTTTGCCGGATGTGCCGACTGGACCTGTCAGACCGTCACGGCTACAGACCGGCGAAACTCATTAATGAATCTTATTTGGCTACGGAGAACATAGCTCTTCTTTTCACTGCAAAAATAACCTAAATAACGGAAATGCCAAATACCTATTAATAAGTATTTACACAAAAAATGTCAATGCTTAGCAATATTTATGAATGGTCGGGAGTTAAAAGAATAAGGAGGAACATAAAGAAATGAAAAACATCATAAAGGCAGCAGCCGTTGCCGTGACGATGACGATCTCAGCAGACGCATGGAGTCAGGAGTTTTTCGACGTGAGCACTGTCACTTGCCGGCGGAGCCGGGGCGCATCCTCGTTCAAGGCTACCGTGGACATACCTGTTGCGGGACCGCGAGCCGTGATGACAGAGGCAAAGAAATGGATATGCAATGTGCTCGATGTCCAGACCGAGGGCAATATATCCGAAGCCGACATGCCGGAAATGATAAGCCGCAGCTGTGACGAGTTCTTACAGAACTACGACGCTACGTCGCGCACGGTCCGGATAGTATGGAGCTACGAAGACCCGACATGCGTCACCTTCGAGGCAGAAACGACAGATCGCGACTCGGTCAGATGGACCACGTCCGACGTAGCAACGTTCAGCAAGAAGGACGGTCACAGGGTGACAGCCAAGGAGATATTCGCGTGCGGCGACAACCGCATAAAGGAACTGATGTGGCAGTTTCGCGGCAACATGCAGATGGAAGTGCCGGACAGCGAACAGCTCTACATAGGCAACGCCGGATTCATCGACGGCTGGATTATCGTCATAGGGCCGGCTCGTGGTACATCGGGAGCCGAATACCGAATACGCTATCAGGTGGCCGAACCTTATCTGCGTCCGTCGCAAACAGGCTATCTCGCAGAATAACGCGAAGGGGGGCTAAAACGAGAAATCGGGCAAAACTGCTTACAATTTATAACTGCCGTTTTGCCCGATTCTGGCGATTCAGTAACTTGTTAATTATCAGCAAATTATCAATATGCCCATTTCCACGTTCCAATATGCCGCATTTCACGTTCTGAAATGCGGCATATCAGCGTCTGAAAAGGTGCATATCAGAACGTGAAAAGCATCGTTTCAGCCGACTGAGTTTTGACAGTCGAAAAGCCTGAATGCAGTTACAAATTGTAAGCAACGGCTTCTTAGTGTTTATTTGCTGAAGTTTGTTGTGAACATATTGAGTAAACATTAATCACTATTCGCTGAGTTCCTTATTCAACTTGGTGATTGTCTCGTCAGCATTCTTTTGAGCCTTTCCCATATCCGCGCCAATATCTTTTTCTGTCTTGAAAAAACCTATCGTGTCTCTGACCACGCTACGCATGGCGAAAGCCGAAACCATACCGCCACATACAAGTACAGCTACTGCAAGAACACAAGGATTAAGCACTGTTAGAGCAGCCTCACTGTCATATATATCGCTAAACCATATTGCCACAACCAGCAGGCACCATGTGCCAAAATCGTTCTTCACTCTGGAGCAATGTTTCTCACTGCGATAGTCGCGTCTGACCACAAATCGGCACAGCCAGAACAGCGGATAAATCACAGCCACGCCGTAGGCCACAGCGTATGCACCGTCCGTATTCTTAGCTACAAAAACAGCTGACAGAAGGATAGCCACGATTGCTGCTATGGCCGTTATGCAGTTTGTCCATGCCGTACTGTCCGGTTTCGGTTCTTCCTTCTTGAAATAACGGAAACCCTGTTTCGCCTCTGAGGGCAAGAACATGTCGACAAGAAAATAGGCCACTGCCAACAGCCACAGTTTGCTTGCTTCGGGGACAGTACAATATGATGCGACATACACCATACCCGCACTGTCGAGCACGACATTGCCACCGAAGAGCAGACTCCGTTTGTTTTTATGCTGTTCGTAGGCTATGACACCCACAGCGATGGCTCCACTGAGCCATATCAGTCCTTCAAAGAAGTTTGATTCCACAATCCATGCAATGCCCAACGCTGCAAACGCCAACACCGGCAGTCCTACTCTGACGGCTGCAACCAGCGACGGTGACAAGCCCCGATTTTCCAAGTTCGTATTCATATCTCATTCTAATGGTTGCGCAAGTTCAATATAGAACTTGCGGTTTAAAGTAACGTATATCCGACAAAAGCATCTACAGCATCTTTCGTAAGTTTTATCAACTGTACCTTTTTATTATTACCTTGTAGCAATGTATCAGAATCAAGGCCATATAGAACGTGATACAATCATAATCAGACATTAGAAAAAGGTTGTGGGAGATGTTTTTCGCACTGTGGGCTAAAACGAAAAAGGTCGCTGTCCTCACGGAAGCGACCTTATTATATGTTATGGGAAAACATTCAGCGTTAAGCCAACTTGGCTATATGCTGGCACAAACTTGACTTCAAGTTTGCAGCTTTATTCTTATGGATGATGTTTGTCTTTGCCAGCTTGTCCAGCATTTTCTGAACGGTTGGATACAGCTTCACAGCCTCTTCCTTGTCTGTAAGGGCGCGGAGCTTGCGCACAGCATTACGCATTGTCTTGGCGTAATATCTGTTATGCAGAGTCTTCGTCTTTGTCTGACGTATTCTCTTTAATGATGATTTGTGATTTGCCATCTTTTGATATGTTCTTATTTTATTTTGTAGTCCCTAGCAGAATCGAACTGCTCTTTAGAGAATGAAAATCTCTCGTCCTAA
>CALBJK010000078.1 GCA_937892695.1 uncultured Prevotella sp.
AAAAGTTTGCTGCGCTCCAAGTTATGCCTAACATTAATTCAGTGAACACTAAATAACCATACACCAACTGCCAATAAGAACATTGTTCTTTTCATGAACTATCCAAGATTCATTCCATAGTTTGACACATCATATTATTAGTGTGTTGATTATCAATGACGTGTATGAACTGCTAAAATCACGTTCTGAAACGTGCATTCAACGCCCAGATGTATGCATCATAATGGTTAACTGATGTACATTCGAAGAAATGCAGGAAACAAATAAACAAAGATGACCCCACACTGCATTTTCGCAACCGAAATTTTGCATTTTCAAAATAAAAGTCGTAACTTTGCACTCGCTCTTATGCCCAGATGGCGGAATAGGTAGACGCGCTGGTCTCAAACACCAGTGGAGCAATCCATCCCGGTTCGAGCCCGGGTCTGGGTACATAACAAATCGGCTAAGCTGTTGGTAATCATTGCTTAGCCGTTTTTATTTTGCTTTATCATTTCCGTTCTATTCCCTTCCCGACTTACATTTATGTCTGACAGCAATGAATTTTTGCTGGGATTTACTATCTTTGCAATCATTATAAACAACCTGTCATGCGTCAACATTACATCAATTCATCCGACCATCCTTTGTACGAGACATTCCAGAACTTATATCACACCAGCTTTCCCCTGTTTGAGCAACGTTCTAAGGCACAACAAAAAGAGGCTTTTCAGAATGACAAGTACAAGCTTTTGGCCTTTACGGAAAACGAAACCTTTCTTGGTTTTATTTCTTATTGGTCATTCGGCACTTACTGTTATATCGAACATTTCGCTGTCAATACAGATTTAAGAGGGAAAGGATATGGGAGCCATTTGCTAGGAACATTCATCCAGTCAATCGACAAAATTGTTTTATTAGAAATCGACCCTATCACAGATGATGTATCGGAAGCCCGTCTGAGATTCTATAAGAGATGCGGCTTTTATGAAAATCCATATCCTCACAAGCACCCTGCATACAGACACGAATTCCGACCACATCCGTTAATAGTGCTTACTACAAAACGGGAAATATCAGAAGAAGAATATCTTACATTTAATCATGATTTGAATACAACAGTGATGAAAAAAGCTGTCGGGTGAGTAATGTTCGTGCTTTGCCATAGTGGCATGAATGATGTCGCTATCATCTGCCATTCATTTTCTGAAAAGATTGTTCTTCCGGGAATTATTCTATCGGGCTCTGCTCTGCCGGCTGCATGCGTACCACAATGGTAACGGACAGAACCTGTGTGTCGAATTTATGCACACCTGTAAAGATACGCAAAGAATGGTAAGTGACGAAAATAATCTTATTTGTCCGTTCGTCATAGTGGTTTAACGTTATGGACAAGTCTCGGAGTTCACGTTCCGTCCGAGAATGTTGTCACCGATAAAGTTGAAGTGGCTACGGCACTGTCGCTCATCGTCTTTCATAGTCAGAGCAGATGACAGGCTATATATGGTGAATGCAGTTCAGTTTCATTACTTTACATTGGTTGTTGCATGTGCAATATCGGGAATGGCTTTCCTACAGAGTCAGTTTCATCCCTTCCTACGACCTTATAGCCCATGCGGAGATAAAAGCAGAAAGCCTGTCCGTTGTCCTCGTTAACATCAACTTTATAAATGTGGCAGCAGTTGACAGCATGTTCCACCAAAGCCCTGCCATACCCACAGCCTTGCGCTTCGGGCATAACGAAGAGCATTTCCAATAAGTCGTCGCTCAGCCCCATAAAGGCGGCAATATGGCCGGCTGCATCACGTATGGCAAAAAGTCTGACAGCAGGTAAATACCGGTCACGCACCAATGGCTTGAAAAAGGCGATATCGTCTTCGGTCAGGAAATGGTGCGAGCTGCGCACTGCCCTTTCCCAGACACCCAGCAACTCGTATTTGATATCTTCCGACAAGTTATGTATTCTTTCTATTTCCATTATTTAGAATTTCACATTCATCTTTTCCTCAGAATATCGCAGACTAAAGATTAAACTTATTGTCACTCTTCTGCCATTTCTTTCGTAAGGATACTTTCGAGCTTCTCTGCCGACAGACGCAACTGGAATTCTCCTTTAATGGCAACGGATATGCCGCCGGTCTCTTCCGACACTACGATGGCTATGGAGTCGCTGCTCTGCGATATGCCGAGAGCGGCACGATGGCGCAGTCCCAGTTCGCGTGGAATGTCCTGGTTATGTGACACTGGAAGAATGCAGCCTGCAGCCTTGATTCGCTTGTCGGAGATAATCATGGCACCGTCATGGAGCGGCGAGTTCTTGAAAAAAATATTTTCTATGAGCCGCTGGTTTATGTTAGCATCTATCAAGTCGCCCGTATCCACGATATCGTCGAGCTTGATAGCCCGTTCGATGACGATGAGCGCCCCCACCTTGCCGCGCGACATGTCCATACAAGCCATTACAAGGGGCATTATGGTCTTCTTGTCAGCATCGACATCTTTCTTCCCCGACGAGAGGAAACGCATGACAGCCTTGAACCGTTGGTGCGCTCCAAGCGAATAGAGGAACTTGCGGATTTCTTCCTGAAACAGCACAATCAGACCGATAACACCGACGCTCACCAGTTTGTCCATGATAGAGCCGAGCAGCCGCATTTCAAGCACCTGACTCACGAACAGCCATATTATAACAAACACAATGATACCGATGAAGACGTTGAGCGATCGGCTCTCCTTCATCAGACGGTAGGCATAATAGAGAATCAATGCCACCAGAAAGATATCGACTACATCTTTTATTCCGAATTCAATCATGCAGTCTGGCCTTTTCTGTTATTTCAACTGACTCTACAGCCTCCTTCACGTCGTGTACGCGAAGAATCGACGCGCCCTTCATCAGAGCTATGGTGTCAAGCACCGACGTACCGTTGAGGGCTGTAGTAGGATCGCCTCCGACAAGTTTGTAAATCATGGTCTTGCGCGACACGCCAACAAGCAGCGGCAACCCCATCACGGTCAGCTTGTCAAGCGAGCTGATGATGTCATAGTTCTGGTCGAGTGTCTTGCCGAATCCGAATCCGGGGTCAAGGATTATGTCTTTTGCCCCGAGACTGTGCAGCCGCTCCACCTCTTCGGCAAAAGCCATGAGCATTGTCTCTATCGTTGGCTTCACTGACATCAGAATGTACGGCACGCCCAGTCGGGCGACAGTCTCAAACATGTCGCCACATTCATGTATGGGTTGCCCGACGATACCGGTGATGCCGCCTTCAGACACATCGTTTATTATGTCCGCCCCGAATTCCTCTATACACCTCCGGGCTACCGCAGGGCGGTAAGTGTCGACCGATACAGCCACGTCGGGCTGTTCACGGCGCACTATGGCCAGAGCACGGCGCAGCCGCTCTGTCTCCTCCTCTTCGCTTACAACATCGGCACCGGGACGTGTAGAGAACGCGCCCACGTCGATGATGCTACCGCCTTCGCTGACTATTGTGTTGGCTCGCGAAGCTATTTCTTCCTCTGTCTGCTTCCGGCTTCCGGCATAAAAAGAATCGGGAGTGGCATTGAGAATGCCCATCACCTTTGGCACGGAAAGGTCGAGAAGCCGACCCTTCACATTTATCGTGTATTCCATCTCAAATTGCTTAAATACTGCAAAGATTTTTGCAAATATAAGGATATTAAATGAGAATAGATGTTGCTGTTACATTTTTTGCACTAACTTTGCATAAGTTAGAGAGGACGGTACGGCGAGGGCCAATCTGTTCCAGAATGAAGGCGCGACGTGATAACAGAAACGTCGCAAAACAGGGAAATGGCAAGACTAATAAACATCAGCAATGGAAATAAAAGAACTGTACGAAATTTTCAAGAAACACCCCGTAGTGACAACGGACAGCCGCAATTGTCCGGAGGGCAGCATCTTCTTCGCCCTCAAGGGAGTATCGTTTGACGGCAACAAGTTTGCAGCATCTGCATTAGACAAGGGCTGCGCCTACGCCGTAGTCGACGAGAAGGAATATGCCACCGACACGCGCTGCATTCTCGTCGACGACTGTCTGGAGACGCTGCGCCAACTGGCACACCTCCACCGCCTCACGCTTGGCACACGCATCATCGGCATTACAGGCACGAACGGCAAGACCACAACAAAAGAACTTGTCTCGGCTGTGCTTGCAAAAAAATATGACGTACTCCACACCGAGGGCAACTTCAACAACGACATCGGCGTGCCCAAGACACTGCTTCGTCTGACCGCAAAGCATGAGATTGGCGTGATAGAGATGGGGGCAAGCCATCCGGGCGACATCAGGCATCTGGTAGAAATAGTAGAACCCGACTACGGCATCATCACCAACGTGGGGCGTGCCCACCTGAAGGGATTCGGTTCGTTCGAAGGCGTAATCAAGACAAAAGGAGAACTCTACGACTATCTCCGCACGAAAAAGGACAGCACGGTCTTTATAAACGGCGAAGACAACCGTCTGCTCGGCATAGCCCACGGGCTGAAGCTCGTGCGCTATGGGCTGACCGAGGCCGACAACCTGTATGTGTCAGGACGAATGGGTGAATGCAGTCCATACCTCAGCTTCAAATGGCGACATGGCGACGGGCAGTGGCACAAGGTAGAGACACATCTGATAGGGGCATACAATGTCTACAACATGCTGGCTGCCGTCTGCATCGGACTTTATTTCGAGGTTGCCCCACAACTCATCGACGAGGCTCTGTCGTCCTACGTGCCTAGCAACGACCGCTCCGAACTGGAAGAGACAAAGCATAACCATCTCATAGTAGATGCCTACAATGCCAACCCGACAAGCATGAATGCGGCAATCGAAAACTTCCGCCGTATGGATGTAGAAAACAAGATGCTTATCCTCGGCGACATGAACGAGCTGGGTTCATACAGCGGCGAGGAGCACCAGAAGCTTGTAGACAGTCTGATGAATTGGGGTTTCACCGACGTATGGCTCGTAGGGCCGGAGTTTGCCAAAACAGATTGCAGCTTCCGAAAGTTCGACAATGTAGAAGATGTGAAGACGGCAATAGAGAAAAACCGTCCCGAACATCGCTTCATCCTCATAAAGGGGAGCAACAGCATCAGGCTCTTCACGCTGCCCCAACTGCTGTAATACGGCAACATAAGAAAGCATACATTCTTCGCATAAAGGAGACGGCATTGTTTCCGTTATCATTTAAGGCAATAAAAAGACAAGCCGCATTTCAGAATATGGGTGTCAAAGGACGAAATCCTTTGTACACCCATTTTTTCATGGAGAACAGAAAACGGCAGTCTAAATTCCGCTTTTCCGGTATTCTCTAGGCGACATGCCTACATGGTCTTTGAAGTACTTGCCCAAGAACGACTGATTGGAGAAATTCATCTCCTGGGCAATTTCCTTGATGCTCTTCGTCGAATTTTTCAACAGTACACGCAATTCTAACGTCACGTAATTGTCCACCCACTCCGTAGGGGTGCGCCGGCTGATTGCCCTAACCGTTTCTGAAAGATATTTGGGCGAGATGCACATTGTCTGAGCATACCACCCCACTCTGCGCTCCGTCCGGAAATTGCGTTCGACCAGACGCACAAAGTCGGTAAATATCTTCTCGGCTCTGGTGCTGTACTGTCCGCCTTCGTTCTGTATGCGGTATATGGTGTTGCTCACGTCATAGACCATCGTGGTGAACACAGAACGTACCATTTCGCTGCGGAAATGATGGTGTTCGTTGCCTATCATCCCGCGCATCGTCGAATAGTAACGCTTTATCGACTCGGATTCGTCAGCCGTGAGGTGGCACACGGGATGGCTGCGCGCGAAGAGAAAGAGCGAAGACAATTCGTGAACATTCTTTATGGCTTCGTTGAAAAAGTCATACGAAACTATCATACACAGACCGTCGCAGTCGTCACTGAACTGGCAACTGTCTGTCACCTGACCTTCTGATACAATAATAAGGTCGCCCGGTACTACTGTGCGCTCTACCGTATCGACTATGTAACATGCCGTTCCTCTCGTACATAAAGCCAGAAACAGACATTGCATCCGGCACAGTCCGTCGCGCAGACGCACTCTGGTAATGTCGTCGACAAGAAGAATGTCGCCGCCGATATGGCTGCCCCCACATGCTTCATACGCCGAAGATACAGTCACATCTCTTAGCATTATTTTGTTTGTCATCATGTATTCTTAGAATGGTTTTACACATTGAAGATTCTGAAAGCCACTCAACCGCCTTACTTCGGAAGCGTTTCATCGAATCTATCTGTCATAGCATCCGGAAAGGAATGGATTGTGCCATAGTTAATTACGGCATGACCGACAGCCCTGCCTTCACGCTGCGCCACAAAATTAGCACTAAAAATTGAAATACATGTGTCAAAAATGACTTAATGTGATGCGCTTTTCTGAAACAGGACAAAAAAACGATAAACAGAACAATCCGTGATAAACATCTTATTATTTCTCTCCAGATGATAAAAACATCGTTGCAGGCGTTGTGGGTTGGGCTAAATTACTTAATTTTGCAGGTACAAGTTACATACAGATGCCGTCATTCGCCGGTCCGACACGGCCCATCCTACGCGCATCTCCAATTACTACAATGACATGAACTGGCAACAACTGATTTCAAATAAGCGTCTCGGACAGGAAGACCGACACGCACAGAAACACGACGACCGGTCCGAATTCAAACGCGACTACGACCGTCTGATATTCTCGGCTCCCTTCCGCCGTATGCAGAACAAGACCCAGGTGTTTCCACTTCCGGGCAGCGTATTCGTACACAACCGTCTGACCCACAGTCTAGAAGTGGCCAGCGTGGGAATGTCGCTCGGCAATGATGTGGCACGCGACCTGAAACACTGTCATCCAGAACTGGCCGGAACGCTCTTT
>CALBJK010000079.1 GCA_937892695.1 uncultured Prevotella sp.
AGCCAAACTTGACATCAACACCCGTTCCTGTTATTTTGTGACTGTCGTTCATCGTAACATCGCCGATACCGTTGTTTTTGTCGTCAAGCAAATGTTCCTGATAGGCACTGTTACCGTTATAGTGAACGTCGTGCAGTCCGACAGTGAGTCCCCAATAAAGACGGTCGCTTGAGTTGCCGCTGATATTGAAATCGTACTCGCCTATGTAGCCGGAGTTGGCACGATTGAACATATAACCGTCGGCATTGTTATAGTAGGCCGTTCCGTCATTGTCCATAATAAGGGAGTTGTAGTAGAGATAGTCGACCTGAGAATAGGCCATCGACCCGTAGGCATTGTTTTCTGCTCCTTCAGTTCCTATCCATGCGTCATTGCTGTTAGGGACAAAGTTGCCGTTATTGTCAATGCTTCCTCGCCTGACATCGAACAGACCTGCTGCTCCTTTTATATAGGAGAGCTTATTCTGTGAAGCATCATGGAGCTTGTCGGTAGCAGCAAGAATGTAATTGAAGTTCTTGCTCTTATGATAATTGAATGCAAAATTAAGGAACGACTTTCTTCCCATGCGTTGTGAGTAGACAAAACCGGCTTGATCGAAACTCATTTTTGTCTTGCTCGCATCTCTGAATGACGGAGCATCGTCCTGATTGACTATTCCGAAAGAGATGTTTGCATAACTTTTGCGGAACAAACCTATACCAGCAGGGTTTGTGCTGATAGTAGATATATCGGCTCCCAAGGCTTCCATTGCTCCGCCCATTCCAACATACCTCGCCGTTCCGTTAAGGTCTGTGTTGCTAAGACGTGCATTCTCATACGTCTCCTGAGCCGAAGCTGTCAGGCAGAACATAGCTGACGTCATTATCGCTATTGATTTTTTCATAATTGTCTCTTTTTTGTGGGTTTGCTTCTTTTACTTCAACTTTTGCTGTTATCGTCTTCCGCCAAAGTGTCC
This sequence comes from uncultured Prevotella sp., assembly GCA_937892695.1. Lineage (GTDB taxonomy): Bacteria > Bacteroidota > Bacteroidia > Bacteroidales > Bacteroidaceae > Prevotella. The sequence goes on from CALBJK010000079.1 coordinate 956, forward strand.
GCCTCCACCTCCGAAGCCGCCACGGCTGCCACCACCGAAGCTTCCGCCTCCGAAACTGCCACGGCTGCCACCAAACGAGCTGTTATTGTTAAATGACGGACGTTGTACAGGCTGAGTGTATTGGCGCTGGCTATTGTTGTCATATCTGCGCTGACCTCCGAATCGGGCATTGCTATTATTGCTGAAACGATTCTGGTCGAAACGGTTGAAGCGGTTGTTGCTGCCTGAAAATGAAGAGTTGGAAGAACGACGGTTGCCGAATCCGCTATTGGCAAACGATCTTGAAGTACCTCTATTGCCAAAGGCGTGGAACTGTCCTCTCGAATGATTGTTTGTACCGGCAAGTCCTCTATAAGAGTACGAGTAGACCGGAGCATACCAGCCGCCCCATCCGTAATAAGGATAGTTCCAGCCGTAGCCGTACCATCCGTAATACCAAGGGTCATACCATCCTGCGTAGTACCATGGACGGCCATACCAAGAATAGTATGAACTCCAGTACGGTCCACCCCAATACCCGTAAAAGTATGGGTCGTACCAACCGTAAAAGCCATCAAACCGCCCCATTGCACGACTGTAGGGATACTCAAAGTCGGCATCGTCGTAGTATTGCTCTGAGCCTGGATAGACGTATGACGTATCGTTTCCGGCTTCAGCATAGTCGTCACCCGACCTGAACTGTATTATGTCGTTGCCGAGTGTGTCTGTGCCCAACTTCTGATAATAGCTGCGCAGACGTCCGCGACGGTTGTATTCGTCGACATCGCGGTATGGGCCTGTTGCATACGAAGGCTCTGTGTATACTCTGGCGTTGTGGGTCTCGGTTCTTACATCCTTCTTAGGCGTGAAATAGAGATCGTCTTGAGCCTTGACAGACGACGGCAGCATCCATGCCAACAACGAAAGAAATAACAGATGTTTCATAACTGTTCGATTTTATCTATTACTAATAGCTGAAGCATTATTGTTGCTTTGCTTCTTATTATGATTACAAAATTAATGCTACTTTTCGTGCAAAAATAAGGAAAATACCTAAACGACAGTAGGCTTTCCCCTATTTTTTTATATTTTTGCACCATAAATCAACCGATTAAAGATTATTAATGAAATATCAAGTTGCAAACTTTATAATAAATGCTGACAAAGATGTCATGGAAACCGCACGTGACCTACTGTCGGCGGCAGTGGCTGATGCTGGTTTTGAAGCTTTTGAAGAAAGTGTGAACGGTGTTGTCGGTTACGTACAAAAAGACTTGTTTGACCGTAACGTGTTAGATTCTGTTTTGTCAGAAGAAATCATGCCAGGAGTGAAAGTGACATACACTATTGCGGATGCAGAAGACAAAGATTGGAATGAAAAATGGGAGAAAGCCGGCTTTGACCCTATTGACATTGACGGCAAATGTACGATATGCGACATTTCGCGAAAAGAAGCGGAGACAGGCTATGACAACCCAAACACTATCTTCATCGAAGCAAAACAGGCCTTCGGGACAGGTACGCATGAGACAACTCGTATGATAGTGTCGGAACTTTTTGATATGAACCTGGACGGCAAAAAAGTTCTTGACTGTGGTTGCGGTACGGGCATA
>CALBJK010000080.1 GCA_937892695.1 uncultured Prevotella sp.
AACGACTTCGTAGTGACATCCAAAGAGAAAGTGAAGGTCGAAGGAAAGAAACGCCCTGTGCTCGCCGACGTTGACCATGCCTATCAGATGGACAAGGTGAAATATACAAAATACTTAATAAATTTCAAATAAAGGCTATGGCAGCATTAAAGAAAGAAGAAAGCGTGAGCATGTTCGACTCGTTCAAAGAGTTTAAGGAGACAAAGAACATCGACCGCACCACGCTGGTGAGCGTACTGGAAGAGAGTTTCCGCAACGTACTCGCCAAAATCTTCGGAAGCGACGAGAACTTCGACGTGATTGTCAATCCCGACAAAGGCGACTTCGAGATATACCGCAACCGCGTGGTTGTGTCCGACGGCGAAGTGGAAGACCAGAACAAGCAGATTTCGCTCACCGACGCACGCAAGATAGAACCCGACTACGAAGTGGGTGAAGACGTGTCGGAGCGTGTCGACTTTGCCAAGTTCGGCCGCCGAGCCATCCTCAACCTGCGCCAGACCCTGGCCTCGAAGATTCTCGAACTGGAGCATGACTCTCTCTACAATAAATATAAGGACCGTGTGGGACAGGTCATCGCAGGAGAAGTCTACCAGGTGTGGAAGCGCGAGGTTCTCGTCATCGACGACGAAAACAACGAGCTGATTCTGCCCAAGGCCGAACAGATACCGAGCGACGTCTACCATAAAGGCGAGACCGTACGCGCCGTGATCGAGCGTGTAGAAAACGAGAACAACAACCCGAAGATTATACTCTCGCGTACCAGCCCTACTTTCCTTCAGCGTCTGCTCGAAGCCGAAGTGCCGGAGATAGCCGACGGTCTGATTTCGGTGCGCAAGATTGCGCGTATGCCCGGAGAGAGGGCCAAGATAGCCGTCGAGAGCTACGACGAGCGCATCGACCCTGTAGGAGCATGCGTAGGCGTGAAGGGCAGCCGCGTACACGGCATCGTGCGCGAACTGGGCAACGAGAACATCGATGTCATCAATTACACCTCCAACGTGAAGCTGTTCATACAGCGCGCACTCAGCCCGGCCAAGGTGTCGAGCATCAACCTCGATGAAGAGAACCACAAGGCCGAGGTGTTCCTGCGCCCCGAAGAGGTGAGTCTGGCCATCGGCCGAGGCGGACTGAACATCAAGCTGGCCTCTATGCTGACCGAATACACCATCGACGTGTTCCGCGAAGTAGACGAAAACGAAGCCGACGAAGACATCTATCTCGACGAGTTCTCTGACGAAATCGACCAGTGGGTCATCGATGCCATCAAGGGCATAGGACTGGACACCGCCAAGCAAGTACTCAACGCGCCGCGCGAGATGCTGGTGGAAAAAGCCGACCTCGAAGAAGAGACCGTCGACAATGTCCTGAAAGTGTTGAGGGCAGAGTTTGAATAAGAAAAAGAGGAAGAGAAACATACCTACGTAAAAATAATTCATAATTCATAATGCATAGTGCATGAATGAGTAAGGGCCAAAGCATAATGCATGTATGGATTTGTAAATAGAAGAAGATAAAAACAAGAACGGCATCAGTCATTGTGCGTAAAAGGATTGCGCATCATGAATTATGCATTATGAATTAATCAAAGAATGAGCATCAGATTAAATAAAGCATTACGCGAACTGAACATCGGATTTCAGACAGCAGTGGAGTTTCTCGAAAAGAGAAGCGACAAAAGCGAAACGAAACTCGAACCCACTTCAAAAATCACCCAAGAGCAATACGACGCTCTGGTGAATGCATTCCAGAAGGACAAGGAGGTGCGTTCGCAAGCCGACAAGCTGTTTCAGAAAAAACCGAAGGAAAAGAAACGCGAACCGAAGGAGAAGCGAAGCGAGCGCACAGTGGGCACAGTGAGACAGGAATATAAGCCGTTGGGCAAAATCGACCTCGACAGTCTGAACAGAAGGTCGGGCAAACCGTCACAACAGAACAAGCCTGCAGCACAGCAGACGACGGTGTCAAAACCACAACAGCCCAAGGTTGCAGCAAAGCCCGTAACGACAACGGCAAAGCCTAAGGAGGATTCTAAAACCGCAAGGCCAGCCGAGCCGAAACCGGCAAAGGTGGCAGAGCCTAAGCTGGAGAAGCCTAAAGCAACCCCTGCAGCTGCCACCGAGGCAAAACCGGCAGTACAGCCCGCCAAGCCAGCCGAACCGGCAGCCGCCAAGCCAGATCAGCAGTCAGAAGCCCAAGCCCAGCCGCAGAAGAGCGAACCCAGCATATACACCACGAAGAGCGAGAAGCGCATTCTCAACACACCAAAGGTGAACGTGCTCGGTAAGATTGACCTCGACGCGCTCAACCAAAGCACACGCCCCAAGAAGAAGAGCAAGGAGGAGCGCAAGAAGGAACGCGAAGAGAAAGCCTCGCAGCAGCGCGGAGAAAAGAAGAAACGCGAACGCATCAACAAGGTGCGTGTAGACATAAACGCAGCCAGCCAGGAACAGCCTAAAGGCGGCAACGGCGGCTCTGCATCGGGAAAGAAGAAAAAGAACCGCAACCGTGGACGCAAGCCTGTAGAGGTGAGCGAAGAGGACGTAGCACGTCAGGTGAAGGAGACGCTCGCACGTCTGACCAACAAGCAGAACCAGAACAAGAAGGGCGCACGCTACCGTAAAGAGAAGCGCGAAGCCGTACAGGAGAAGCTTAACGAGGAGCGCAGAGAGGAGAAGGCCGACAGCAAGGTGCTGAAGCTGACCGAATTCGTCACCGTGAGCGAGCTGGCCACAATGATGAACGTACCGGTCAACAAGGTCATAGGTACGCTGATGAGCGTGGGCATAATGGTTTCGATAAACCAGCGTCTCGATGCCGAGACCATCAACCTCGTGGCCGAAGAGTTCGGATTCAAGACCGAATATGTCAGTGCCGAAGTGCAGGAAGCCATCACCGAGAAAGAAGACGACGAGAACGACCTCGTGCCCCGTGCACCTATCGTGACCGTCATGGGACATGTAGACCACGGTAAGACTTCGCTGCTCGACCATATACGCAACACCAACGTCATAGCGGGCGAGGCCGGAGGCATAACCCAGCACATCGGCGCCTACAACGTGAAACTGAAAAACGGGCGGCACATCACATTCCTCGACACCCCTGGACACGAAGCCTTCACGGCCATGCGTGCCCGTGGAGCACAGGTGACCGATATCGCCATTATCATAATCGCAGCCGACGACAGCGTCATGCCCACCACCAAGGAGGCCATCGCACATGCCCAGGCAGCCAACGTGCCGATGGTATTCGCCATAAACAAGATAGACAAACCAGGCGCCAACCCCGACCGCATACGCGAAGACCTTGCCAACATGAACCTGCTCGTCGAAGAATGGGGCGGCAAGTACCAGTGTCAGGAGATAAGCGCGAAGAAGGGCACTGGCGTTGACGAACTGCTCGAAAAGGTGCTCCTCGAAGCCGACATGCTCGACCTCAAAGCCAACCCCAACCGCAAGGCAACCGGCTCTATCATCGAGTCGTCGCTCGACAAGGGACGCGGCTATGTGTCGACAGTGCTCGTGTCGAACGGCACACTCCGTGCGGGCGACATCGTGATTGCCGGAACCTGCTACGGACGTATCAAGGCCATGTTCAACGAACGTAACCAGCGCATAGAAAGTGCAGCCCCGGCCGAACCTGCAATCATCCTCGGACTGAACGGCGCGCCGACAGCGGGCGACTCATTCCACGTACTCGAATCGGAGCAGGAGGCACGCGAGATAGCCAACAAGCGAATACAGCTGCAGCGCGAGCAAGGACTGCGCACACAGAAGCGTCTCACCCTCTCGGACATCAGCCACCGCATTGCTCTCGGATCATTCAAGGAGCTGAACATAATCGTCAAGGGCGACACCGACGGAAGTATAGAAGCCCTGAGCGATTCGTTCATCAAGCTCTCGACCGAAAAGATAAAGGTGAACGTCATACACAAGGCCGTAGGCCAGATTTCGGAAAGCGACGTTACGCTTGCCGACGCATCAGATGCAATCATCGTAGGCTTCCAGGTACGTCCTTCGGCTGACGCCCGCAAGCTGGCCGAACAGGAAGGCGTCGAAATCAACACCTACTCGGTAATCTACGATGCCATCGACGACGTGAAGTCGGCTATGGTGGGTATGCTCGACAAAGTGAAGAAGGAAGTCGTGACGGGTCAGGTAGAGGTTCGCGCCGTGTACAAGATTTCGAAAGTCGGAACCGTAGCCGGAGCCTATGTCACCGAAGGCAAGGTACACCGTACCGACAAGGCTCGTGTGGTGCGCGACGGCATAGTGGTACACACAGCTCCTATCAACGCCTTGAAACGTTTCAAAGATGACGTGAAGGAGGTGGCCGCCAACTTTGAGTGCGGTATCAGCCTTGTCAATTTCAACGACATCCAGGTGGGCGACATTCTCGAGACATTCACCGAAGTGGAAGTGCAGCAGAAGCTGTAAGCTTTCCATCATAAATACAGATACGAAAGAGGCACAGAACCCGTTGACGGTTCTGTGCCTCTTTCGTATCTGCATTTTTATCCGGACCAGCCGTTAGACATCCAGTATCTTTTACGTACACTTAACCAGACTGAAACATTCATGTAATATCGTAAGGATAATTTTGCAATGCGAAAAGATTGCAAATTCAGGAGATTATCCCAACTATGATAAAGTTGCGTATTGTATTCCATGATTATATGAACACATTATAAATTTTAAATGAAAACGATTAGAATGCTTTTGCTCTCGTGCAGCTGTATGGCCGGCATGGCCACGGCATCTGCACAGAGCCGCGTCGTTACGGGTATCGTAACAGATTCGAAAAACGTTCCATTGGCCGGAGTTGCCATCAAGCTCGACGGGAAACCAGGCGGAACTGTCACTGACGAAAAAGGAAAATTCAGCATCAATGTAGCCGACGGAACGAACACACTGGATGTTTCATACATCGGATTTGACGGCAAGAAGGTGAAAGTATCGGGCAACGACCAGAACATAACCGTAAAGCTTGAGGAAAACTCAGTGCTGCTTAACGAAACGGTGGTCGTAGGATATGGCAAGCAAAAGAAGGTCAACCTCACCGGAGCCGTGGCGACCATCGACTCTGACGAACTGAAAAACCGCGTGTCAACGTCATTGAGCAACATTCTGCAAGGCACAGTTCCGGGACTCATTGTCACAACCTCGTCGGGGGTACCAGGCAGCGCGGCATCTGTCAATGTGCGCGGAACAACATCTATCAACGCTTCTGGCCCCTTGGTGCTGATTGACGGTGCGGTAGGTACTCTCGACAGAGTAAGCCCCAACGACGTAGCTTCAATATCGGTAATCAAAGACGCGTCGGCAGCAGCCATATACGGAGCACGTGCCGCATTCGGTGTAATACTCGTGACAACAAAGTCGGGAGAAACAGGAGACGGCAAGGCGAAAGTATCGTACAGCGGACGTTTCGGATGGAAAAGTCCGACAACTTCAACCGACTATGAAAACAGAGGTTATTGGTCGGTCTACACTGTCAACAAGTTCTGGCAAGCCAAGAACGGAACCAACTATGTTGACTACACCGACGATGACATGCAGCAGCTGCTTGACAGAGTGAACGACAAGACCGAGAATCCGGAACGTCCGTGGACTGTGGAGCAAGAACGCAACGGACGCAAGCAATGGGTCTACTACGGAAACTATGACTGGTGGCACATGCTTTTCCGTGACAATCACCCTACCCAACAGCACGATGTTTCAGTCAGCGGAGGCAAAGGCGACCTTAAATATCTGCTGTCAGGCTCGTTTGACCGTCAGGAAGGTATCATACGCGAGCATCCTGATGTTTATAAAAGATACAACTTACGGTCGAAAATCGACTTCCGTGTTAACAAATGGATTACGATGTCGAACAACGCTTCATTGTTCAGCTCGCAATACAAATACCTCGGAGACGGCGATGTGGAAAACCTTATTGCCTACAGTTCACGTCACGCGCTTGCAAACTTTCCACAGAAGAATCCAGACGGTTCATGGTTGTACAGCACGCCATATCTGAAGTATAAGGTTGCGAACGGAAGGCACATCATGCTTGGCGAGAATTCACATCGCAACACCAAGCGTCTGACCGACATCACGAATACCACCAGAATGGTTTACGCACCGTTCAAGACACTCAATTTCACGGCAGACTTCACATACGAATTCTCCCAATCGCGAAATACACAGCGCACGAACCCGATGCCATATCGGGAATATCCAGAAGGTCCGATGCTCTATTACTCTACCGGAGCAGGACTCAACAAACTCGACGAATCGGTCAACACCGACCAATACTATTCGACAAATGCATACGCCACGTATAACGACACGTTCTTCAAAGACCACCATGTAACGGCTGTCGCCGGCATAAACTACGAAAAGTTCAGGCGTAAGAACATATCAGGACATGGCGAGAACCTTCTTTCGCCTGATTTGGACGACTTCAATCTTGTAGGACAGAATGGTGTGGGCGAAACTATAACCAGCGTAGGAGGAGGACAAAGCGGCTACTCACTTTTCGGAGCGTTCGGCCGCATAAACTACGACTACAAGGGCAAATACCTGTTTGAAGCGAGTGGCCGTTATGACGGTTCTTCGCGCTTTGCAAGAGGCAACCGCTGGGGCTTCTTCCCATCGGCATCAGTGGGATGGCGCATATCCGAAGAACAATTCTTCACACCGTTGAAGGACGTAATAGACAATCTGAAGCTGAGAGCATCGTTCGGAAACCTCGGAAACCAGAACATCTCATCTTATTATTCTTTCTTGAGACTGGTATCTGTAGGTGAAATGGACTACTCATTTGGTGAAGGGACCGTACCGACAAACTACACTAGCCTTAGCGCACCTATCGCTTCTAAAACTACGTGGGAAACCGCACGGCAGTGGGACTTAGGTCTTGACATCAACATGCTGAGCAACCGTCTGAGCATTACCGTCGACGGGTACATCCGCAACACGCTCAACATGCTGACCGACGGAATAGAGCTTCCGGCTGTTTACGGAGCTTCACTGCCCGACATGAACACCGCCGACCTGCGTACCAAAGGCTACGAAGTGGCAATGGGATGGAACGACAGGTTCACGCTCGCAGGAAGACCGTTTGAGTATAACATAGGCCTAAACTTCAGCAACTATAAAAGTGTCATAACACGCTATGACAACAAGGACAAGACCTTCGCCAAGAGCTATTACGTCGGCAAGGAAATAGGTGAAGTATGGGGCTTTGTAACCGACGGCCTTTTCCAAAGCGACGAAGAGGCAAAGGCCTATTCTGAAAAGGTAGACCTGGCATACATGGCCAACGGTCTGACCGGTGGATGGAAGGCCGGAGACATAAAATTCGTCGATATTAACCACGACGGAAAGGTGGACATAGGCAGCAATAACGTCAGCGACCCCGGCGACCGCAAGAAGCTGGGCAACAGTCTTCCACGATTCAACTATGGATTCAATGCAGGAATACGCTGGGCAGGAGTGGATGTCTCGGCATTTTTCCAAGGCACTGGCAACCATTACTGGTATCCGACAAGCCATCTGTCAGGATTCTGGGGACCATACTCTTATCCGTACATGACATACCTGCCGAAAGATTTCTTGAAAAATGTTTGGTCTGAGGATAACCCGAATGCATACTTTCCTCGCGCAATGGCCTACTCTGCTACATCAGGGCCGATGAGCAAGGTAAATGACCGATACATCCAGAACCTGCGTTATCTGCGGTTGAAGAACCTTACGATAGGTTACACCATTCCGGCTTCGCTGACAAGGAAGATAATGGTAGACGCTATAAGAATCTACTTCACAGGGGAGAACTTGTGCTACTGGTCGCCGTTGAAGAAACATACAAAATACATTGACCCGGAAGCAGCAATCAACCGTTCGAACTCTGTGAACAACGAAGCATTCTACCCATGGGAGAAGACATTCGTATTCGGTATTGACATAACATTCTGACATGTGTGAAAGCGCATTAAAATGTAGAACATAAAGAGGCAAAAGAAAATGAAACGAAGATATTTTTATATAATTGCAATGCTTGCGCTGTCGTCTGCAATCACAAGCTGTGACGACTTGCTCGACGAAGAGCCACAAGGAAACATGAACGAGGGAAGCTACTTCAAGAACGAAACACAACTACAGCTCTACAGCAATTCGTTCTATACGATGCTCGACAAATCGCCATACGACAAACAAAGCGACGTTTACGTCTGCCAGGACCTTTCCGACGAGATTCTGGGTGGCAGTCACCGCATCGTCCCGGCTTCTGGAGGAGGATGGTCGTGGAGTGCCTTGCGCAACATAAACACCCTCATCGGACATGCAGGGGAGTGTGAAGATACTGCAGCCGTAACGAAATACACGGCACTGGCACGTTTCTTCCGCGCGTACTTCTATTTTGACAAAGTAAAACGTTTCGGCGATGTGCCTTGGTATGACAAAGAAATGTTCTCCGATGATGGAGACCTCTATAAGTCCCGCGATTCGCGTGAAACTGTAATGACCAACATGCTGGCCGACATCGACTATGCCATAGCCAACCTTCCCACCAAAGAAAAGGAAACGAGCAGTCCGTTCAGAGTTAACCGTTGGGCGGCACTGGCCCTAAAGGCACGGTTCTGCCTATACGAAGGTACATACCGTAAGTATCACAACCTCAGTCTGAAAGGACATGACTATAAGTTTTATCTCGAACAAGCTGCAGATGCAGCAGGGAAAATAATAGACGAGGGCAAGTACAAGCTGTACAGTACAGGTAGTCCGGAAACCGACTATCTTAACCTTTTTGCAGAAGAAGATGCCAATCCTGACGAATATATCCTGGCCATAAAGTTTGACTATGGTATGGGCATATATCACAACGCCACAGCACACACGCTCGTACCTACGCAGGGGCGTCCGGGGCTGACAAGGAAGATGGTGAACCTATATCTTATGAAAGACGGAACCAGATTCACCGACAAGGATGACTGGAAGACCGAAACCTTCACGCAAGAGGTGGAGAACCGCGACCCTCGTCTGTCACAAAGCATCAGGACACCGGGATATCATAGGATAGGCCAGACGAAACTGCTTGCTCCAGATCTTAAAGTAAGCGTAACTGGATATCAGCCCATCAAGTTTGTGCAAGACCCGACCGCATCAGGAGGACAGGTAGACCGTAACGGCCGTTCGACATGTGACCTGCCGGTGTTAAGATATGGCGAGGTGCTTCTCAACTACGCCGAAGCAAAAGCCGAGCTTGGGACAATAACACAGACAGACATAGACAAGTCGATAAACGTGCTGCGCGACCGGGTGGCAATGCCTCACTTGTCGCTGGCAGACGCAAACGCGAACCCTGACCCATACATGTCGTCGCCGGAATATGGCTTCACCAATGTAAGCGGAACCGACAAGGGCGTGATTCTGGAAATAAGACGCGAACGTGCCATCGAACTTATGCAAGAAGGATTCCGCTACGATGACCTCATGCGCTGGAAAGCCGGAAAATGTGTAGACCAGTCGATACAAGGAATGTATTTTGCCGGTTCCGGACAGTTCGACTTAAACGGCGACGGAACGACAGACGTTGTTCTTTATAAGAAAGGTGAACAAAAGCCTAATGTGAAAGGGGCACAGATATATCAAATCGGCAAAGACATATATTTGTCTGACGGCGACCACGGCTATCTCGACTATCACAGCCACACGGGAGATTTACGCGAAGGGTTCGACGAAAACAGGGACTATCTTTACCCAATACCTATAAACGAAAGGTCGCTGAACCACAACCTCACACAAAACCCTGGCTGGAAAGACGGACTCACATTCTGACCACCACAGTCAGAAAATATTGATGACAAGAGCTACGTGATCGTGTTATTGCAGTCTGAAGAAGTCTTTCAAGAGAACACTTCTATGTAGCACATACGAAAGAGGCACAGAACCCATTATAGGTTTTGTGCCTCTTTCGTTTAAATGGCCTTGCCAATCCGCTGAAAGTGTGGCTTCCTCCTACAGATGAGGTACGGAAGAGTATCTGACCGCTGATCATGGTTCCGAGTAGTCAAGACTGATGTCGGCCGTGAGTCTTGCATTCAGATAACTCACGCCAAGCGATGCGTTGACCTCGTCGCGGAATCATTTCTGCTCCTCGGCATTGCCGATAAGGTAATAGCCGTCTGAGGCAGTCTCAGGTTTGGTCTGGCCTAATGCGGTGCGGTTGTCGTTGCAAAAGCGAGAGCAGCCGCGAAGATATAATCACGTGTCATCATGTTATGCTTGTACTATTACATTATGAAGCATATTAATGCAGTGTCCGCCGTCTATCCTTTCACCTCGTTCTTCAGTTCCTTGCCTTCTGCCCAGTCCTTGATATTGTTCAGGGTGGTGTCTGCAATGTTGTGCATTGCTTCGCGGGTGAAGAAAGCCTGATGGGATGTGACAATAACGTTAGGCATCATAAGCAGCAGTGCCAGCTTGTCGTCGTCAATCATCTTGTCGCTCAGGTCTTCATAGAAGAAGTTCTGTTCCTCCTCGTACACATCGAGTCCGGCCGACCCCACCTTACCTGAACGTAATCCGTCGATGAGGTCTTCGGTATTGATTAGTTTTCCGCGTCCGGTATTGATAATCATCACACCCTTCTTCATCTTGGCTATGCTGTCCTTGTTGATAATGTACTTGGTGTCGTCGGTCAGCGGACAGTGGAGCGAAATGATGTCGCTCTGGGCGTAAAGTTCGTCAAGAGAGACAAGCTTCACGCCATACTCTTCGGCAAACTTCTTGTCGGGATACAAGTCGTATGCCACTATGTTCATGCCAAAACCCTTGAGAATCTTTATCAGCTCTTTAGCTATGCGTCCCATGCCGACGAGTCCGGCAGTCTTGCCGTACATGTCGAAGCCCATGAGACCCTTGAGCTTGAAATTGCCCTCTCGTGTGCGGAAGACCGAACGGTACACCTTACGGTTAAGGCAGAGCATGAGCGTAACTGCATACTCGGCAACAGCATGAGGCGAATAGGCCGGGACACGCACTACACGGATACGGCCTTTAGCAGCATGAAGGTCTACGTTGTTGAAACCTGCACACCGCAGGGCGATAAGCTTCACGCCGTTCTCGACGAGACGGTCTATCACCTTGGCATCGACCTCGGCATTGACGAAGATGCACACAACCTCTTTGCCTTTGGAAAGATCTACTGTATTCATCGAAAGACGTTCTTTATAATAATGGATCTCGAATCCGAAATCCTTGTTCTCGGCATTGAACGAGTCGCGGTCGTAACGCTGAGCATCAAAGAAAGCGATTTTTGTTGACATAATGATTGTGTTTTGTAATTATGCCGAATGCTCTCCCATACTTTTTTCAAGTGGCTCATTCGGCAATGATGAAAATATTTTTAACGATACAAAGTTAAGCATATTACTCTGCACCACCTAACAAAACAGCTCTGATAAAACATAATTTAAGTTATTATGGAGACCTTGCTCTTATTTAAACGGAAAAATTAGTATCTT
>CALBJK010000081.1 GCA_937892695.1 uncultured Prevotella sp.
TATCAAATTGTTACTTTTTGAAGCGTTAAAAATTTTTCGTGGACAGTAGTGAATCTTCATCTCAAAAACAAATTTATGAATGTTCAAAACTGGGGTAATATTACCCTTTTTCACTGCAAAGATAATATGGTTCCCACAATTGTTCCCACAGAAATCAAACTTTGTGCAAATCAATTAAGTATTATTAAAATTCACTTTTACGCTGTAATTCATTGTGTATGAAGCGTTATTGTTCGACAAGTATGATTTTATACAAGTATTATATTTAGTTGAATTTACCCTAAAATTGATTTCCCACAGATTGCACAGATTTTCACAGATAAAGTCGGCGTAGAGAGATATCCTTCCGTTTAAGTTCCGTCTAAGTTCAGCGGATGTTTATCATTGGAAAATTTAATCATCGGAACTTAAACGGAACTTAATCGGAGACCAGTTCCTGTTTGAACTCAACTGATTTTACAGTTTGTTTATGTGATATTCCTAACGTAATGGTTAATATAATATAAAATATTGAAGTCCTTTTGCAAAACTCTTGCTCTGCCGTCGCTTTTGTTCTATCTTTGAAACCCGAACCTTTTATCAATCTGATAACCGACTTTTTCTCACAAATTAAAACCTATAAGAATATGAGATTAATGACAAAGACCTTACGACTGGCGACTTTCTCCTTATTGACATTTACTACCATGAATGCCAGAGCACAATCTACGACCGTTTATGAATATGACGGTGCAGGAAACCAGCTGTTGGAATACAATCCCTTCGGAGAGTTGTCGCGTCTTGAAGAAGACGACCACGTTCTGATGCTCGGCTATGGTGCTGAAGGACGTAGCAGCTCTGTACTTACAAAAGATGGAAAAACCGTTCGTTCTGTCAGCTACTATGATAATGTGGATGTTGTGACCGATTCGTTGGGTGTAAAACGTTCATTCTTCTATCTTGGAAAGGAATTGCTTGCTGTGACAGACAAAGAAAAGACAGGTCTGTATTATTTGTGTACAGACAATCTCGGCAGCATAATAAAGATTGTGGATGAGGACGGGCAGATAATGTTTGATTCAGACTATGACGTTTGGGGACGGCAGAATGTAAAGACAGACAGCCTCGGCTTCATTCGCGGCTATACCGGTCACGAAATGTTGCCGGAGTTCAGACTTATAAATATGAACGGCCGCGTGGATGACCCGATAATAGGACGGTTTCTCAGTCCGGACAACAACATACAGATGCCATACAACAGCCAGAACTTCAACCGCTATTCCTACTGTATGAATAATCCTCTGAAGTATGTTGACCCGGATGGGGAGTTCATCCTGTTCCCATTCGTAGCTTTGGTAGAATTTGTCGGCAATGTCGTCAATCATGGATTAAATGTGAGCAGTTACAGTTGGAAATACACCAAAAATGCGTGGAACATAGACAAAGGAATGTTCAAGGGAAATGTATTCCAGATCTTTGGAAAATGGACTTGGGAACTTCCAAACTCTTTAGTAGGCAACCTCGTTTCTCACGGTTATAATATCGCCGGACAGGTAGACAAGGTTACATATCTTGATGGTATGGCTGCGCTGTCTGGCGCTACGAATGGCAGTTCTGCAGTCTCAATCGGTCATTATTTTCTCGGTACTGATAATTATACAGCCGACTGGCGTGACCATCTGTATGTGCATGAGTATGGTAAAGGTTCATCACTTGTCGCAAAGTTAAAAATGATTAGTGGGGAACAAAAACAAATTTATATGTCTTATCCATATCATCAGAAAATCTTATCTTTGCAACTTTGAGGACAGTAAATAGGACTATTTTTCATTGTATAGCAGAAATGGGGAAAATAACAAATATTGAAACCATACACGACTATAACGAAGAGTTTGGCGTGACGACCTTGCATCCGTTAGTAAGCGTTGTCGATACGTCGGAGCTTCCTGTCATACGTCACGGGCTGAAACGTTTCGGATTTTATTGCGTTTACTTGAAACATCTGGATTGCGGCACTTTGCAATATGGCCGTAACAGGTACGATTATCAAGACGGAACGTTGGTGTTTATTGCTCCGGGACAAGTAGCAGGGGTTGACGACAACAAAGTGTCGCACTACTATAAAGGCTGGATACTGATGTTCCATCCTGACCTCTTGTTGTGTACGCAACTGGCCAAGAGGATGGGGGAGTACTCGTTCTTTTCTTACTCGTCTAATGAAGCCCTGCACATGTCCGAACGTGAAGAGCATACTGTTGTAGGCTGTTTCAAGGATATTCTTGAAGAACTGGAAAATCCTCTTGACAATCATACAAAACAGATTGTGGTTTCTTACATTGAGGTGTTTCTTAATCATTGTGTACGTTTTTACGACCGACAGTTCGCCACTCGTAAATCCGTGAACCATGACGTGCTGACACGGTTTGAAGAATTGCTTAACGGATATTTCGCTGCCGACAATCCCGTCAGGACAGGATTACCCACGGTGGCATGGTGTGCCGACCAGGTGCATCTGTCGCCCAACTATTTCGGCGACTTGATAAAGCGTGAGACAGGATGCTCGGCGCAAGAGTACATACAGCGTAACATCATAGGACGAGCTAAAGCGAAGATGGCCGATTCGCATCTTACTGTCAGCGAAATAGCATATACGCTTGGCTTCCAGTATCCGCATCATCTGAGCCGTATGTTCAAGAAACTGACAGGACAGACACCGGGCGACTTCCGCAAGGACAATCTGTAGACCCGTAATGCCGTTTTTCTTCACATCGACTGCAATACGAATCGTATGTCTGAATAGTTCTTCCTTTACATGAAGACACGCATCGGCCTAGGCAATTTTTTAGAACTCACCTTAATTATTGAAGAGAAATTATTATTGCACCATTGTTGAATATCAGCGATAAATTACGTGTATGTAAAAATAATATTGTAAATTTGCCACAAATT
>CALBJK010000082.1 GCA_937892695.1 uncultured Prevotella sp.
AGGAGGTTTTGACATGGCCCGTACCGCCCGCCGTTACGACAAATGGCATATCAATCTGGCATTGTGCAACCGGTTGCAGATGGAAGAGACCGGAGTCAGTCATGAAGCAATAACAGACTGTGGGGTATGCACTTACGACAATATCGGTGACTATTTTTCAGCCCGTAGGCTCGGAACGGAGTCGGGACGTATATGCACCGGCATATTCCTGAAGTGCTGACCCGTTTCAGGTTACGTTCTGCAAATTTACAGTCAGCCAGAGACTGTGATGACGGGTTGATAAACGGATAATCTATTCGTAATAAGTAAATGACGGTGCTTTCCACTGTAATAAATAAAAAATAAATGAAATCGTTTAAAAGCATAATATTGTCAGCGGCAGCCGTTATGGCTTTGTCGGCTTTCACTCCAGTAAAGAAAAAATTCAGCCCGGCCGAGCAGCAACAAATCAGCGTAGCCACACCAGGACTGTTCGCACGGTCGTCGGCTTTCAACGTCGATTTCTCGTCGTTGCGGACCAGTGACTATTCTTTTCCGCTTCCTGTCGGAAAGGGCGAAGTGCAGAACGACCTGTCGCTTCGCATCATTACAAAAGAGGGCGATGCAGTCAAAGCCATGTTTGAAGGCGATGTTCGTCTGTCGCGTAAGCATCCCGACATGGGCAATGTCATTGTTTTGCGCCACCGCAACGGCTTCGAGACCGTCTATGCCAACAACGCCCAGAATCTTGTAGAGGTTGGTCAGCACGTTAAGGCCGGACAAACAATAGCCATTGTCGGGACAAAAACCGGACAAACATATTGCGACTTTGCCATAATGGTGAACGGCGGACGTATCAATCCGTCCACCATAGTCAACGTCAAGACCCACGCGCTGCGCAGGCAGACACTGTTGTGTCAGAAAGACGGCCAGTATGTCAGTGTGAGTGCTATCGGTGACGACGGGACAGATGTTGCCGATGTCGACAGCGACTTCGAGAAAGATCCGTTCGAGAATAATTCTACTTTCAAATGGGACCTTACGCAGATAGAACACGAGAAGTGGGCTTATCCTCTTCCTGGCAGTAAGGTGATAAGTCCGTACGGAGGTCGCCGCCGTCATGCAGGAGTAGACATAAAGACTGTGCCGAACGACAATGTGCTCGCCGCCTTTGACGGAGTTGTTACAAAATCTAGCCCGTATTTCGGTTATGGCAACTGCATCGTCATAAAACACGCCTACGGTCTTGAGACTTTATATAGCCATCAGTCGAAGAATCTTGTGAAGGTCGGCGATAAAGTGAAGGCCGGCCAGGTGATTGGTCTGACAGGACGCACGGGCCGTGCCACAACGGCTCATCTTCATTTCGAGACCATCTTCCGTGGCCGCAGATTCGACCCGGCTGTGATATTCGACCATGCCAATAAGTCGCTCCAGCAGTCTACGCTTACGCTGAACAAGAACGGACGTGTCACGTCAGAGAAGAAGCTTTATGCCAACGGGCAAAAGAATGCGGCAACAAACCGGATGTGATTTAATATGTATATCCGCATTCTGCCAATAGTAAATAGAAATGCCACCAAAAGTCTCTACATGTTGGATGCTCGTAAATAAAAGTCCTACAGATGTAGCTTTTGATTAAACTTGTATTGGATTCTATCGGCAACATGCTGATATTCATTTAAAATAAAAGGTAGAAAGTTTTGGAGTTTACAAAATTATTAATATCTTTGCACCGCGTTTTTGGAAGAATGGCAGAGTGACCGAATGCGCTGGACTCGAAATCCGGTATACCCCTTTTCGGGTATCGGGGGTTTGAATCCCTCTTCTTCCGCAGGAGCTTGCTATCGTTGATGGCAAGCTTTTTTGTATATTTGTCCATTGGCTTGTTTGCAGTTGGCCAAGTGGGGATAATATTGCCGACAAAAAGAACAATTTTTCTTTCATTCTGAAAAGACCGTCATCATGTTCTGATATGCCGCATATCAGCGTCTAATATGCCGCATATCAGACGCTGAAATGCCGCATTTCGTAACGTAAAACGGGGGCTTCTGTAATTTGCTGAGAATCAGCTGAATGTATGACTGTGCCAAAAATCCGACATGAAAAATACTTTGTTCCGAAATAGAACAATATTTTTCCAGGCGTTAAGGATAGTGCAAAAGATACTTAACAGTAATATTCTTACCGGATTTTTGTGTAAATTTGTAGACGGAAACAAACTTTCGCATGAACAATCTGCACGAACAATACACTTCACGTACAAAGGAACTCGGAGACGAAATAGCACGTCTGAAACTCCGTAGCCGAGGCTTCGTCACGGGCGAGATTACTACATTTTTGGCTTTCGTCGGCTTTATCGCCGCCTATACAGTGTTTTCGTGGGGATGGTGGTTGCTGCTGCTTTCGGCTTTGTCGCTTGTGGTCTATATCGTGGTGCGCCGTATGGATGTAGCCAACTCCGAGCGCACTGCACGTCTGAAAGCCTTGCGAACGGTCAACAGTCACGAGCTGAAATATCTCGAAGGAGACTTCTCTGCATTTGACGACGGCAGCAGATACACCGCCCCCCACCATCCTTTCACATTCGACATGGATATTTTCGGACGCAATTCGCTCTACAACCGTCTGTGCCGTACCGTCACTAAGGGCGGTAGCGACTATCTGGCAGGGTGTATGCGTAGGCAGTATGGCAAGACTGTAGCCGTTGAGGCAGGCGACTCTCAGATTGTCATCGACAACATTGAAGCCCGTCGTCAGACCGTCGACTATGTTGCAGCTATGCCGCAGTGGCGCGAATCGTTCCTGGCCGAAGGAGTAGGCCGTCATATCGATTCACGTCGGATTATAGCGTCGCTGTCAGAGGTTCATAAGATGGATTTACCCTCGTGGTTCTTGTCGCGCTTCGCTATGGCGTGTGCAGTAGCCATGCTTGTTCTGTTCTACGTGGTTGTAGGCTTCTCTGTTTTAGGCAGATTGCCAGGCAACATTCCCGTTATGCTCGGCGTTGTCCAGCTCTTCGGCTGTCTGCTTCTCTGTCAGGGCACGTTGAAGAAGATAGGCAACTCTGTCTCCCGGCTACATGAATCTACCAAAGCTTACGTCAATATTATAAGGCTTATCGTAGAAATGAAAAGCAACGGTGAAGACAACGGCGCTTTTCCAAAAGAACTGTCCGACATCGAGAAAGAAATAGACGGTGCGCTGAAGTCGTTTCTCCAAATTGACGACATTCTCGACAGGCTCGACCGCCGGGGCAATATTCTTGGGCTGATATTCTTCGACACTCTGTTACTGAGCGACTTTTTCCTCGTTCGGTGTTTCCTGCGCTGGCAGCGCGACTTCATGGGACACATCGGCCAGTGGGTCAACGCCGTGAGCCGTGTCGATGCAATCGTGTCGATGGCAACATTCAGATACAACGAACCCGAGGCCGGCACAGCTGTCATTGTCAATGCCGACAGCGTGGTGTACGAGGCGAAAGGACTGTACCATCCATTTCTCGGAGCCAATGCAGTGCGCAACGATTTCACTATTGCCGACCGCAACTACTACATCATCACCGGTGCAAACATGGCCGGCAAGAGCACATTTCTGCGTTCGCTCGGCGTGAACTATGTGCTCGCCCTCAACGGAATGCCGGTGTTTGCCGACAGTCTGAGGGTGTCGGTGTTCTCGTTATTCACCAGTATGCGCACCACTGACGACCTGACGCGCGGCATAAGCTACTTCAACGCTGAACTGCTGCGGCTGAAACAACTGATAGACGACTGTTCGCAAAATGATCGCACGCTCATCATCTTAGACGAGATACTCAAGGGCACAAACTCGGCCGACAAGCTAAACGGCTCACGGCTCTTTCTCGAATATATCTCGAAACGCAATGTCACAGGAGTAATAGCCACCCACGACCTGGAACTCTCAAAGATGGCCGAAGAGCATCCCGAACGTTTCCACGACTACTGTTTCGAGATAGAACTGGGAACCGATGTCACCTATTCTTATAAGATAACACCAGGTGTGGCACGTAATCAGAACGCTACGTTCCTCTTGAAGAATATCCTCGGCGAAGCCACGAACAGGAATGACGGACGGTAATGACCAGACAGACTGTCGGCCTGTCAGGCAATGGAAAACAAGACAGGCGGCTCGCCGTAAAAATTCAATATTGCGGACAACACCGTCTGGAATGCAAGACAACTAACACAGACAACCGGGTATCCGGCACTACATTAATCAGAAACAATAAAAAACGACAATATGGGAAAAGGCAAAAAGGGCGGCAAGCGCATGAACAAGAAGCAGCTTGCCGAAAAGCTGGAAGAATTCTTCTCCTCGCAACCGCAGAAGACATTTACTTTCAAAGAGATATTCCGTACGCTCCATCTCGACACCCATCCGTTGAAGATGCTTGCCACCGATATCATGGAAGAAATGGCTTGGGACGATTTTCTCACCCGTGTCTCGGACAATTCTTATTGTCTGAACAATAAAGGGCAAGTGCAGGAAGGCACGTTCCGACGTAAGCCTAACGGGAAGAATTCGGTAGTGCCTGACGGAAGTGAGGATACGCCCATATTCGTTGCCGAACGCAACTCGATGTGGGCACTGTCGGGCGACCGCGTGAAGTTCGCGTTTATGGCACGACGCAAACGTCACATCAAGGAAGCGCAAGTGATTGAAATCATACATCGCGCCAAGGACACTTTTGTCGGACGGCTCACTTCCGATCACGACATGATGTTTCTCACAGTGCCTGACAATACCATACCTACGGGCATAATAATACCGCGTCGCAAGCTTAAGGGCGGAAAGAGCGGCGACAAGGCTGTGGTGAAAATAATGGAATG
>CALBJK010000083.1 GCA_937892695.1 uncultured Prevotella sp.
GGTTCTTTATTGTGGTCAGCAGCGAGCTGAGTTCGTCATTGTCAATGTCGTCAGGGTAAAGTGAATTGACGCGGCTGATGAAGTCGCCGAGGATGTTCATATAGTTTGTGAATGCATCGAAGGGACTGCTATATATTCCACGGTTGATTCCTACAGCCGACTGTTTGGTTGTCATCAACCGGAAATTGTTTGAAGCCTGAAGATAATCCCAGTCTTGATTGATGCGTGGGTCGTTGGATATTCGCACTCTGTCGGCGACACCATAAAGTTTGTTGAAGGCTTCGCGTTGCATCGGATTGCCCAGCCATGGACTTACATCGCGTTCTTCGTCTGTCCAGCTCAGTGTCTCTGGAACGTCTAGCGAACTGATGCTTTTTACAGTGTCGCATATTTCAGAAGGAGTGGAGAACGTTATGCCGCGCGATTTTGCACAGTCTGGTATGGCTTTAAGAAATTCGAGTATGTTGCTTGACAAGGGCTGGGCTATTCCAAGAGCCGACAGTTCCATAAATATATTGACCACTTTTTCTTCTTCAGGTAATGCAGCGATACGGTCTACGTAATTGTCGGCGAATAGTGGATATCCGGCCCATGAACTGTCGTTGAATCTCAGCGAGACATCGTCACTCAAATTGATGTCTCTAAGCAAAAGCTTCAAATTGGGAGCGAGGGTGCAGTTGTAAACATAGTGTGGTGACTTCCAGCCAAGCACATGCTTTGCTCCCTCAGTAAGCATCCCCTTGAATCCTAAATGAGCGGCTTGCAGACCTATGTCGTCACTGTAGATAAGTGAAGAGTTGCGAAGTACGGTAGGTTTCTTCCCGAAGTATTCTTTCATCTTTATACACTGGTGGCGGACATCAGCAGCAAAGCATTTCTCGTTGACTAACGACGACAGGCCGTGCGAATATGGCTCGGCCAGAAATTCTACGCATCCGGTTTCGTTCAGTTCTTGAAGTTTCTCCAGCACTTGTGTGGCGTGCATTTCGAGTTGTTCCATTCCCACCCCTGAAAGTGAGAACGCAACCTTGAAATAGTTGCCATGGGATTTTATCATTTGGAGAAGCGTATCAAGAGCCGGAATATATGATTTCTCGGCTATGTTGTTTATGATGCACTCGTTCTCGTAATCGTCATAGTAGTAATGGTCTGTCCCTATGTCGAAGAAGCGGTAACGTTTCAGCTTTATAATCTGGTGTATTTCAAAATACAGGCATATTGTTTTCATCTTTGTGGATTTTTATTTTGTGAATGAGCTTTTTTCGTTTGTATGAGAGGAGACTTTACAGCTTATGGTTGATGGTGCGTTCATAAAGCTGTCTAATCCAAGCACCAACTTTTTCCCATGTTATCTGATCCACTTCTTTCTTGCCTTCATATTGAAGGTAATGGAAGAGGCTGTCGTTGTTACATATCGAATAGATTGCATCTGCGAGCGCGTGTATGTCCCAATAGTCTACTTTCATACAGTTGTTGAGTATTTCTGCACAACCGCTTTGTTTGGATATTATGGTAGGCGTTCCACACTGCATCGCTTCAAGCGGAGATATGCCGAAAGGCTCGCTGACAGAAGGCATTACATAGACATCCGAATCTTTAAGACATTCATAAACCTCTTTTCCTCGCATGAATCCGGGAAAGTGAAAGCGGTCGGCTATGCCTCTTTCGGCTGCAAGGTATATCATCGAATCCATCATGTCGCCGTTACCTGCCATACAGAAACGTATTTTTCTGCTACGGTGAAGCACCATGTTGGCTGCCTCTACAAAATACTCCGGTCCTTTCTGCATGGTCAGACGGCCAAGGAATGTTACGATTTTTTCCTTGCCCTGATGGTCGGGTCTAGGGATGGCTTCGAGTTCTGGACGTAAAGGGTAGACGGCATTGTGTACGGTGAAACACTTGCGCGGATCCTGATGGTACTGGTTTATGACTGTCTGCCTTGTCAGTTCTGAAACACACATTATGCACTCGGCGTTGTCCATACCGTCTTTTTCTATGGAGTAGACGGTCGGATTGACATGTCCGCGTGAACGGTCAAAGTCGGTTGCATGTACATGTATGCACAGAGGCTTGCCGCTTACGTGTTTTGCATTGATTCCTGCGGGGTACGTCAGCCAGTCGTGCGCGTGTATTATATCATATTGCTGCTGGCGCGCCACAACTCCGGCCACTATCGAATAATTGTTGATTTCCTCAAACAGATTGTCAGGATAACGGCCAGAAAACTCCATACATCCGAGGTCGTTGACGTGCATGTAATTGAAGTCGGCATAGATGTGGTCTCGCAATTGGTAGTAGAGTTCCGGAGACATTACATTGCCTATACGTTTCTTTACGTAATCGTAGTTGACATCACGCCAGGCGATAGGTACGCAGTTCATTGCGATGATGTCTGTTGCCGATTTGTCTTCGTCTCCCCAAGGCTTTGGCAGACAGAATGTAATGTCAACGTCGCCTTGTGCGTGTAAACCCTCGGTTATTCCGAAGCTGGCTGTGCCTAGCCCACCTAATATATGAGGAGGAAATTCCCATCCGAACATTAATACTTTCATTATCAGTCCTCCTTTTAATATTTGTATTTTTCTAGCATTTCGAGAGTGCGGAGGATTTCCGCAACGTTTATAGCGAATGATATTGCTCCACGTCCGTTGAACGGAGGATTGCCGTCGAACAGCTCTGGTATTGTGCTGAGACAATGCTGGGTCATTTCATCCTCGTAGCCTACCATCTGTCTTTCTATGAAGCTTAGCCGGGTACGCTTGTAGAGTCTTAGGCATGCTTCCATATAGAAACCTCCCAGCCACGGCCATGCCGTACCCTGATGGTAGGCCAGGTCACGTTCTGATTGTGCACCGATATACATCGGACGGTATCCGCTGCTTTTGGGTGAGAGCGACCTAAGTCCCTTAGGAGTCAGAAGTTCTCTTGTACAGATGTCGATAACATTTTTCTTCTGTTCTTGATTGAGCGGAGAATATTCCAGTGCTGCTGCGAAAATCATGTTCGGACGTACGCTCCAGTCTTTTTTGTCGCCGTCGACATAGTCGAAAAGATAGCCGCAATTGTTGACGAACGTACTGACAAATGAACTCATGCACAATTCGGATCTTTTCTGAAGGTCGATAGAGTCGGTTTCCAGTCCGTTTTCTGAAGTTACAAGAGTGCAAAACTTCAGAGCGTTGTACCATAAGGCGTTGAATTCTACAATATATCCGGAACGGGGTACGACAGGTTTGCCGTTTGACATAGAGTTCATCCACGTCACGGGTTCTTTTTCTCCGTTTGTATAGAGTAGTCCGTTCTCTTTTAAAATAAGGTTAGGATATTTTCCGTCAATTATTGACAGGACAATCTTACGGAGCAGGTCACCGTATTTCTTAAAGCACAGTTCATGTCCTACATGTTTGTCGTATTGCTGAATTGCCCAGACAGCCCATAGAGGAACATCAGGCTGGTCCATTTCCTTTATTTTTACGGTAAGTGGCTTGCCGTCCATAAATTCGTACAGACCCTTCTCTGCCGTTTTCATTATACGTTCGAAACAGTCAATTTCGTCTATTGAAAGCGTCAGGCCAGGGAGTGCTATGAACATGTCACGGGCGCGACATTTGAACCAGGGATATCCGGCAAGAATATAGAATTCGTCTTTCCCGGCATTTACGTGGAACTGGTGTGCCGCATTGACCAGACAATGGAAGAAATTATCTCGTGGGCTACGTTCTTCCACCTCTTTTTCGAACAGACGTTTCAGCGAAGCAGTCTTGCAGGCAGAAGTAGATGCAGCAAAAACAATGCTCTCACCTTTCTTTATTTCCATTTCAAAATAGCCTGGAACATAAAGGTCTTCATTCGATCCATATCCACGTTCTTGTTCTTTAGGATATTCTATCCCGCGATACCAGGAAGGAGAAAACACGAATTTGTTCCTTTTACTGAACTGCATGTAAAGGTTCGGGTAGCCCGGATACATGCAAGTTGTGATGCCATTTTCCACTTCGGTATAGTCGCGTGAGGCTACGGTGTTTTCATGGGTGAACTGTCTTACGCTTCTGAAAGCCAGAAACGGTCTGAAACGCAATGTCGTAGGTGAGTTTGCATCTTCCAGCGTGTAGCTTATCAGAATGCGGTCTTCAAAATGTTGGAAGACCACTTCCTTTTTCAGTATCACTCCTCCTACACGATAGAAGGTTGTCGGCACACGGCCGCAGTCGAGTTCGCGGATATATTTGTGCCCGTTAGGACTGTACACGTTGTTGCCGTATTTGTGAAGCCCTAGGTTGAATTCTGCACCATGTTGTATCACGGTGGCATCGAGTGACGACAATAGGACATGATTGTCGTCGTCTAATTCGGGCACCGGGACAACCAGAAGACCATGGTATTTGCGCGTGTTGCAATCCACAATGGTAGAACAGGCGTATGAACCGGACCTGTTGGTTCGCAGAAGCTCACGCGTTAACGACTCTTCAAGGTTTGTCATCAAGGCTCTTTCAAATTTTAAATAGCTCATATATGTTGCGGTTAATGTCATTAAGTGAGACCGGTAGTAGTGGCGGTCTGTTTCTGGTTTCGTCTTGTTTCGCAGTCAAAGGGAATAACTTTTGTTTTAATACAAAAAAAAATCAGTGATTATTTGTTCCTTATCTATATTTATTTTGTCAAAGCAAGTATTTTGTGATTTCCTACGTAATTTATTACAGACGATGACAGAATGTTATGATTTGTTTGTCGTTTCCGCATTTAAGTGTGAAGATTATAAGAAAACCGAATATAAAAGAAACGTAAAATGTTTTTCGTTCACATATTTTTATTATCTTTGCAAAACAAAAGA
>CALBJK010000084.1 GCA_937892695.1 uncultured Prevotella sp.
AAGATACACAAAATCCTGACACTACCCAAACTCATAGCGGCAAAAATGCCATTCCTATCGACAAGAACGGCAATGTGCTGTACCAAGACGTTCCTGTGGAGCGTACCATTGCCGACCTTTACGACGGCCAGCTCAGCGACGAGGAAGTGCGCGGTTTTGTCTCGGCCAACATAGCCGAGTCGCGCAAGAAGTACAATCAGGCGTTGAAGAAAGCACCGAAGATAGGCACCGACAAGGCGAAATACGTAGAGCAGAAGCGACGGTGGACGGAAGACGTGGCCGAGCGCAAACGTGCTGTGGACTACTGGGAATCCGTGGACAGATACATAAAGGAACAAACCCACACCACCGATGCCGACATAGAGGAGGCACGTGACGAGCTGAGCGGCGACGCTGCCCGCGAGGAGTTCTTGTCTTCGGGCATGGCCGACACCGTTCCGACAGCCGTACAGGCGGCAGCCGACTACATACGCGGCGCGAAGATCACTCCCGAGAGCTTCAGGCGCGAGACAGGCTACGGAACGTCAGAGCAGCAGAAGTTTGTCGGGATGATAGCCACGGCGGAGAACGGCGGCAAGAGCATAGAGCGTCTGGCCGAAGGACTGGTGCAGCACGACTACGACGAGACGGGCGGCGCACTGTTCCACGGCGACACAGGCGAAGCCCGCAACGCCATACTCGATGCCCTGCAGGGCATGGGCACGCGCGGAGGTATGCGCCGCAATTCGGATGCCGATGCCGACCGCTACGCCGAGGACAAGGCAGCGGAGCGTGATGCCGCATACATGGAGGCTTACCATCTGACTTACGAGGAATATCTTGCTTATTCTGAGCAGGTGATGCCCGAGATATGGATGAAATACGCTAACTTTGACGAGCGTTCGTTCTACGACATGTACGCGGACGAGATACTAGCATCATTAAAACACAGAGAAAATGACACCACAAGAGAAAAGCAAGGAACTGATAGAGGCGATGAAGTATTGCACCGCCCACGGTCTGATAACGGAGAAGGAGATACGCGCGGCGCAGAGCAAGGAAGAGAAGTTCCGGCTGGCGTGCGAAGCAGTGATGAGGATGCAGCTGTACCAGAAGGCGCAAGAGCAGGAGAGGCTGAAGAACATACGCTACCCGCGCAGGATTCCCAACCCAGACAAGAAGTAACGCTGCGCGACCCTCGCCAAATGTCCGACGAGGAGAAGCAGCGGCGAGGCGAAATGCTGCGCGACGCAGAAGCCGTGGACGTTGCCGAGGGGCAGATTGTGGCCACTTCGGATATGTCCGCAAGAAAGGCTGCTGAAAAATGGTGGGAGGAAAACGTACCCGAGCCGCTGTTCTATGACACCGAGGCTGGAGAGGTCGAGATAAACAAAGGTTCGATAGAGAACTCGCTCGCCCACAGATACGGACAAGCAAAGCTCGACGCGATAACGTCGCTTGTAGAAGGCTTCGAGAATGCGGTATATCTTGGGACAATGCCGGATTCAGTACGTCAAGAAGGAGTTCTGAATCATTACTTCGCATATCCTATCACATACAACGGAAAACGTTGTTACGTGTTCTGCCGTGCATTGCAGGATGCTAACAAAAACCGTTTGTATGTACACGAGGTGTTCGTTGCGGATAAAATAAGGAAGGGCGATACCCTTCAAACCGCAGCGTCTCAGCCTCACGGAGGTATCGCCCTTTATCGTGATATTATCGCGAATGTCTTGGAAACGGATGAGCCTACTAACAGTAGGACAGACGTTGATAGTAACCTTGATGGCAAGTCGGACGACACAGCTACCCGACAAAGCTCGGACGTTTCTTACGGCAAAGATAGTGAAAAAGCCGTGAATGACAATGGTTTCGACGAAAAAAGTGATGAAAATTCTGTAAGTAAGCAGTCGGAGATAGACGCTGCCGAGGGCGACGTTGACACGAACCCCACAGACGCGCAGAAAGTGGCCGGAAACTACAAGAAGGGCCACGTGCAGGTCGGCACGTTCGACATCACCATAGAGCAGCCCAAGGGCAGCATCCGCCGTGGCACTTATGCCAACGGCAAGCGGTGGGAAAGCAAGATGCACAACACCTACGGCTATTTCCGTGGCACGGAGGGCGTGGACGGCGACCACATCGACGTGTTCCTGTCAACCGACATCGACGGATGGGACGGACGTAAGGTGTTCGTGGTGGACCAGTATAATCCCGACGGCACGTTTGACGAACACAAGGTGATGCTCGGCTTCAACGACGCGGACGATGCTTTCGGCGACTATCTCGCCAACTATGAGAAAGGATGGGAAAAAGGCCGTAAGCTCGTTGTCACGTCTGTCACGCTGGAAGACTTCGAGAAATGGATAGACAGCAGCCACCGCAAGACGAAGCCTTTTGCGGAGTACGCAGGGGTGAAGAAAGAGGCCGCTAACGTAGGCTCAGTAGGCAATACATACAAATACAAGAACGCCAAGAACAACAGAAAGCTGAACGACTTGGTGACGCGCGATGACAAAGGGAATGTGGTAGCACCATCGAAGCGTTTCAATCAGCGCAAGGCGGACGAGCGTTACCAGAAGGGCGATGGAGAAGCCGTAGGCGAGCGAGAGCGCGTGCTGCGCGACGCCGTGATTGACAGGCTGCGCGATGGCGGCATGGAGGTGATTACGGATGTTGAAGAGGGCCAGAGGGTGCTGGACGAGGCGAACGGCGAGGAACGTATGGAAGCCAAGAGGGTTTCGCCAAGGAGACAATGGCTCAACTCGTATGTGGAAGCCATGCACCTTGCTACCGGGCGCGACAAGAAAGCCATACGTGCGGAGGTGGAGCAAAAGATTGCCGATGTCCGCAAGGAGACGAAAGAATTGTACACAAGGGTTTTGTCGGGTGACTTTAATGATGTAACTTTGCAGCTGATAAACAACTACATTGACAGTTTTACACCATACAATGAATACTGGAGACCTCTTTCTAAACGACTTCCACCGAAAGCACTACGAAGCTTGCGAAAGGGAGAACGCACGGGTGCGGTCGATGCATTATTCAGCAGAATTTGCGAGAGCGCAGTCGAAAAGAATGGACGAGCTGGTGCGGATGGAAGAAGAAAAATTGAGGAGAAAAAGGAAGAACTCCTCAAAAAGTGGGCGATAGCCACAGGCAGCTGGCACACAGACGTTTCGGACTTCGGGGTTGACGAAACCCCGATAGGCAGCGGCAAGGACAGCGTGGTTTACCAGTCCGGTGACGGAAAGACTGTTGTCAAGGCATCCAAGGGCAAGTTTGACAGCAGGAAATTCCCCTCGGACATTGACCACGTGGCACTGTTCAATTACATTTTCCCCGAAAGCAGGTATGAGATTTTGGGCTATGGCGAGGTTGGCGGCAAGTTTGTCAAGTTCCTAAGGCAGCCTTTTGTTGATTTCAGCGCGTCCGTTCCTTTGACGGCAGAGGAGCGCACGGAGTATATGCGCAAGCTTGGCTTTGAGCCGATGAACGAGGAAAAGACCGTGTTCAGCAACAGCAGCATTGTCGTGTCCGATTTGCAGAAGTCAAACATCGTGAGGGACAAATCGGGCAACGTGCGTGTTATTGACGCAGACGTAAAGCTCCACACGAGGGACATTGGAGGAAACTATACCTATCCCGATGTGGAGACTGACACTGAAGACCCCAAGGCCATTCGTGAGCACCGTGTCTACCACGGCAGCGGCGCGGACTTTGACGCGTTCGACCACTCGCATATGGGCGAGGGGGAGGGCGCCCAGGCCTACGGCTGGGGCACGTATGTGACAGAGGTCGAGGGCATAGGGCGGACTTATGCCATTCAAAACACGACGAAACGCAATGACGCTTTACGTGCATTGCAACATGATGTGGATTCCATATCAGGCAACCTTGCCAGGCACCGG
This sequence comes from uncultured Prevotella sp., assembly GCA_937892695.1. GTDB lineage: Bacteria > Bacteroidota > Bacteroidia > Bacteroidales > Bacteroidaceae > Prevotella. Next base: position 3,891 of record CALBJK010000084.1, read on the forward strand.
GACGGTTTGAAGTATGCCGAAGAGCAGCTGAAACGTGCAAACGAATGGAGAGCGGAGGCTGAACTTGACTATGAACTGTTCCAAGAAAAAGCGGAGGAGTTGAAGAGGGAGTACGGGGAGACTTCCCCTGAATACCAGAACCATCTGTTTAACGACATATATACAGATGAGATGAAACACGCCCGGCGTTCGGTAAGGGACACAGAAGAGAGCATCCGCTATCACAAGGAGAAAATTGCAGAGTCGGAAAAGGCACTGAAGGACAAGCAGGCGGAGATAGACGAACTGCCAGAGAAATTCCCGCGCCACCTCTACACGGTGGAGATACCCGACGACAACGGCGGGAACTACATAGACTATAATGGAAGAATAGCCGAAATACCGTCACAGAAAACAGATGCGATATGCGCGGAGCTTGAAAAACTCGGTTGGAAGCGCAAGGACTTGCCAAGTATGGTAAGGCTCACTGACGGCAACGACAATGTCGTACTTAATCCAAATGCCACTGGCGCAGACCTCTATGAGGAGATTAAGACGGCGTTGAAGAGTGCAAAACAGGCGAGCCTTCTGCTGTCAAGAGCCGGCTTTGCGGGCATCAAGTACCCTGCGGACAATCTGCGCGGCGGCAGGGCTGACGGCGCGAAGAACTACGTTGTCTTTGACGAGAAAGACGCGAGGATAGCCGGCCATGTGCGCTTCTTCCGCACTGCGGAGGGCGAGGCATACGGCTTCACCGTTGGCGGCAAGATATACATTGACCCGGGGATAGCCAATGCGGAGACGCCGGTACACGAGTATGCGCACCTGTGGGCGAGCGCGCTGGAAGCGGGCAACCCGAAGGAGTGGCGGAACGTTGTGGGGCTGGTGAAAGGCACGCCTGTATGGGATGAGGTGAAGAGACGCTATCCCGAGCTGGAGACGGACGATGAGATAGCCGATGAGGT
>CALBJK010000085.1 GCA_937892695.1 uncultured Prevotella sp.
ACTTGGACAATAGAGAGCAAGCTCTCTTGCCGCTCGTTTGCACTATCTTTGCAAATGATAAGCGGCATTGAAGAATGGGATGAAGTATGCCAGCTTGATTTTCATAAATATTTTCAGCTTATGACCGACGAGAAATACAGATTTGAGGTGTGCGCCAACAGCGTGGAGAGTTGCGTTGCGGCACAGCAGGGTGGTGCCGACCGTGTGGAACTGTGTGCCGGAATACCCGAAGGCGGAACCACACCTTCGTACGGAGAGATAAAGACAGCGCGGAGGGTGCTCACCTCGACGCGTCTGCATGTGATAATACGTCCGCGCGGCGGCGACTTCCTTTATTCGCCGCTCGAACTGGAACGTATGGAAGAAGACATACGTGTCGCCCGCGAGTTGGGGGCTGACGGCGTGGTTTTCGGCTGTTTGCGGCGTGACGGAAGCATCGATACCGAGGCTAACCGCCGCCTCATGGACTGCGCACGAGGCATGTCGGTGACGTTCCACAGGGCTTTCGACCGCTGCCGTGACCCGCGAAAGGGACTGGAAGAGCTGATAGAGACGGGTTTCGGACGCGTGCTCACTTCTGGACAGAAACCGACAGCTCTCGAAGGATGCGGACTGATAAAGGAACTTCACACGCAGGCTGCCGGACGTATAATAATACTCGCTGGCAGCGGAGTGAACGAGCGAAACATACGCGAGATACATGACAAGACGGGCGTAACTGAATTCCATTTCTCTGCCCGAGAGCCACAACGTAGCGCGATGGAATACGTAAACTCCGACGTTTATATGGGTGCGAAAGGAGCCGACGAGGCCACGCTCGACTATACAACAGCGCGGAGAGTGAAGGCCACGATTGATGCTTTGCGTGGGTAAGTTATCAGCAAACAATGTAAACTGTCGTTCACAATCAAATATTTGAACGGCTATAAAAACATAAAAAACCGACAGACAGCGGCACTTTCATCCGTTTGTCTGCCGGTTCTTTATGTTTATGGGTTTTGTCTTGTTTGTTATCTTCTTTGTTTTCCGAGCAGCCTCCAGATGTCCAGACCGATGGTGATGTTGTTGTTGTATAGCTTCAGACCGCCCGACTTGCGTAGCAAGGGCAGCAGTCCGTAAGACGCAGTTATGACTACCGGTCCGAGTGTGATGTTTGTTTCAAGGTTCAGCCCGAATGCTTTCACAAGGTTATCTGTGTGGTATTCTTCGCTCACAGCGTCGATGTAATGAGCCTGAGAGCCGAATCTGAACTCGGGAGAAATACCGAATGCCACTCCTACACCATCATAGCTGAGCGAATACATAATCGGTAAACGTGCGGCCCAGTAGCTCATGTAGCTTGATTGTCCGCCCTTGTTGTGTTGTTGGGTGATGTCACCGTTGCCATCCTTTATCAGCTGATAGTTTTTCTCAAAGCCTATACGGTTGTATGAAAGCTGATAGGCGGCCGTCAGACCGTGAAGGTAGCTCTTGTCGAAGGGTATGGCAATTGATAATCCCGTCACTCCTATGCTGAAAGATGTCTTGGCATGGGTGTAGTTGTACTTTCTGTAAGTGTTCATCACCTTGCCCGACGGAACCGAAAACCCGGCAAAAACTGTCGGAAATTGCGGCTTGAAGCTGATTTCCTGTAACCCTGCAGTAGGGATGAAAGGCGAGCCTACGAAGACGCGCTCTACCTCCTGACCGTCGACAAACTCGGCTTCGCGGGTTTTGCTGTACTCGTTGCCTTTCATGTCGTACACCTTTACTACCGTCCGTCCGCTGTCGGTGTCGATGGCTATCTTCTGGTTGCCTACCACGACGGTTGTGTCTTCGGTCAGTGTTCCGTTTGTTTCTGCGGCATTGACGGCCGTTGCTGTGACGACCGAAACTATCAGGGCTGCGGCAGAGATGATGATGTTTCTGTAATTCATATAGTCTTTTTGTTTTTATTGATTCTCATTCTGGTTTAGGTTTTACCTTCATTTGGTTCCGGTTCCACCTTATCTTATATAGCACATTTTCATTATGTCGTCGGGCGAAAGGTGGCCTTCGATGTAGATGACAGCTCCCGGATTGCCAGGTACGTCGCTGAACAGAATGTAGCGGTTCATGCCTCCCTGAGCAGGCGACATCATGTAGTAGCCGCTGACGATGCGACCGTTGTCTACCACTTCGCGCACTTTCTTGGCCGCCCTGCGGTCGGCTTTGAGGTATGTTGAAACGTCGGCTTTGCCCCGGCGGTAGGTCA
>CALBJK010000086.1 GCA_937892695.1 uncultured Prevotella sp.
AAGCCACGCTGGGCAAGGCTTCCGTGAAGCAAGACAGGGAAAAAGGCCGCAAGCTGTGTATATATAAGAATTATGGCGTGCTTTACAGCGTTTCGTCCGACGACAAGCTTACGCGCGGAGTGTATGTTTACATAGACCGATGTCTCAATTTCCAATATTACCATTTTAGCGTTCTTATATGCGGCTTTCTGTAACTTTCGTTGTGTAAGACAGGCTATTTCTCAGATTTTTCCCTTATCAGATACACTGGTCGGTGCTTTGTCTCATGGAAGATGCGTCCGAGATATTCACCGATTATTCCGAGCGAAAGCAGCTGTACGCCGCCGAGAAAGAGAATGACGATAATGAGGGTAGGATAGCCACGGACAGGGTCGCCTACAATCATTGTCTTGACGATGATGTAGCACATATAGACGAAGGCGGCCAGCGATACGATGATTCCCATCACGGTAGAAATACGGAGCGGAGACACCGTGTACGACGTTATCCCTTCTATGGCTAGGTCGAACAGCCGCATGTAGCTGAACGACGAATGACCGGCGGTGCGGTCGCTTTGCTTGAACCGTATTTTGGTCTTGCGGAATCCTATCCAGCAGTACAGCCCCTTGGTGTAGCGTTGGGTTTCGCGCAGCTGCCTCATGGAAAGGATACACTTGCGGTCGAGCAGACGGAAATCGCCCACATTGGGAAGTACGTCGGTTTTTGCCATACGGCTCAGCAGCTTGTAGTAGAGCGATGACAGCCGGCGGCGCAGCCAGCTCTCTTTGCCCCGGCTTTCTCTTTCGGCATATACATCGTCGTAGCCCTGCTGCCAGAGTTGCAGCATCTGGGGTATGAAACGCGGCGGATGCTGCAGGTCGGCATCCATAATGACGGCGCAGTCGCCGTCGGCATAGTCGAATCCGGCAAGCATGGCGTTCTCTTTTCCGAAGTTGCGCGAGAGGCTTATGTATCTGAACCGGCAGTCCTGTTGTCTCGCCTTCTTTATTTGGACAAGGGTGTCGTCAGTGCTCCCGTCGTCTATAAGCAGAGCTTCCCACTGGTATCTGTTGTCTGCATCGAAGACAGCCGTGAGTGCTTGGGCGAGCCGCTGTATGTTGGGCGACTCGTTGTGGCAAGGTATTATAATAGTAACTTTTTTCATATTCGTTTTCTCTTTTCCGGATAGAATATCTTCACGTCGGTGTCTTCTGTGACCCACACGCAGTCGTACAGTCCGCTGTCGAGAGCCTTTTTTGCCATGGCCGGAATGTTCTTTTTCTCCGATTTGCCGATTTGTATGTTCTTTATGTTCTCAGGCCATGAGCATCCGGTTTCGTGTATGACGGCCTGTCCTCCGTCAAAAGCGTCTTCGGGCAGTACGCAGAACGAGGAGAATTTTTTCTCGTCGCTTTTTACTGTTATAGAACATACGCTCCGCACCGGCACGGGTGTTTTCTTTATTACGTAGCGTGCCATGTCGCGGCCTACGACCGATGTCTTCCATGACATGTACCAGTGGTGCAGGTCGACAGGGACGGCCGAGACGAGATAGAGCGCGAAGACAGGCACTATGTAGCGTCTGGGCGTTCTTTGTGCGGCGTACGCCACCATCAGTGCAGCTATGCCTAGTCCGGCGTAGGCGTTCATCACGCTAAGATTGATGAGCAGATTGGGTGACATAACTATGACGAAACAGGCCGTGAGACCGAGCATCTTACGTCTGGTCCATTCGCGTCCCAGACCGATGGTCATCATCAATATAAAAGGAATAGCCGGCACTACGGATAGGGCGAACAGCCAGAGATTGCGCGACGGGGTGTGTACCAGGCAGATATAGTCGGCCGGAACCCACGTATAGGCAATTAGAATAGCTATGTCGCGCAACTTCTTGGCCGGGACAAATGTAGAATATTCTTTGCCAGGTAATCCGTAGCTGGGCAGTGACAACCTGATAGCGGCGTATGCTAAGGATACGGCCATACCTACGGCCACAAGCTGCCAGAAGGTGCGGCGGTCGGCTCTGGAAAACGTCCAAGCCATCACAGGAGGCACCATAGCCCAGGCCAGACCGTTCTCCTTGGCCAGTGCGGCTACGAAAACGCATACGGCCCATACGGCATAGCGCGCTCTGCCTCTCATCGAGAGAAAGCACCAAAGCGATAGCAGTCCCCACAGCTGAGAATAAGTCTGGTTGATAGAGTCGCAACTCAACACTGTACCCAGCACACACGGCGATAGGTAGAAGAAGACGGTTGCGGCATAGTTTGCGGTCTGGCCGAACCCGATCCGCGAGCAAATCTTGCAGACAATGAGTGCATTGCCCAGATGCCCGAAGACCACGAGCAGATGGTTGAGCAACGGAAACAGACGGACATCTATTCCCGAGACATATCCCATGAAGGCATCGAACGGTCGCCATACGCTTCCGTATACTAAAAAGTATTTTACCCAGTCTCGGTCAAAATTAGGGTAAGACAGTGTCATCCAGTCGTCGTAGGAAGGGTAAATCATAGTCACTCCCCAGAGTACAATCGGGAGAGTGATTAAGATGTAAGGAAAAGGCGAATGTAAATCTGCAAGTCTTTTCATTATTTTGTGCTTGTCTTTATCTTATGATTGCAATTTTGCAGACAGTTCCTTTGCCGCCTTCGGCTGTGGCTGCTTCTACCATATACACTCCGCTGGCAACGCGCCGGCCTTTCATGTCGAGTCCGTTCCATACGAACGTGCCGCCGGTGCTGCGTCCTTCGGCTACGAGAGTGCCGTTGGTGGTGGCTATCTTTATATCGGCATCAAGCGTAAGTCCGGTTATGGTGATTGGTCCCTGGTAATCGGGCCTGACAGGATTGGGATAGGCCCATACGTTGTCTTTTGTCATATTGTCGCTTGGCTTGGAAGCGTCGCTCTGGTAGGAACATAGTCCGGATGTGGTCCCGAAGAATACTTCACCCGTATCGTCGTTAACGCTCACGGCCTGTATGGCGTTTGAAAGAAGCGGACTGTTGTCCTTAGTAAAATGTTCTGTCTCGGTAAGGTTGTCGGCACTTATGAGATAGGCTCCGTTGTCGCTCGTGACAAACCATTTACGCCCTGCACCGTCTATGGCCATGTCTGTGACATAGACACCGCTGAGCAGATAGTCGGCGAGGTTGGTGCCGTCGTTTCGCGGAATCTTCACTTGTGTGAATGTTTCGTTGTCGGTTCCTATCTGCGATGCCGGGAGCATGTATGGCCCTATGTTCGTTCCTATCCAGATGTTACCTTCTTTGTCCTCGGCGGCACATGTTACAGCCGACAGGTCGACAGCCGATGTCCCGTCTTGGTTGACTATTTTGTCATACACCTTTATAGCTTCGTCAGACGGCCGGAAGCATACGAGTGCGGGTTGCACGTGATTGTTGTTGACAAACCACATCAGTCCTCTGCTGTCAAAGAACAGTCCTTCCATGTCGTGGAACGAATTGCCGGTATTGTCGTGTATCTCGTCGGGATTCAGCACGGTCCATTTTTTATCTTTATACGCCAGCATCGGCGACGACTTGGCTTCGCTGTTGAGTGCCCACAGTGTGGAGCCGTCGGGCGAGAAGCACACCGATTTGACCAGATTGTATCTGCGCAAGTTGTCTGTAGGCTTGAGACTTCCGGCATATTGTATCGGACTGTTGGTCATGTTGAAGATGTTCGTATTCTTGCCGTCCTCAAATTCGTACAGACCCGTCTGTGCTCCGAGGAACACATGGTCGGCATTCTTCGGGTCGACGGCCAAGGCGTAGGCACCGAGGTAAAGATCATCGGCAGCAGTCTTGAAGCTGTCGTCATAGATGTGCCACTCGCCTTCTTTCAAAACTTGTATGCCCGCACGTTTTTCCACCACCCCGGTTGCGGTATAAAGCCGTCCCGACATGTATTTGAGAAATCCGAAATCGTTGTATTTGGGTCCGTCCGGACGAATGTCGCCTTCTATTGTGGTGAGGGTGCCGTCTGTAGCGACCGTTACGCTTTGCAATGTCCCGTCAGAGCCTGTCCAGCACGTCCCTTCAGACTTTCCGTAGGCCATGCCGTCCAGTTTTCGGGGAATGTCCGTTACCGTCAGGTCTTGATTTATGATGTATGAATGGGATGCTCCGTAGCAAAGTATATGACTGCCGTCGTATGAGCAGCGTGCAAACTTTGCGGCATAGAATCTGCTGTGCGCCCCTGTTCTGGGGTTGATGATGTCTGCCGACCCGTTGTTCAAGCCTATTATCTTGTCGCCGAGCTTGAAAAGCTTCTGGTACACCGAAGTTGTGACCATTTGCCACACATTCTTGTCAGCAAGGTTGTCAGTAATCACAGCCCGGTAAATACCGGAAGAAGTAGATGCAAATATTTCGTTGTCGACTATTATCGTCGACAGAACATTCATTCCTAAGTTGTAGGTGTCACTTATGTATGCATCGCGCATGTTCACTTTTAGCACACCGAATCCGGTAGACAGATAGGCGTCGTAACCGTTTACGGCAATGCTGTTGACCGTTTTGTCGGCTGTGGTGGTCTTGTTGTAATAGTCGGGTATATTGACGGTCTGGCCGTCGGGCGAAAGAAGGTCGATGTTGTAGTTCTTGTAAACGACAATGAGCCTTTGAGCCGTCTTGTTCCATGCTATGTTGTCAATCATGGCATCGTTCAGCACCGACACTTTAGTGTAGGTCAGTATGCTCTTGTCCGAAGGATTGTAGGAGTATAGGTTGTCCGAAGCGAGCACGTAGACCAGATTGCCGGTGTTTTCAATAGTCTTGATTTCGCTGAAAGCCGGATAGGCCTTCCACGAACCTATACTCTGGGCTGCAATCTGTATCGTTGCACAGAGAAACAATATTATGGCTGTTGTCCTTGTCTTCATTGTGTTTGATATTTGTTGTTGTCTTTTTGTATGTCTTCTGCTTTCAAGTGGCAGAAAAGCAGAAGCTTGTACATGTTGAACAGGAAAACTGTCGGTTCATTGCCGGTCAGTTTGCGTTTGATTTTATGTACGAACTGTCGGTATGCCATATCTGCCATCGGTAGGAGTCCTAATCGTTTTATCTTTTCGCCAGCTGCTATGACAGACGAATATCCACGCAGTTCGTCTTCAAAGTCGTGCAGGGTCTGTATGCCTTCTTCTGTTTTGGCCACGAATGCGTGGTTGGAATCGAAATTTTCAAAACTGAGCGGATTGTCGATGTGCCTGATGGATATACGGTTTTCTTTCAAAGTCTTTCCTAACAGTACGTCTTCATAGCCGTAGCGTCTGAAACGTTCGTCGAGAGGAAACCGCAACATGACATTCCTGTTGATTACGAAATTGGAAGTATGAAAATCAGAATAAGGTTTCTTGTTCCTTTCGGTGGCATTGCCGTTGCGCGTATTTGAACTGTCATAGATGAAACGTAGGTTTGAACTCATGCTTCCGAGGTCGCAATGTATTACATATCCTCCATAGACGACATCCGAGCCTGATGATTCGATGTAACGGCGTATGTAACCGCAGTGTCGTACCATCAGGTCGCTGTCGATGAACAGCAGACGGTCGTAACGTGCCTGGCGTGCGAGAAAATTGCGTATGGCTGCCCTTCCTTCATTTCTTTCCCTTATTATGTAACGGCAATGCGGAATGGTGTTTATAATCTTGTTTTGCTCTACGGATGAAGTGTCGGTGGAGCCGTCGTCGGCCACTATTATTTCGTAGCGCAAACCGCATGAAGCCTCACATTCTTCGCATTGGTGTTGCAATGTCTTGACAAGCTCATCACAGACATTGTTGTATGACGGCAGAAGTATGGACAGTTCTTTTTGCATGTAAGATAAAATTACGTGTCTTGCTCGATAAACGTTCTTTTGCGCTGTTTATTGTGTCTTTTTACATTAGTTCATTTTGTTCTCAACTCGATTTGCACTAACTTTTAATAAGTCAGGCTGCACTCGGGATAAAAAATGAACTAGTTCATTTTGTTCTCAACTCGATTTGCACTAACTTTGCAAACAAAAAGAAAAATCAAACTAATGGACATACAGAAACAGATAAGTTCGTCGGTAATCAAGGCCGTCAAGGAGCTGTATGGGCAGGATGTGCCCGAAAAGATGGTACAGCTACAGAAAACAAAGAAGGAGTTTGAAGGAAGTCTGACACTCGTGGTATTTCCTTTCCTGCGCATATCCAAAAAGAAACCAGAGGATACAGCACAAGAGATAGGACAGTGGCTAAAGGAAAACGAACCAGCCGTGGCAGGATTCAATGTGGTAAAGGGATTTCTCAATTTAAGTGTCTCGTCGGCAGCATGGATAGAACTACTCAATGCCATCGATGCCGACCCGAAGTACGGCGAGAAGACTCCGGCCAAGGACGCACCTCTGGTGATGATAGAATATTCGTCACCAAACACCAATAAGCCTCTCCACCTCGGGCATGTCCGCAATAACCTGCTCGGATGGTCGCTCGCACAGATAATGGAAGCCAACGGCAACCGCGTGGTAAAGACCAACATCGTCAACGACCGAGGCATACATATCTGCAAATCGATGCTCGCATGGCTAAAATGGGGCAACGGCGAGACCCCGGAGTCGAGCGGCAAGAAAGGTGACCACCTCATCGGCGACTACTACGTGGCCTTTGACAAGCACTACCGCGAAGAAGTGAAAGAACTAAAAGCCCAGTATATAGCTGAAGGCATGGGCGAAGAGGATGCTGAGAAAAAGGCCAAAGACGAAGCACCGCTCATCAAAGAGGCTCACGCCATGCTCGTGAAATGGGAAAAGGGCGACCCTGAGGTACGCGCCCTGTGGAAGAAGATGAACGACTGGGTATACGCCGGATTCGACCAGACCTACAAGGCTCTGGGCGTAGGCTTCGACAAGATATATTATGAGTCGAACACCTACCTCATAGGAAAGAAGAAGGTGGAAGAGGGACTGGAAAAGGGACTGTTCTTCCGCAAACCGGACAACAGTGTCTGGGCCGACCTCACAAAGGACGGACTCGACCAGAAGCTGCTGCTCCGCTCTGACGGCACATCGGTGTACATGACCCAGGACATCGGCACGGCCGAGATGCGCTTCGCCGACTATCCCATCGACAAGATGATTTACGTCGTGGGCAACGAGCAGAACTATCACTTCCAGGTGCTCTCTATCCTGCTCGACCGTCTCGGATTCAAATGGGGCAAGGAACTGGTACATTTCTCTTACGGAATGGTAGAGCTGCCCAACGGCAAGATGAAGAGCCGTGAGGGTACTGTCGTCGATGCCGACGACCTTATTGCCGCAATGATTGACGACGCACGCCGCACGAGCGAAGAACTAGGTAAGTTTAAGGACATGACCGATGCTGAGCGCAACGAAATCGCCCGCATCGTGGGTATGGGTGCTCTTAAATACTTCATCTTGAAAGTGGATGCCCGCAAGAACATGCTGTTCAATCCGGCAGAGAGCATCGACTTCAACGGCAACACAGGACCGTTCATCCAGTACACCTACGCCCGCATCCGTTCTATCCTGCGCAAGGCCGAGACCGAAGGTATCGCACTGCCAGAAAAGCTCGCCCCTACAATGCCCGTCAATCAGAAGGAGACTGAACTGATCCAGAAGATAAGCGAATTCGGTGCTGCTGTAGAACAGGCCGGCAAAGACTATTCGCCCAGCGGCATAGCCAACTACTGCTACGAACTGACCAAGGAGTTCAACCAGTTCTATCACGACTACAGCATTCTCGGAGCCGACAACGAGGATGAGAAGGCCGTGCGTCTGGTGCTTGCCCGTAATGTGGCCAAGACTTTGCGCAACGGTATGGCTCTGCTCGGCATAGAGGTACCAGAAAGAATGTAGGGACACGAAACGAATGCTCACCAATAAAAAATGCAGGGCTGCGATTGTAGTCCTGCATTTTTGTTGGTTGAAAATCCTTATTTGCGTGTCATAACGATGTCTGTGACGGCCACGTTCCATATTTGTGTTTGTTTCACCATGACGGCAGGACGGTAGACTCCAAATGACATATTTGTGCTTGCGTCATACTCTTTTATGGTCAGCGTGTTGCGGTCGTCCGATACTGTCACCGGGAAGGCTACAGCCGTTATCTTCCTGTTATCATAGTCCATTCCGATGAAGTTCCATTCGTTAGAATAGCCTGCAAGCGGAGTGTTACGGGCTGTGGGTACAGTCACCTTATCACCTTCGCCTATTTCGAGGAAAATCTTCGGTCCGTAGTCCCGGTACATCAGCGAAGGATTGTTAGCCCAGTAGCCGTACTGCTTCAGATAATCAGGTGAGTAGTAGGGTATGTCTTCCTCGGCAAACTGGTAACCCGTGATTACGAGACGTTTGAGCCGTCGGTATTCCTGAGCCGAATGTTCGTCCACGCCTACTGCCACTTCCACTTCAAAGGTCTTGGTAAGTTCTTTACCTTCAGCGTCGCACGTGACCGCCAAGTACGGCATACCCCACTCCGGGCTTGACGCTTATCGGCTCGCCGTTGTAAGTCTGTCCGTCCACCCATTCGTAGGTATAGTCGGTCTGGGCTGTATAGCCTCTTCAGGCGTATATGTGCCGAACATGGCCTGCTCTACGGCTACGAACCTGTAAGGTTGGCTGTCTGTCTTTATGCTGAACGTGAAGCGGTCTTTGCCTACATCGGTCACGCTTATCATGTCGTCGGCCAGAAGAGTGCCGTCGACAAACGAAACCTTTTCAATCTGGTCGGTGACGTAATCTACGGTCTGGCCAGACTTGAGCTTTATCTTCATTTTGCGCTGTACGTCCTGACCTGTCGCTGTCAGAGAGAAAAGAAATGCGCACAGCGTTCCAGCTATATATTTCTTCATCGTATTATTTTTTTAAGAATTTGTATGTTACCTTATCAGCCTTTACTATGTACATACCTTTCTGCAGGGCTGCGGTCGACTGTCTGGCTGTGCCGTCCGAAGCTGTGACAGTCTTTGCCACAAGGCTGCCTCCGACCGTATAGACGGCAAGCACGGATTGGGGCTTAAGACCTTCGGCACGCAGCATGTCGCCGTCGAAGAAGAAGCGCACACTCTCAGCTTCGGTCTTTGACAGACCGGTTGCTATCTTATCGAAGAACACGCGCTTTACATCGGACATGGGATACTGCACGGTCTTGTCGTCAGAGGCGATGCTGACATCCTCGGACAGGAATGTCATTACGGGCTTTTGGTCGAAATAGAACTCGACTCTTTCGCCGCCTTTTGTTTCGACGACCATAGCTTCCTTAGTTTCTTCCGTCTGTGCCGACAAACCTGTTACGGCAAGAACCAATAAAATAAGTAGTGATAAATGTTTCATAAATTAAGTTAGTTAAATGATTATTTTAAAAATTTATGTCCCTTGTATTCATTTTATAAGAATCTTCTTACCGTCAACCACATAGACTCCTGGTTTCAGCTTAGCTGATGACTGTCTGTCATTGGCTGAGAGCTTGCCGTCAATGCTGTAAACCTTGAAGTCGGACTGTCGGCTTTGGGTCAGTTCATCTATGTCAGAAGAAGTTGTTTCCGACAAACTTATGTCATCAATGGATATTGTGTAGCTGTTGGCCGGACTGACGCTATTGAACCCGATATAGTACTCGCCGTCCACGGATGGCATTATTTCTTTCTCAAACAGTTGTTTGCCCTCGTAGTCGAGTTCGGTCACAGGCAGTATTTCCTAAGTCATGGCTTCGGCTGTAGGAGCATTGCCCCACTTCACTTCGAGACGTTCCACCCTCAACGATCCGTCGTACGGCAGGGCGTTGAATGCGAACAGGTAAGTGTGTCCTCCCTTCAATATAGGCGGAGTGATGAGCCAGTCGTCGGCGTTCAAAGCCTGTAAAGGCACGTTGCGGCAGGATCGGTAACGTCGGTCTTGGCAGGAGTGTCGAACCCTACGAAGACAGCCGTGTGGGCTTTCGGACTCTCTCCTTTTTCATTAGTGGCAGTTACCGTAATCTTGGCCACACCTTCTTTTTCCGCATTTATGTCGGCATGAACTTCGCTTCCGGCTTCAGCAGTACCGGAAGAAACTTCGGTGCCGTTCAGCTTGACAGAGTAAGTAAGGCTGCCTGTAAGTTTTTCTCCCCCGAAAGAAGCGGAAGGCATAACGAACGAAACCTTGCCTGAGAATGAGCCTCCCTCAAACTGTGTTGTCAGCAAGATTGGGGATGCCGGTATCGCGGTTTTCCTCCATCACGTAGAGAATGTCGCCCACCAGAGCACTTCCTCCGTTGGCCTCTATGCCTTCTCCTCCTTTCCACGCCATTGTCATTGGCGGTGCCGCATCGAAAGAATAAACACCGCTCCGGTCGTCACCGTTCCACGATTTCTGATAGACAATATTTGCCCAAAGCTCGCGGCCGTCGCCCGCTGATTTCAGTATGTCGCGTGTCTGTGATTGCCTGCTGTGTGTCCTTTTGGCCGAATGTTTCCAGGTGGCAGCCTTAGGCAGAGGTAGCTTTATTTTAACCGTACGCTGTGTCTGAGACAATGCTAAGACATTCTTCGGCATGGTCAAAGCTAAAGCAAGAGTTGTGGAAATGAGAATGAAATTGTGGATTTTTTCCATATATTAGAATATTTTTGTTATTTGTAAACCCATTTCAAATGCACGGCAACGCGCATCATTTATCCACAAAGGTAAGTAAAATTCCTTTAACTGCAACAATTTATTCAAATTTAGTTTTATTTATTGCTCTATGTCAATAAAAACAGGTTTTAAGTTATCTTGACGAAGAAATGACATTCGTATATTTTGATACGTAGACAATATTAACTAAATTTGCAGACATTAAAATTTTATTTATAATAATTGCTATGAACAAAAAAAATACATTTCCGCATTTTACACTCGGATGTAATGCTGTAGTTTTGCGGCAATCGGTCATGTCCGTTCTAATGTTTGCCGTACCGGCCATAGCCTCGGCGCAGTATGAAATGACAATCCATCTGAAAGACGGTACCAAGAAAGTGCTGTCTACTGAGGACATAGACAGTATGACCATAGAAGAAAAGGCTGAAGAATCTGCTTTCAACATTGAATTGCCCGAGGTATCAGAGCTTTACGCCAAATATGCTGTTGCTCCAAAAGACGAAAATATTACTTATAATGTCATGTATCTGGAAAAGTCGGAGTTTGACAAGTATGCATCGGATGCAGATGTCGTGGCCGATGACCTGAAATACTATCAGGAGCTGGCCGACGGTTACGGCATGACGCTGAGCGACATTCTGGCATCGTTTCTGATGCAAGGTTCGTGGGAGGACTGGTGTGTTCCGCTCTCGCCTGACACCGAATATGTGTTGTGGGCATACGGACTCGACAGTAATGGCAAACAGACCACCCCTTTATATAAAAAGGTATTCGCCACACAGCCCGTCAGTGACAAGACCGACAAGACTGTGGCCATAACTCTTGAGGAAAAGGACGGCAATGTAAACGCAACTTTTACGCCTGAAAACCCCGACAGGTATTACACAGCAGGCTACATCCTTAAAAAGGATTTGGCCGAAGGACAGACAATAGAGCAGAACATGCAGAATTCTATTTCTTCAGCCCTTTACGACTATCTTGCTTCAGGCGAGGGTGTTGAGGGATATCTCGCGTCATCGGCTGTCAAGGGCACGACCAGTGCTCTCTACGAAGGTCTGGGCAGCGGGTCGCAAGGGTATATTGTTGCGGCATTCATCAACAAGAACGGAGCTGTCTGTTCGCCTGTGACAGTGAAAGCTTTCGGCGGAGCTGAACCGCCAATGGCAGCAAAGCCCAATACTGTGCACGAAAAGCAAACAATAGTACGTCACACACTAAAGAGAAAAACCTGCCGTAAAACCGGCAAATTAAAAAACTCGGAAAAATGGACATCAAGAAAGCAAGAACTATAAATTTGGCTTTGTTGCTCGCCATAACGGCAACAGCCGGTGCACAACAGGCTCTCACAATACATACGAAGGACGGCAAGTACAGCAAGTGCTGACCAGTGACATCGACAGCATCACTTATAAGAAAACCGACGTGGCCATGGACATCACGGTCGAAGTAGACCAGGAGAACGCTACGGTAAGTGTGGTGCCGTCAGACAAGGAACAGACTTATGTAGCCTACCTCGTACTTAAAGAGGAATGGGACAAATATAAGAAACCGGGAGAAAACACGTTTGACACGTATCTGAATGCTCAGGCCGAATACAATGAAGTCATTAAGGACGTTGTAGTGTATCAGCTGCTCGGAGGTCCAAAGACGGGCGACTCTAAGGTCGGATACAAAAACCTTGGGCCTCTTACTGAATACGTAGCGTTCGCGGTAGCGGTAGACGGCAGCTGACATTCTCTTTCGGAGGTAGCAGAACGAACGTTTACTACAGGGCAAAGACCCCAGTCTGACAATAAGATAAGTATCAGCGTAACCGACATAAGCGACGATGCGGCCACAGTCACTGTCACGACGACCAACAACGATACGTGGTGGCCGGTGCTGGTGCAGTTTCCTGACGACATATTCGATGACGACCGCAAGATAGTCAGCTTATCTATGATGGGGCATCAAGCGGCATAGAACCGTTGAAGAATGGATACCAGACATGGGAATATTGGCTGTCGCCCGGCACCCAATACGGTATTGCCGTGGCTGGCGTTGACGAAACGGGATACCCTAATACGACCATCGTGCGCAATGTGTTCACCACTACCGGCACACCGGTAGAATCATCGCCGAAACTGCACGCTCAAGGTACGAAAATGAAGTAATCAATCGCTTGGCTCTGTCATCTGCGCTTCCCGAGCTTTCCCTTCAGTCCTCTTATCACAAACCAGACATGCATGACAAGAGTGACGGCCAGCCCATAGTGGCTGCGCATGATATAGAAACGTTCCAGCAGCGAGGCGCGATGGTTTTTGGAGGTCATGCCTCCATCGAGATAGTTAACCAGCACTTCTGGCACACGTAACAGAGGCAGTCCTTTCCGGGCTGCCTTTTTCATTATACGTATGCACCAGTCGATGTCTGCCGAAAAACGGTAGTTCAGGTCGTATGGCGTTGTCCTGGCCAGATCGGTGCGGACGTAGAAAGTCTGATGGCACACGAGCATTCCGTAGCGGAACGACCGCCACGTCAGTTCGTCGGGCGGTGACAGACGACGATGACGCAGGAAGCGGCCTTCGTTGTCAACTATATCGGTGTCACCGTAGATGACAGCTGGCAGATTGCCGTCGGGCACCGACGATGCGACAATGTCCAGAGTATCCTCAGAAGGTAGCGTGTCTCCGGCGTTGAGAAACAGCACATAGTTGCCAGTAGCCATGTCTATGCCCTTGTTCATGGCATCGTAAAGTCCCCGGTCGCGCTCCGAAACGACTACTATGTCGTGTCCTTCGGCTTTGCTCTCACGCTTGTAGCGACGGGCCATGTCGGCGGTTCCGTCAGTCGAAGCCCCGTCCATGATGATGTGCTCCACGGCCATCCATGTCTGGTCTTCTACACTGTCAAGCGTGCGCTGAAGGAACGATGCTGCATTATAGGTGCACGTTATGATTGAGAATTTTATCATCTTATGTATTTTTTCAGAGCAGATATTTCGCTGTAAACCTCGATGTACTTCATTGCAACGCTCTGCTGCGAATAGTTGAGAGCCACTTTGTGGACTGCCGATGCCGACAGAGCCTCGCGGTCGGCTTCGCACAGCACCCACTCTATGCCTGCGGCGAGGTCGTCGGTATCCTTTACGTTGGCCACGTATCCGTTCTGGCGGTGGTCAATCATCTCGGGTATGCCTCCTACATGGAATCCTACACACGGCACACCGCACGCAAGAGCCTCCATTATGGTATTGGGCAGATTGTCTTCGAGCGAAGGAAGCACGTAGACATCAGACGAACGGTAGACATCGGCTATGGAATGGTCGTTTTCGATGTAACCCAGCGGATAGGTGGTGAATGGCAGTGACGACACCACATCTTCGGAATGAGTGCCCATTACGGCCACGACGGTATTTTCCTTCATTTCAGGATTGTCGGCAGCGAGTTTCTGTAGCGACTTGATGAAGTAGTCCATACCTTTGCGCTTGTCGGTCACCTTGTGCGACACGAAGAGGATTATACGCTTGTCGGCTGGCAGACCGACTCTCAGACGGGCTTCTGCCTTGTCTTCAGGACAGAACACGTGGGTGTCGATGGTGTTGGGTATGCTCGTCACGCGCTGTCCCGTGAGCAGTGCGCTCTGTTTGGCCTGTGATTCTAACCAACGGCTGCACGTGACAAAGAAGATGTTGCTTCCGGCATATAGATTTTTCTTCTTTTGCCACACCTTATAAGAAAGGTCTGTATCTCCTCCACCGCCCGGAAGCAGCGGACAGTTATGGCATCCGGTCTTGAAGGCTTCACACCCACGGGCATAATGGCAGATGCCTGTCGCGGGCCAAAGGTCGTGCATCGTCCATACAACAGGCTTGCCGCTACGCAGAATCTTGCGTATGCCCCCAAGCGAGAGCATACCCTGGTTGATCCAATGCAGATGTATGATGTCGGCCTCCTTGAATTCTCTCAGCCCGGTTATGTCATTGCCCGAATTGGCAATATCAATGTCGAAAAGTCCGTTATGGGAGAAATGAAGCTTGTTGAATATGCACCAGCGCTCCCACAAAAAATGCCATCGCTGCCGCCAGGCATGATCCAGTCCTACGACAGTGATGCGATCGCTTTCTTTCTCGGCCACCAGCATCTTGGCTTTTTCTCCGTTGTTCTTCAGAGCTTCCATCAGACGGTTGGCTGCCACGGCAGCTCCACCCGTACGCTCGTTCGTATTGACTAAAAGTACACGCATATTACAGAAATGTCCTATTTAAGTACAAACTTACTCATTTTTTCTGAGTAAACAGCATCGCCCGGATAAAATTAGAGATAACAGCCAAATTATGGCTTCATCACTGCTACCGAATTCGCTGCTGCAACCATACAAAAACCTGCGGCTGAGTTGTCTGATGTTTTTGCCTTAAGCATAGAGCGTAAACATAAATGTAACAATGTTAAGAAACTGTGAAGAAAATGGTGTTTTATTGACACTAATCAAAAAAAGTGATAAAAAGACGCTATTTTATACGGAATTGTTTGTCTGTTTGCGCAAACAGCAGTATCTTTGCAACGTCAAAAGGTTAATAGATTGTTTAGGTTAGTAATAGATTTAGGTTTTTAGTTATTAGGTTTAAGGTAAATTGAACGATTGTTTAACAGGTAACGATTGAAGACCGTGAGGTTTCTAAATCGTTTTAGAAAGAAATTTTTAAGTTAAACATAAACAAGCCATTGCTCGTTGAGAGCGGTGGCTTTTTTATTGTTGTCCGGGTTTAATTCCAAATATAAAAAAGTCAAGAATAAAGAGGAAAGGTACGTCTATGTGGACAAGACCGACAAGTACGTGTACATCCTCTAGTCCAAGCTCGACAGCACTGCTGAAGAAGCACTGAAGCAGATAGAGGATAATGGCATGTGCTGCGCCATACGCTTCAAACGGCTGCACCCTCTAAAAGATAGGCGTAAGCTTCTCCCCGGAAAAGGGACAGTTGACAGATGAAAACTAATACGGCAATAGATGTTCAACCAGAATCGACAATCAAATATCGAATTTGTCTTTCTTAATAAAGATTAATTGCTTTGTGTTTTTATTTTGTTTTCATAATTTTGTAAACAAAGATATGTGCAAACGGATGTAATAGAAGTTGCATTCTGTAACTTATCTTGTACAAAATCATTTACGAAACCCTATTTAAAACAACACTATTATGGAAAGAACGCTCATCCTACTGAAGCCCTGCACGATACAGCGCCGTCTGGCTGGCGAGATACTCAGCCGCTTCGAGAAAAAAGGCCTGCGCATTGTAGGTCTGAAAATGATGCAGCTCAGCGACGAACTGCTCAACGAACATTATGCCCACCTTGCTGACCGGCCCTTCTTTCCTCTCGTGAAAGCATCGATGATGGCAGCTCCGGTGGTTGCATGCTGCCTTGAAGGCAAGGATGTCGTCGAAGTGGTGAGAGCCATGACCGGAGCGACAAACGGACGGAAGGCACTTCCCGGAACAATACGCGGCGACTACTCCGTGAGTGGTCAGGAAAACGTGATACATGCTTCTGACAGCCCTGAAAATGCCGAGGTAGAAATACGCCGTTTCTTCCGTAATGAAGAACTGTTCGACTATTCTGATCCTCTGAAACCGTTTCTTTACAGCAGCGACGAGGCTTAGACAGAAACCGCCACTCATGGATGTGTACGGAACGCCACGACTAAGTTAAGCGGGCAGCCTTCATGCCAACATGCCAAGAGAATAACAACAAAATAAAAAAATGAGCAAAAGAATTATTAACAACTACGACGAATTTGCCGCCCTTTTGGGCAAGAACATCGGTGTTTCCGACTATGTGGAATTGTCTCAGGAACGCATCAACAGCTTTGCCGACGCCACTCTCGACCATCAGTGGATACATGTCGACACTGAACGTGCCAAGAAGGAAAGTCCATTCCGTACCACTATTGCGCACGGCTACCTCACACTGTCGATGCTGCCCTATTTATGGAACCAGATAATCGAAGTAAAGAACCTGAAGATGATGGTCAACTATGGCATGGACAAGATGAAGTTCGGACAAGCCGTGAAGTCAGGGGAATCTATCCGGCTCGTTGCCGACCTTCACTCCATCGAGAACTTGCGTGGCATCACCAAGGCACAGATAAAATTTGCTATCGAGATAAAGGATTCGCCAAAGAAAGCCCTTACCGGAATAGCCACATTCCTCTATTATTTTGAATAAGAGATTTCAACTGACAACTCTCATCCTTGCTGTAGCTGCAACCGGAGCCACAGCAAGGATTTTAGTTCACCGTTCTGTCGAACCCGATGACACGGCCATTACCGTCAGCCCGACTGATTCGGCTATATACTGCCCCCCTACTCTGTCCACGCCTGACAGAATTGTCCACTGCATCGAAGCCGACGTTTTGCCTTCGACAATAATCCACACCAACGACTTTCTTAACGGCAACAATCCTGAGCGGCGCACGATGAACCATGCTTCCACCGCCAAGCTGAAATATGCCTTCATGCCTCCCGAAGGAAGCGAGAAAGCCCATATCTATCGCGGCGTGTACCAAGGTATCGGAGTTGCATGGCATGAGTTCAATCCACAACTGGGCAACCCTATATCGGTATACATGTTTCAGGGAGCACGCATAGCTTCGCTGTCGCGCCTATTGACGTTCAACTATGAATGGAATTTGGGATTGACGATGGGGTGGAATCCCTACAACTATGACACCAACCGCGACAACCGTGTCATCGGTTCCAAGGTGACAGCCTATATCGATGCCGACTTCTATCTGGCCTACCGTCTGTCACGCTACGCCGACATCAACGCCGGAGTATCGCTGAGCCATTTTTCTAACGGTAATACACAATTTCCAAATGCCGGACTGAACACCATCGGTATAAGACTGGGAATGGTCTGCTACATCGGACGCAGCCCTATCGGAAAGGAAAAAACTACGGAGAAACCTATACCGGAGTTCATACGGCGCATCACCTACGACCTCGTGTTGTATGGGGCGTGGCGGCGCAGAGGAGTGTACATCGGACAGGACACCTACGCCCTGCCAGGCTCTTATGCCGTGATGGGATTCAACTTCAATCCCATGTACAACATCAACCACTGGCTGAACGCCGGTGTGTCGCTCGACGGAGTGTACGACCGCAGTGCAAACCTTTACATGGAAGACCACATTACGGACATCGGAGGGTCGGACAACAGTCTCGACTACTATCGTGCACCTCGGCCGATAAATCAAATGGCTCTGGGGCTGTCGGCCCGTGCAGAGTTTGTTATGCCATATTTTACAATCAACATCGGCATCGGCACAAACGTCATCAACGCCAAAGGAGACCTACGTGGTCTGTACGAAATTATGGCTCTGAAGCTCAATGTCACCCGCAGATTGTTCATGCACATCGGCTATAGCATAGACGATTTTAAAAATCCGAATCATCTCATGCTTGGACTGGGATGGAGGTTCGGTAACGTCAGAAAATAAAAAATATCCATTTTTCAGTAGTCAATAAAGTCTTCATTATCTGTCCTTATTCCAAATGGGGATAATCCACATATTGTGTTTACTTTATGCAAACCATATTTTCTGAAAAACTAAAAATGCCGACCTTCTTATATATTTTTATAGGTGGAAACCCGAAAGGGGGCGTGCCTGAGGCACGCCCCCTTTCGGGTTTTGGATTCCATCAGGAAATGCAGCCCGATGGAAATTATCTTTCTGAAGAAACTACTTTACTACTGCCTTCTTGTCGTTGATGACATACACTCCGCGCGGCAGCTTGTCGAGCGAGCGCAAGCCCTTGCCTACGAGTTTGCCTTCGAGTGTGTAGACTGTGTACAGTCCGTCAGCGTCGGCTTCAATCTTGCTTATGCCGGTGGTAACGTCTACTTCGGCACTTACAGGCATCGACTCGCCCTTGTCATAGACTGCTGTCACAGAATATACGTGGCGGCCTTCGGGTACATCGCTGTCAGTGAAACTCCTGTCGTCGGCCTTGGCTGTAGCCACCTTCACTCCGTCACGATAAACGTTGAAGCTTGAAGGAGCGGCAGAACCAATTGTGAATGTCACGTCGTCCACCATGAAGAAGAACGAGTTGTCCTTGTCAGTATTGTGATGGATTGCGAAGTACTTCGTTCCGGCAGGCAGAGTTACAGTTATCTCTGTCCATGCGCCGTCAGACACGGTGTAGCTGTCACCAATCTTGGTGAAGTCGGCCACGTCGGTTCCGGTAGTCGAAGCCAGAACATCGAAACTTTCAGGATATTTGGTATCATCGGTGTTCATGTTGCTTACCCAGAACGATACGGTCTGTTCCTTGCCGGAGAGCGACGGAGAGATAAGCCAGTCGTCGTTGTTTACGAAATTCTGACCTTCTGTAGAGTAGACAGCTGCAAGATACTTGCTGCCAGTATGGGCGGCAAACTCAGGAGACTGTTCTGTTATGCCTGCGTACATGTCTTCAGGGTCGAACACGGTGAATGCGAACGGAGTGCCCTGGGTCGGGTAAGAGATGCTCTGGAAGAGACCCTGGCAGGTACCACCGTCGCCGTCTACTGTTGTCCAGTCGCCGAACGACGTAGCCCAAGAATCATAGTCTTCGAAGCTGTCGGTAATAGTCTCCTCGCTTGCTGAAGGAACAGTCCATGCCACTTCCACGTTCGAACCGTCGGCCTGGGCTGTAACGCTCTCCGGCTTTGTCAGATTCGGTTCGGCCAGAGCAAGGTCGGCTTCGGCAACGTTGTTCTCGGTCTTTTCGTCGGCCTCGAACACCACTTCGGCCTTTACTTTGGCGGCATCGCCTTCAGCGAATACGGTCGGAGCATAGTCAAACTCGTAGGTCTTGCTTTCAAACGAGCCCAGCTCACCGCTTTCTTCCTGAGAAGCTAACACCTCGCCGTCGACAGAAAGCTTCACGGTGTAGTTGGCGGCACCCTTAGAGCCTTGATTCTCGACTTTCACGCCCAGTTTGGCCTTCGAACCCTTCGTCACGCCGTTCTTAGGCAGTGACAGAGAAGCTGCAAGGTCGTAGTCGTTGAGGTCGCTCACCACCACGTGGTCTATATAGAGAGGTATGCCGACACCGCTCTCGCCGGCCGTGGCGAGGAACTTGACGATGACGTACGGCTCCGAAGCATACGCCGACAAGTCGAGCAGCTCGCTTGTCCAGCTTCCGTCTCCGGTCATTGTAGCATAGTCGAATGTCTTGAGGTCGTCCACGGTTCCGTCGGCTTTCTGTATCTGTACTGTCAGGCTGACGGCACTTCCCGGTTCAGACTTGTGGCTGAACACAAGTGAGGCCTTCTTGGCACCGGCCAAGGCAATCTTACCGCTGTTGAGCCATGCCGAATCGGCAGCTTCGTATGCAGAGAACAAAGCTGAACCTCCGTCCCCGTCGGCATCGTTGTCTTTAGAGAGATTGAACGAAGTGCTGCCTTTTCTTGATGTCCACCACATGTCGTAGCTCAGACCCGCTGCGGCGAATCCTTCCACGAACGGAAGGTCGTAAGCCTTACCGCTCAGAACGGCAGGAGTGATTTTTGCATTGCTCTCGCCTACACTGCTGTAAGCATCGAGTGCATACTGCAGCAGATTCTGTTCGCCTTCGGTGGTATTGACCTCCACGTCGAACGATGTAGAAGCGGTTTCGCCCAGCACATCGCCAAGGACAGTGCTTCCGTATTCGTTTGTAGTAAGGTTATAAACGCGGTACTTCACGTTTTCAGGTTTCACTATACCTCCGTTTGCACCGACACCGGCTACCGGGCTCCACGACAGACCTACGGCTGTCTGCTTGTCGGCTGCCTTGATGCCAGATGGCGGCAGCGGAGTGTCTTCGCCGATATATACTGTGACTGCAGCGGAGGTTGCTCCCTGTCCGTCGGCATTGTATGCAACGACAGCGTAAGAGTAGGCTCCGGGTTTCTCGACAGCGTCGTCGAACGACAGGGCTTCACCCTTGGCGGGAGCGTCGAATGTCTTCACTACTTCACCGTCGCGCAGTACTTCAACCTTTGTAAGATCCTTGCCGGGTTTTCCTGCATAGTTCTTGTCAGGAGCGGTGAAGCTAACCTTGGCAGAGAGTGCGCCCGAAGCGTCCGGAATCACCTTGAGGTCGGTTGTTGCACCTGGAGCTGTGGTAGCCTTGCCTGCACTCACGCAGATACTGTCAACATATAATGCGTAATTGTTGGCATCGCTTATGGCATGGAAGCCTAAGTTTATTTCACCATCCTCTTCCATTACGATATCTTTGGAGATGACAGTTTTGGAAACCGGAACTTCGAAGCCTTCTACAAGCGTTTCGGTCATGTCGGCGGCAGTGATTCCCTTGCCGTACTTCACTTCGAGCTTCTCTGGGAACGATGACAATCTGCGCCATGTCTTGAAGGTGACG
Source organism: uncultured Prevotella sp. (assembly GCA_937892695.1). Taxonomy (GTDB): domain Bacteria; phylum Bacteroidota; class Bacteroidia; order Bacteroidales; family Bacteroidaceae; genus Prevotella. Next base: position 20,972 of record CALBJK010000086.1, read on the forward strand.
GTGTAGACCTTGCCGCCTTCGAGCTTGAAGGTAGGAGTCATGAGCCAGTCGTCGGCATTGTTGTTTATGTCGTAAATATATTCGGCAGCCGAATAGACACTGTTCCATGACCATGTCTTCT
>CALBJK010000087.1 GCA_937892695.1 uncultured Prevotella sp.
AACACGAAAGTAGGAGATAAACACCTATGATTAGTGTTTACCTCCTACTCGATTATAGTAGATAGTTTCTCCTTTCAATTCGATGAAATGGACGTTCCTATGCTAAAATGCACATTTCATCGGTATCCTATTTGTTTTCTGACATCGACGGCGGCACGGCTGTAGGGTCGGCACCCCACGATTTGTTTGGGTGACGGTCCATGACAAGCACGAGTCTGCCTCCATTCTTTATGTCGTCGTGGGTGAACCAGGGCCGGTCGAGAGGCTTGCCGTTGAGCGTCGCACTCTGGATATACTTGTTCTCGTCCGAACAGTTTTTGGCTTCTATCTCAAAGGTTTTGCCCGATGGAAGCGCGATTTTTATATCATTGAACAGCGGACTGCCGATGTTGTAGGTGGCGAATCCGGGTGTGACGGGATAGAAACCGAGCGATGAGAACACTACGAATGAGGTCAGTCCGCCTCCGTCCTCGTCGCCCGGAATGCCCATAACGTCGTTGCGGAACCATGTCTTTAGCACCTGACGTATACGCTTTTGGGTCTTCCAGGGCTGTCCTGCGTAGTTGTAGAGATACGGTATGTGGAGCGACGGCTCGTTGGCCATAGAGAACTGGCCGATGTTGCCGGTCTGGTCGGGCAGCTGTTCGTAGAATTCACGTTTGCCGCGACCCATCGGTTCGGCAAAAGTCTGGTCGAGATTGACGGCAAACTTGTCGCGTCCGCCCATCAAAGCCACGAGGTCGGCGAAGTTGTGCTGCACATCCCAGCGGTATGTCCAGCCGTTGTTCTCGTCGTAAGCGTCGCGCGCTCCGATTCCACCCGAGAAGCGGTAGTCGAACGGCTGCAGAAAGTTGCCGTCCTTGTCCTTGGGATGGAAGAAGCCAGTCTCGGCATTGTAGATGGTGCGGTAGTTGAGAGCCAGCTTGCGATAGTGCTCTGCTGCCTTCTCATCACCGATGAAATCGGCGATTCTTGACAGACACCACTCGTCGTAGGCCGTGCCGAGGGTGACGGCCACGGGCTGACGTTTCTCAAATCCGGAGACGTTGGGGTCGGTCTCTTTCTCGCCCTCGCGCAGGGCCGGAATGTAGCCGTGCTCCTTGTAGAAGCTGTCTATCCAGCCAGCCTTGGCTCCCGACCATGGGGCGAGAGTTTTCTCCTCGATGCCCCGGCGGCAGTACTCGAATGCCCGTTTGGCATCTACCTTCAGCCCTTTGTGCAGCGCGTCGGCCACCATAGCCACACCGTGATTGGAGTTCATGCGGCGTGAGTCGCCGGTGATTTCGGGGAATGTAGGCATCCACTTAGTCCCCATCTGCTCGGCCATGAGCAGGTACGACTCGATGATGTCCTCCTCCTCTTTAGGATTGATGAGGGCACGCAGCGGATGGGCGGCACGGTAGGTGTCCCAGATCCAGTCGTCGGTGTAGAATGGCGTACCATTGTCCGAATGCACCTTGCCGTCGTAAGCCGAGAAGTAGCGGCCGTCCTCGCTCAGACACACGGGCCGTTCGAACGTCCGGTAATACGACGTATAGAGTACGGTTTTCTGGTCGTCAGTGCCTCCCTCTATACGTATCTTCGACAGTGCGTCGTTCCAAATCTTGTGTCCTTTGGCGGCCACTGCATCGACATCGTAGCCGTTCTGCTCACGCAGAAGATTCTTGCGGGCCTGTTCCTCGTTGATGAACGATACGCCGTAGCGCAACCTCACTCGTTCTGTTCCGTCTGCATAGCGTAACACGGCACACGAGTTGTCGCCCTCGGCAGTTGTCCGTGTAGCGTCGATATGTCCGTTGCTGAGGATACCTTTCTCCACAGGTGCAGTCTCGGTCTGTACGTACAGATAGACCCGTGTGCCGTCCGTCACCTGCTGATAGCCGCTGACGAACCCGTCACCTATAGTCATCCGTCCCCGTCGCGAATTGATGATGACGTAGGCCGGACGGTTTTTCTGCCAGAAACTCAGTTCGTAGACCGCGCTCTGATGGGATAGTGCGTAGCGTGCCCGCATTGTGTTGTCATCGAGTTCGATTTCGAACGAGTAGGGTGTTATGTGCTCGTGGTCGTAGTTGACGTTGACTACCGGCTGTAGCTTGTCGCGTTGTGACGGGCTGATACTGAATGCCGAACGTTCGCGATGGTTGGTTACGATGACGGGCAGTCCGGCGACGTACTCCGTCGTGTAGTCGGCGCGGGCGGGATAGACGCGCAACATGCTGTTAGGCAACTGCACTGTCGCAAACGTCGGCACGAGCAGATGGCTGATGTTGCCGATATAAGGGTTGACATAGTCTACCGGTTCCTTGTAGTCGGTAGCGGCGGATGGCCTTGCTATAAGAAGCGTAGCCATGAAGAAAAGGATTGTTTTTCTCATATTCTGTTTGTTTGGTTTGCTGTAATAAATCTGTTTCTTTGTTCTTCCTTGACGATTGTCAGCATTCCCGTTAGGGTACTTTGTCTGAATATATAACACCTGAGGGAGGATATTCCTTTGCCCGAACGGGTGTTTTAACATTGCTTATACTGTCGGTTTCGGTACGAAGCTTCCGTCTGATAGAAGCCAGACAGAAGGATTAGGCAGTATAAACAGGCCTAACCGAGAAGTCCCCGCATGGTCATACAGCCTATGCGGGGACTTGTCAATATCGTTTGTCCTTTCGGACAGAAACAGCCTTAACGGTCGTTGTGGCGTTCGCCACGAGGACGACGTTCACCGCGCGGACGGCGTTCGCGCTCTACGTAGCCTTCGGGTTTGGGAAGGAGCACACGGTGAGAGAGCTTATACTTGCCGGTCTTCGGGTCGATTTCCATCAGTTTCACCTTAATCTTGTCACCCTCCTTGATTCCGGCTTCCTCGACTGTTTCGAGGCGTTTCCAGTCAATCTCGGAGATGTGGAGCAGTCCGTCCTTGCCCGGCATGATTTCAACGAAGCATCCGTAAGGCATGATAGAGCGCACTGTTCCCTCGTAGACTTCGCCCACTTCGGGTATTGCTACAATCGAACGAATCTTGCCTATTGCGGCATCGATGCTGTCCTTGTTTGGTCCGCTCACCTGTACTTTTCCTACACCGTCGGCTTCGTCGATGGTGATTGTAGCACCGGTGTCTTCCTGCATCTGCTGGATGATCTTTCCGCCCGGGCCAATAACAGCACCGATAAACTCCTTAGGAATTTCCAACTGGATGATGCGCGGAACTTGAGGCTTGAGTTCCTTGCGGGGTTCTGCTATGGTCTCGGTCAGCTTGGAAAGGATGTATTCGCGTCCGGCCTTGGCCTGCATGAGAGCCTTTTCGAGGATTTCGAAGCTCAGACCGTCGCACTTGATATCCATCTGTGTGGCTGTCAGTCCGTCTTTAGTACCGGTAGTCTTGAAGTCCATGTCGCCGAGGTGGTCCTCATCGCCGAGGATGTCGCTCAGAACAGCATACTTCTCTTCGCCCGGGTTCTTGATAAGCCC
>CALBJK010000088.1 GCA_937892695.1 uncultured Prevotella sp.
GACGAGAATTCATAAGACGGGTAGGAGCCATGGCTTTGGCTGCTACTGCATCACAAGTGGGCTTGTCAACGACTGCGGCAAAGCCTGAACGTAAAAGCTATGTTGTGAAAAAGGGCATAAGGGTGGAGCGCGGATGGGACGTCATCGTCGTCGGCGGTGGCCCGGCAGGATGTACTGCTGCAGTGTCGGCTGCACGAGAAGGGGCAAAGACTCTTCTTGTCGAAGCTATGGGTCAGCTCGGAGGTATGGGTACGGCAGGTATGGTACCGGCATGGTGTCCGTTCTCAGACGGAGAAAAAAAGATTTACCGTGGACTGGCCGAACACGTATTCAATGAGTCGAAGAAAGGTGTGCCTCATGAACCTAAGAATAAACTCGACTGGGTAAGTATCAATCCCGAATATCTGATGCGAGTCTACGATAAGATGGTTACAGACGCAGGCGTTGATGTCTTGTTCTTTTCGCGTATGGCTTCGGTCGAAATGTCGTCAGACGATACTATCGACATGGTTGTTGTCGCAAATAAGCAAGGTCTTGTCGGGCTGAAAGCCCGAGTGTACGTTGACGCTACGGGTGATGGCGACCTTGCCGTTTGGGCTGGCGCAAAGTATAAACGAGGGTATGGAACAGAAGGCAAATTCCAGAAATCAAGTCTGTGTTTCTCATTTGCCAATGTCGATTCGTACAACTATGAACACGGACCGAATCTTTATACGTGGAAAGACGAAAACTGCGTTCTCTACAAAGCGATAGCGACGGGCAAGTATCCTTTGGTGGACACTCATTTCTGTAATAACTTTGTCGGACCAGACGTTATACAGTGCAATGCCGGTCATATTGATTTGGACACGACCAATCCGTGGGAAATTTCAAAAGCGATGATTCTCGGTCGTCGTAAAGCCCAACAATATCTCGAAGCTATGCGCGACATGCAGCCTGCAACGTTTGGTGGCTCGTTTGTCGTGAAAACAGCATCGTTGCTGGGAGTGCGTGACAGTCGGAGGATTGAAGGCGATTATATCTTTACCGGTGCAGACTGGCGTGCGCGAAAGTCGTTCCCAGACGAAATAGGAAGAAATTGCTATTACATAGACATCCACAGCGGACATCACAAGCCCGAACATTATAAGAAAGGCGAGTCGCACGGAATACCTTACCGGTGTCTGACACCTAAAGGTTTACGCAACTTGTTGACGGCAGGACGCTGTATTTCGACAGACGAGGAAGCTTTCGGCAGCACTCGTGTCATGCCTTGTTGTCTAGTTACGGGAGAGGCGGCTGGTATGGCGGCAGCTCATTCCTTACGGCAACGTCAATGTGATGTACATAATGTGGATACTGATGTCTTGCGTCGTCGGCTACGTGAAGAAGGAGCGTATTTTATGTGAATAAGCATCATCTATTATTGTAAAAAACTGGCAAAAATAAATTGTTCCATAATTGGACTGTCCTCTTTCGCTCATTCTCCATACAACCTTCTTGGCTTCGTCAATCATCTTCTGGAAGTCGTCGGTGGGTTTGCCGTTCATGTTTGCGGCGTATCTGAGGAGGGCGGCGAAGGCGGTGCGTTCATGTTCTTTATTGCCGGACAGGCCGTAGGCTTTGGCGAGGTAGTAGAGGGTGGCTGGGCTGTCAGAATTGGCTTTGAGGGCGGCTTCCCATGACGATGCGGCTTGTGGGTAGTCACCCTTCTTTGTAGTAGGCTTCGCCCTCGTAGCGGCGGATGGTGAACATGACGCTCTTGTCGGGCGTGAGCAGGGCGACGGCGCGCTTCATGTTTCTACTTTAAAACGGTGTAAAGTTTGTTTCCCGTTCTGATGAAATAAGCGAATGGGTTTGATATTTCTGTAATATCAATATAATGGCAATGAAATAGGATGTATCATTTGATGCCATGAAACGAGAGTTTACCGATTATTTTCTTGTCTGATAATACTGATAACCCACCAATTATTAGTAAATTTGCATAAAATTGAAATGAATGTCCGTATTTTGCCATAGAATACAATACGAGTTTAATCAGTCGGCTACGTCCGCTGGGTATTAATTTTCGGGCATCCAGCGTGTAGAGACGACACTCCGGTGCGTCTCCTCAATGGGCATTACCCATTTCATGCTCAAGAATCAGGATGGCATTCCACAAGGGAGACGCACCGGAGTGGCGTCTCTACACGTTGGGTGGCATTCCTCTTTGATATTGGCATGATGCGGAATATTTATTAACTGAAAGTGTTATTTACATAAATTTGTTGAATGGATAAACAAAAAGAAGATTTCCTACCACTGTTCAAGATAAACGAAATGCCATGGAAAAGTAAGGCCAAAGCCTATACAAAATGCTTTTTTCAGATAGCCTTCGACGACAAAGGGGCGTATGTTATGGTCGTTGATGACAAAGGCAATGAAATATTTCCCGACTATAGGCAATATTCCGGACACGAGCTTGCAACTCTGCAGTCGCTGGAAAGGATAAAGGATGAGATGTCCATGGATATTTCTTGGGACGATGAGCCGGAACGTATCTATTTGCATGACCATCCGTATCTGCTGTACGAACTTCTGCATTGCATCAATCTGGTGACCCAGAAAGGTACGGCTATCGTTGTGTCGCAGGATTGTGCAACTGTCAGGCTCTCCATCGACAATGACGGCAAACAATTGCATACTGCACTGAAGATGGCTGGCGGTTTCGGCGAGACAGTCGACTTTCATTTGCTTTCCGACACGTTCGTGATGGTAGGAAACACTATTTATCCAATACAGTCGTTGGGCAGCAACTACAGGATGCTTTCATATTTTGTATCGACTATTCCTTTGGAATTGCAGGAACAGTTCTTTTCCGTATTCTTCTCTTACATCACCAACGTCGCGCTGGATTATGACGACTACGAAGTAGAATGGTCAGACAGTGGGGTAGAGGCTCGGCCGACACTTATATTTGAAAAGGTCGATGCCGACAATGCCCTCTATCTACGTCTGACTTACAGTGTCCCTGGTATGGATTTTGACTTTCTCCGGCGTTTTTCTCCGCAATACATTGCAACGGTTACGCCGGAACATGTGGTAGAATTGCGGCACATCATGTATAGTAGTGATGGCGGCGATGCCGAGGCTCTGAGCAAGAAGATTATGAGTTACGCTCCCAATGCTGCTGCAAGAAAAGAGGTCTACGAAGAAGACGGGCTTTTCATCATACCGCAGAACGTAGCCGGACCGTTCCTTCTACGCTCGTTGCCCCAACTTGTACACGACTATCATCTGCTCGGTGCAGACAAGTTGAAGGAGTATAAAGTAAAAGCTGTACAGCCGTCGCTGAAAGTAAGTTTGGGGTCGGGTATCGATTTCCTCGAAGGCGATGCCGACGTGACGCTGGGGGACGAGACGTTTTCGCTTGCCTCTTTTCTACAGCAATACAAGAAACAACGGTATATCACTCTTTCTGACGGCGACCGTGCCATTATCGATGACAGCTATGTCCGTCGGCTAGAACGCATCTTTCATAAGGGTAGGGGTAAGAACGGTTTCAGAGTGTCTTTCTTCGATTTGCCCGATGTGGAGAATCTTCTCAACCAACGTCTTGAGGGTGCCGCGTTCAAACGTCACCGTGAGTTGTTCGAGGGTTTCGATAAACTGAAGGACGAACGGCTGAGTCTGAAACAGGTAAATGCCAAGCTGCGCCCATATCAGATGTATGGGGTGAAGTGGATGGACTATCTCTACAAGAACGGTATGGGCGGATGTCTTGCCGACGATATGGGTCTTGGAAAGACGCTCCAGGCCATATCCCTGCTAACGCTCCATGCCCAGGATTCGAAACTGCCGTCGCTCATAGTGATGCCCCGCAGTTTGCTGTTCAACTGGCAGAACGAGCTTCGGCGTTTTGCCCCTCAGCTTTCGGTCTACACTTATTATTCCTCTGACCGTGACATGACCGAGGCCAAGAAGACAGATGTGGTTCTGACGACCTACGCAATGGTGCGCAATGACGTAGAAGACTTTAGGAAAGAAGATTTCAACATGGTTATCCTCGACGAGTCGCAAGCCATCAAGAATGTCGGTGCGCAAGTCACCCAGGCCGTCTGTCTGCTGAACGCCAAACATCGGTTTGCGCTCAGCGGAACACCCGTAGAGAATAACCTTACCGAACTTTATTCCCTATTCCGCTTTCTCAATCCGGCCATGTTCGGTACTCTGGACGAGTTCAACGCCCGATACACTGTTCCCATTCAGAAGGACAACGACAAGGACACCTTGCGCAGCCTACGCGCAAAGATATTTCCCTTCATGCTCCGTCGGCTGAAGAAGGATGTGCTCAAAGACCTTCCAGATCGCATAGAACAGACAATCTACGTCGATATGGATTCGGAACAGGCACGTTTCTACGAGCAGCGGCGAAGTTATTTCTACGACCAGGTGCAGCGTACCATTGCCGCAGAGGGCGTGAACAAATCGCAGTTTGTCATGTTCCAGGCTTTGAGCGAACTGCGACGTATAGCATCTGTTCCTGAGAGCCTGAGTGACGGAAGGTTGAAGTCGCCTAAGGTTGAGCAGTTGGTCGAAAATCTGAGCGAGGCTGTGGGCAACGGCCATAAGGTGGTGGCCTTTTTCAATTTTATAGCCGGAATCGAACTGGTAGGCGACAGGCTCGACGCTCTTGGCATCGACTATGTGTGCATGACGGGTTCGACGCGCGACAGGCAGAGTCTTGTCGACCGATTCCAGAACGACAAGCACTGCAAGGTGTTCCTTATGACTCTGAAGACAGGGGGCGTAGGACTGAATCTTGTTGCAGCCGACACGGTATTCATCGTTGAACCGTGGTGGAACAAAGCTGCCGAGGAGCAGGCCGTAAACCGTCTTCACCGCATAGGCCAAAAGCAGAAAGTGCTTAGCTATTCGATGATTACGCGCGGTACAATAGAAGAGAAAATCCAGCTGCTGCAACAGCAGAAAAGCGAACTGCTCGCCGGGTTGATAGGCAACGATGCCTCGTCGACAAAACAGCTTACCGAGGAGGACATACGCTTTATATTAGGATAGTGGAGCTTAAAAACACTGTAAAAATGGACAGCTTATTAAAAGATAAAGATATTAAAGAGAGAAAAACATTGTTTGCCGTAAATAGTGACAATCAGGAATTTATGAAAAAGAGCCTGTCTTCCATTTCGGCTGAACTTCTGACAAGCTACTGCTCTGCCATTAACGATATATTCATGACTTTTTATGTCGACTACGATGACGACGGTGTAATAAAGGACATTTCACAGTGTAAGCCTGTGTACTCTTATCTTACGAATACCGGAAAGCGTAAGAAATCGATTGACTTGGCTTTTTTGTCCTTCTTTTTTGCCGATAGTCGCAATTTCGGTGTATATATGGACATGTTGTCTGAAAAGGAAAAGGAAGTGTGGAAATATGTCGTTGACAATTTCTTCATCGACGAATCGGCATTCCGTGATATCATAGGCAAGGGCTTTTACAAGAAAAAACATTTATGGTATTACAGTTACAGATTATCTGACATAAATGAGTCATTGCTGTTCTTTTACATAGAAGATGTCTTAGAAAACCAGAAGGGGCGGCTTTTTTATTATGCTGTATTTGGCCCGTTTGTACGATCTTTGGCTTATGACTACTTCTATCCCGGCAAAGGGTGGAAGGCAGCCGATAATCTTAAACAGGACAACAGCTTGTACTTAGTTACAGACTCGGAACAAGAAATCAGCAGACTGTTTCTGCTGATAAAAACGCTGTACAATACAAACAAACTCACCCTAGGCAAGGCCGGAAGACTGTTGCAGGCACAACGCAATATGGCAATGAAGCAGTTGGAAATAAAAGAGTATTTTCCGCATTCTGAGTATAAAGAACAATCATCGCTCCGCACCCAATTCATGATTACTCCATTGTTGTATTATTTCGACAGAAAGGGTTCGGACAACTTTAAGCCATACCCCGAACAGATAAAAGCTGCTATTGAAGAATTTATAGAGCAGTCTGAAGAGTATTTCAGTTTTTTCCTTCCCCATATGAAAGGTTTGAAGGAACCTCAATATTTTGATGTGTCAGCTGTCTGCGACTCCATTCTCGAAATGTTAAAGGAGTTACCGGAAGGATGGGTGTCGGTTGATGCGATAGTAAGCAAGATGAAAGGACTTGTATGCAGCTATTACTTCTATACCTTTTATCTGATGACTGAATTCCAGCGTTTGAAAATAGAGAATAAAAAGACAGGCATAAAGTTGGCATTTGGCAAAACGAATTCTGAATTGTTCGTACCGTTTGTAAAGGCTTTTCTTCTTATGTTAAATTCGTTGGGAGCTTTAGACGTGGCTATTGATGAACCTCAAAAAACGGACAAGTCGTTTGTCGAACCGTTAAGGTATATTCGATTGACTGCCTTCGGACGGTACGTATGTGGCCAGACTGAAAAATATACTCCCGTAAAGCTTAAGCAGGAAAAGTTCTACGAGTTAGACTCTACGATGCTTGTCATCCGTGTCTTGTCTGATAAGAATCCTTTCAAGGCATTGCTTGACGACGTGGCGACGTATATCGGGGCAAACCGTTACAAGGTGACAGCCGACAGTTTCTTGAAGAACTGTGTTGTTGAAGAAAACGTTGAAGAACGGATCGATGGTCTTAAGGGTATAATAGATGCAGAATCTTTGCCTCCTGTCTGGCAGAATTTCTTCACGATGCTGAGAAGTAAGCATTCGCCGATGAAGCGGCAGAAACAAAATGCGTATAGAGTCTACAAAGTGAATAATGATGACAAGGACTTGCTGCATGCGCTTGTGACGGATAACTTCCTCAAACAACGTGTTGTCAGGGCTGAAGGTTTTATGATTCTCATCAAGAAGGAAAACGTGGCGGAAGTCATGCAGCGGCTGAAGCATTTCGGTTATGTCGTATCTGAATAGCCGCTGGATTTTGAATAGACAACAAAAAACGGTCTGCATCCGTAAGGGTGCAGACCGTTTTAGTTATTGAGTAAAATGCGTAACTGCCATGAGGCAGAACCGCACCTTATTGTTCGAGATTAGAGCTGAGGACCGGCAGCTACGAGAGCCTTGCCGTCTGCATTGCTTTCATACTTCTTGAAGTTCTTTATAAAGCGTGCAGCAAGATCCTTGGCTTTCTTGTCCCATTCTGATGCGTCCTTGTAGGTGTCACGCGGGTCGAGGATGTGAGAATCAACACCTTCGAGCTGTGTAGGAACAACGAAGTTGAAGTAAGGAATTGTCTTCGTGGGAGCCTTGTCGATAGAGTGGTCGAGGATGGCGTCGATGATACCACGTGTGTCGCGGATTGAGATACGCTTGCCTGTTCCGTTCCAACCGGTGTTGACCAGATATGCCTTAGCACCGCTCTTCTCCATGTGACGAACCAGCTCATGAGCATACTTTGTAGGATGCAGCTCCAGGAATGCCTGGCCGAAGCAAGCTGAGAATGTAGGAGTAGGTTCTGTGATGCCGCGCTCTGTGCCGGCCAGCTTAGCTGTGAAGCCAGAGAGGAAGTAGTACTTGGTCTGCTCCTTGCTCAGGATAGATACAGGAGGCAGAACGCCGAATGCGTCGGCTGACAGGAAGATAACCTGCTTTGCAGCGGGACCGTGGCTGATAGGACGAACGATGCCCTTGATGTGGTAGATAGGATAAGAAACACGAGTATTCTCGGTTACGCTCTTGTCCTTGAAGTCTATCTTGCCTTCCTTGTCAACGGTAACGTTTTCGAGCAGTGCGTCGCGTGTGATTGCGCCGTAGATGTCAGGCTCGGCAACGGGGTCGAGGTTGATAACCTTAGCGTAGCAACCGCCTTCGTAGTTGAACACGCCGTTGTCGTCCCATCCGTGCTCGTCGTCACCGATGAGCAGACGCTTCGGGTCGGTCGAAAGGGTGGTCTTACCTGTACCAGACAGACCGAAGAAGATAGCGGTGTTCTCACCCTTCTTGTCTGTGTTGGCTGAGCAGTGCATCGAAGCTATGCCGCGAAGAGGCATGAAGTAGTTCATCATAGAGAACATACCTTTCTTCATTTCACCGCCGTACCATGTGTTGATGATTACCTGCTCCTTGCTTGTTACGTTGAATACAACGGCAGTCTCAGAGTGAAGACCGAGTTCCTTCCAGTTCTCAACCTTTGCCTTAGATGCGTTGTAAACGACGAAGTCAGGTTCCTGGTCGAATTCTTCCTCATTCTTCGGACGGATGAACATGTTGGTCACGAAGTGAGCCTGCCATGCTACCTCTACAATGAAGCGAACCTTCATACGGGTGTCTTTGTTTGCACCGCAGAAGCCATCTACAACATACAGCTTCTTGTTAGAAAGCTCTTTCTTTGCTATTTCCTTGACAGCACTCCATGCTTCCTTGGTAGCGCGGTGGTTGTCGTTGGGATATTCGTCAGAAGTCCACCATACAGTGTCGTGAGACGTTTCGTCGTCAACGATGAACTTGTCCTTAGGCGAACGGCCGGTGTAGATGCCGGTGAATACGTCTACTGCGCCAAGTTCTGTCTCGTGGCCTACCTCGAAGCCTTCAAGACCTTCTTTGGTCTCCTCGTTGAACAATACCTCATAAGTAGGATTGTAGAGCACTTCTGTTGTGCCTTTGATTCCATACTTCTCTAAAACTGACTTATCAAACTTTGCCATTTTGATTAAATATTTAGAAGTAAAAATGATATCCTATATGTGGTCTCTAAAACCGTCGCAAAGTTATTAAAAAAGTGGACAACCGCGTAATGCTGGCACGTCAAAAAAAAATAACAGATAATCTTTTTTGTGTTAAAGAGTATGAAAAAGCAACGGCTCTGCGGGCGTTTGCAAATCGGACATGGCAAACAGACATTCTTTTTCATTACTTTTGTATGATGAATGGTATTTGCTTTACGCCAGTGCCGTTCGATAAATAATGTGGCATGGTGTCCTTTCATTGCTAAACCAATAAGATAAATGGAAATAATAGACTTCAGTAAATCCAATTCAGTCATCAACCAGTACATGGCCGAGGTGCGTGACGCTTCTTATCAGACTAACCGTCTGCTCTTCCGTAACAATATCATGCGCATAGGTCAGATAGAGGCCTACGAGATAAGCAAGACTCTTTGTTATGAGCAGCGCGACATCGTCACTCCGCTCGGGACTGCCCGCATCAGCGTGCCTGTCGACAAGATAGTTCTGGCTACAATTTTCAGAGCCGGATTGCCTTTCCACAACGGATTCCTCAATGTGTTCGACCATGCCGAGAACGCTTTTGTAAGTGCTTATCGCGAGTATGTGGATGAGGCCCGCACCCACGTGGGCATACATGTCGAGTATCTGGCCACGCCAGACATAAGCGGCAAGACGCTCATCATTGCCGACCCTATGCTGGCTACGGGCGGGTCGATGGAGATGGGCTATAAGGCTTTTCTCACGAGGGGTACACCCCGACACATTCATGTAGCATGTGTCTGCGCTGCCCCTGAGGGCATAGAGCATGTCCGGAAGACATTCCCCGCCGACCGCACTACATTATGGTGCGCAGCCGTCGACCCGGAACTGAACGAGCATAAATATATTGTACCGGGTTTCGGCGATGCCGGAGATTTGTGTTATGGTGGCAAATTGTGATAGTCGTGCTTACCATGAATGGCCGGAACAAGGACATGAGTCATACTTTTCCTTAATGCTGGCAAAGGTCAGGCTACAGCCGCAGTTGTATTTAAAGCAGCAATCCTCCTGTGGTTGTATGTCAGAAACGTAGTCATACATTCAAAGGAGGATCATAGTTCTTGTAAGTTACGGCTCTACTTGTCTTCAGTCAGGTATTTGTCTGCCGCCTCGGCTGCCTTGCGTCCGCTGGCTATTGCACGTACTACGAGTGATGCGCCGCTGGCGGCATCGCCTGCAACAAAGACGTTTGGGGCGAATTCGGGCTGCTGCGGACGCAGGAAGCCCATGGCGAGCAGAACCATCTCGCACTTTATCAGTTCGGGTTTGCCTATTGGTTCCATTATCGGACGGCCTCCGTCAGGATTAGGCTTCCATGTTATCTCTTGCACTCTTGCACCAGTGAGCCGTCCGTCCTTGCCGACAAATTCGAGCGTGTTGATATTCCATCTCCGTGAGCATCCTTCTTCATGGCTCGATGTGGTCTTGAGCACACGCGGGTAGCCCGGCCATGGATTCTTAGGATCGTCTGGACCGACTGGTGGTTTAGGCATTATTTCTATCTGCGTCACACTGCGGCATCCCTGACGGTGAGCCGTGCCTATGCAGTCGCTGCCGGTGTCGCCGCCTCCGATTACGAGCACATCTTTGCCTTTGGCATTGACGAGCTGGTCTTTCTTTATTTCTGCTCCTGCAAGTACACGGTTTTGCTGTGCGAGCATTTCCAGAGCCAGATACACCCCTTTCAGTTCGCGTCCTGGCACGTTGAGGTCGCGTGCTACGGGTGTTCCGGTGGCCACGACGTAGGTATCGAAGCCTTCGGGCAGCTGTTCCGGGTTGATGTACTGTCCGTATCTGAACTCAATGCCTTCGTCTTCCATCAGTCTTATCCTACGGTCGACGATGGCTTTGTTGAGCTTGAAATTAGGAATGCCGAAACGCAGCAGTCCTCCTGCACTCTCGTCCTTTTCAAATACAGTTACGGCATAGCCCCGTCGGTTCAGACGGTTTGCTGCGGCCAGTCCGGCCGGTCCCGACCCGATTACGGCCACTTTGCGGCCGTTGCGTTCGGGGTGTTCTGCCTTGACGAGTCCTTCTCTGAACGCATACTCTATTATGGAAGCTTCATTCTCGCGTATGGTCGTAGGCTCGTGGTCCATCAGATTGAGCACACATGCCTTTTCGCATAGTGCCGGGCAGATGCGTCCCGTGAATTCGGGGAAGTCGTTTGTTGAGCATAGCAGTTTGTATGCCAGTTCCCAGTCGCCTTTATAGAGAGCGTCGTTCCACTCTGGAGGCTTGTTGCCCAACGGGCAAGCCCAGTGACAGAACGGCACGCCACAGTCCATGCAGCGCGAAGCCTGCAGTCGTCGGTCGTTGCTGTTGAGCGTTTGTTCCACTTCTCCGAAATCGTGAATGCGGTCATGAATCGGCCTGTAGCCCGCTTCTTTGCGGTGTATTGTCAGAAATGCTTTAGGATTTCCCATAATCGGAAGCCTCCTCGGCCTCTCCACCCAGGAGAGGTCTCTTAGCCTGATGTTGGAGGTCTTTTGCTAAGTTGTTGTTATTATTTGTAGGATTCTGAATCTCTCGGCCTGGTGCGGGAGCCGTAATTGTCAATAGTCTCTCTGCATGTCGGCAATCTTCTTCTGAAGTTTGCGCACCTGCTCTTCCTGGAGCACCCGCTTGTATTCGATAGGCACTACCTGGATGAAGTCTTCGACATAGCGGTTCCAGTCGTCGAGCATCGTGCGGGCAAGCTTGGAACCCGTGTAGAGATAGTGTTGGCGTACAAGTTCGTGGAGTTCCTTACGGTAGTTGCTGTCGTCGACAAGATTTATCTCCACCATGTCCATGTTGCAGAAGTAGTCGAAGTTATGGTTCTTGTCCCACACGTAGGCCACTCCGCCACTCATTCCTGCCGCGAAGTTGCGTCCGGTAGGTCCGAGTACAACCACCCGTCCGCCTGTCATGTATTCGCAGCAGTGGTCGCCGGCACCTTCGACTACAGCTATTGCGCCCGAGTTGCGCACGGCAAAACGTTCGCCCACCTGTCCGTTTATGTACAGTTCGCCGCCCGTGGCTCCGTAGAGCCCGGTGTTGCCGGCGATGATGTTGTCCTCTGCGGCAAAGTTGCTCCGTATTGGCGGTTGTATCGACACCCGTCCGCCACTGAGTCCTTTGGCGAAGTAGTCGTTGGTTTCGCCTTCGAGCTTGAAGTCTACTCCTCTGACAAGGAATGCTCCGAAGCTCTGTCCGGCCGAGCCTTTGAAACGCACGTTGACAGTCTTGTCGGGCAATCCATTTTCGCCGTACCGTGTGGCAATCATGCCGCTGAGCATGGCTCCTACGGCACGGTCTGTATTCTTGATTGCAAAGTCGAGGTTTACCTCGTCGCCGTTTTCTATCGCGTTTTGTGCTCCTTTTATTATCTGCTGGTCGAGCACATTGTCCAAATTGTGATACTGCTCGGTGCTGTGACACAACGGACAGCCTGATTTCTCTTTGTGGAGCAGACGCGAGAAATCGAGCGTAGATGCCTTGGATCCGGGTTTGGTAGGAATGGTTTCGATTAGCTCGGTATGCCCGACGATGTCGTTGAGGCTGCGGTATCCCATCTCTGCGAGATATTCGCGCACCTCCCGGGCTAAGAAAGTGAAATAGTTGACAAGATACTCGTAGCGTCCTCGGAAGTGACGGCGCAGCTTTTCGTCCTGTGTGGCCACTCCCATGGGGCAGGTGTTGAGATTGCATTTACGCATCATCACGCATCCCAGTACAATCAACACTGCTGTACCGAAACCGAACTCCTCGGCTCCGAGCAGGGCCATGATGATTATGTCG
The DNA here is from genome assembly GCA_937892695.1 of uncultured Prevotella sp. Lineage (GTDB taxonomy): Bacteria > Bacteroidota > Bacteroidia > Bacteroidales > Bacteroidaceae > Prevotella. The sequence continues at coordinate 12,500 of CALBJK010000088.1, forward strand.
CGTCCTGTCTTGAGCTGGCCGTCCACCTGTAACCGTACATGTCCGCGCAGTCCGTTCTTTACAAGGGTCTGTTGGGCTTCGCTGAGTCCTATTTCGGGACTGATTCCTGCGAAGCGCATACTCGATGCCGGCGATGCTCCCGTGCCGCCTTCGGCTCCCGATATTACTATGAGGTCGGCCTTGGCCTTGGCCACACCGGCGGCTATCGTGCCCACGCCGCTCTCCGCCACTAGCTTCACGCTGATGGCGGCTTTGGGGTTGACGTTCTTCAGGTCGAAAATGAGCTGGGCCAGGTCTTCAATAGAGTAAATGTCGTGATGTGGCGGGGGAGATATGAGCGAAATGCCAGGTATGGAGTGGCGGGTTTTTGCTATCACCTCATTCACTTTGAATCCGGGCAGCTGCCCTCCTTCTCCTGGTTTGGCTCCCTGTGCCACCTTTATTTGTATCTCTTCGGCGTTGACGAGATATTCGGTTGTCACACCGAAACGTCCCGAAGCCACCTGCTTGGTCTTGCTCGACAGCGATATGCCGTCTATGGTGGCGGTGAAGCGTTCGTTGTCTTCGCCGCCTTCTCCGGTGTTGGAGCGTGCCCCGAGCTTGTTCATGGCAAGGGCTATGGACTCGTGGGCTTCCTTCGACAGAGCCCCGAAACTCATTGCCCCGGTTACGAAATGGCGCACGATGTCGGCTTCTGACTCAACTTCGTCTATAGGTATTGGATTGTGTTTGAATCCGAAGAAGTCGCGTATGAATATCGGTGCGTCCTTTTTGTCGGCAAGAGCCGCAAAGCGTTTGTACGTGTCATAGTTGCCGGTGCGTGTGGCCAGCTGCAGTGTGGCTATCGTCTCAGGATTCCATGCATGGCGTATGCCGTCTATTCGGTAGTGGAACAGTCCTTGTGTGGGCAGGAAGCCTGTTTCCGTATTCGGGTTGTATGCCTTGTCGTGCCTTGTCACGGCGTCGCGGGCTATCGTTTCCAGTCCGATGCCGCCTATGGTGCTGACATCCGTGCCGAAGTAGGTGCGGAGCAGCGATTCGGACAATCCGATACTCTCGAATATCTTGGCTCCGCGATAGGAGCGGATGGTCGAAATGCCCATCTTGGCCATAATCTTTAGCAGTCCTTTCTTTACGGCCTTGATGTAGTTTGCTTCGGCGGTAGCGTAGTTTTCCTGTATCTTGCCGCGTTTCACGAGGTCGTCGAGCACGGCGTAGGTGAGGTATGGGCAGAGGGCCGACGCTCCGTAGCCGAGCAGCAGGGCGGCGTGCATCACTTCGCGTATCTCGCCGCTCTCCACAATGAGAGCCGTCTGTACGCGCTTGCCCACCGAAATGAGATAATGGTGTACTGCACTGACGGCCAGCAGCGACGGTATGGCGGCATGGCTGCGGTCGGTGTCGCGGTCGGTGAGGATGATGTAGTTGTAGCCGTCGTCAACGCTGCGTTCGGCTTTCTTGCACAGATCTTCGAGAGCTTCGCGCAGTCCTTCCTCGCCCCGTGCGCACTCGAAGAGCATGGGCAGCTTGACGGTGTTGAATCCTTTATAGCGTATGTTGCAGAGAATGTCGAGTTGGGTGTTGGTGAGGATGGGGTGGGGCAGACGAACCATCTTGCAGTTCGACTCGTCGGGATTGAGTATGCCCGAACCCACGCGGCCGATATACTCGGTGAGCGACATTACCAACGATTCACGGATGGAGTCGATAGCAGGGTTGGTCACCTGGGCGAACTGCTGTCGGAAGTAGTTGAAGAATGTCTGCGGCCGCTGGCTCAGTACGGCCAACGGTGTGTCGTTGCCCATCGACGCGGTAGGTTCACGTCCGTTTACCGACATCGGTACGATGGTGTCTTCTACGTCTTCTTCGCCGAAGCCGAACATCAACTCTCTGCGCTGCAGGTCGTCGACGGCGTTGTCTACACGTCGTCCGCTGCGCAGCTTTTCGAGCTGTATGCGGTTGGTGTTGAGCCACTGGCGGTAGGGGTGGGCTTTGGCCAGACGGTCCTTTATCTCGCCGTCATAATAGATGTTTCCCTCCTGGGTGTCGATGAGAAGGATTTTTCCGGGTTGCAACCGGCCTTTCTCTGCCACTTCTGACGGGTCGAAGTCCATCACTCCCACCTCCGATGCCACTACGATGGTGTCGTTCTTGGTGATGGTGTACCGGGCCGGACGCAGCCCGTTACGGTCGAGCATACCTCCGGCGTAGCGTCCGTCGCTGAAGAGAAGGGCCGCAGGTCCGTCCCACGGTTCCATCAGTATGGAGTGGTATTCGTAGAATGCCTTGAGGTCTTCGGATATGGGATTCTTGTCGTTGAAGCTCTCAGGCACGAGCACGGCCATGGCATGAGGCAGTGACAGTCCGCTCATGACGAAGAACTCCAGAACATTGTCGAGCGAAGCCGAGTCGCTCATCCCCGGCTGCACAATGGGCGAAATGTCGCGTATGTCGCCCAGATGCTGGCCTGAGAGCACGCTTTCGCGAGCTTTCATCCATCCCCGGTTACCCCGTATGGTGTTGATTTCGCCGTTGTGGGCGAGCAGACGGAAGGGCTGGGCCAGGCTCCATGTCGGGAACGTGTTGGTAGAGAAACGCGAATGTACCAGAGCCAGTCCGCTTGTGAAGTAGTTGTTGGTCAGGTCGGGGAAGTACTGTCTCAGCTGCATACTGGAGAGCATTCCCTTGTATACGATGTTTTTGTTCGACAGCGAACAGATGTAGAAGTCGGGGTCGGTGACGCGCAGCTCTATTTTTTTTCTTATTATATATAAAGTGCGTTCGAATTCGGGCACCTTGTCGTCGGTCACTCCCGTAACGAACAGCTGGCGTATGTCCGGTTCGGTAGCGAGGGCAGCCTGTCCCAGACACGATGGATTGGTAGGTACGTTGCGCAGATGCATCAGCGAAAGTCCCTCGCGCTCTATCTCTTCTATCATGACAGAGAGAATCTGCTGCTGCCTTACCGGGTCTTTGGGCAGGAACACCAGTCCGGTGCCGTACTTGCCTTTCTCTGGTACAGGTATGCCCTGAAGCAGGATGAACTCGTGAGGAATCTGGAGCATTATTCCCGCTCCGTCACCAGTCTTGTTGTCGGCTCCTTCTGCTCCGCGATGGCGCATGTTTTCGAGCACACGCAGTGCGTTGTCTACAAGGTTGTGGCTTTTGTTGCCGTGGATGTTCACCACCATTCCCACTCCGCATGCGTCGTGTTCGTAGTCGTTACGGTACAGTCCTCCGGCCATTGTGTTAGTGGTTCTGTCGCCCGGACAGCGGCCCACCGCTACGTCGTGTCGTTGCATCAATCAGTAACCTATTAAAATCCGTAATCAAAATCTTTGCAAAATTAGTACATTAACGTTAATATTGGCACTGTTTTTTTGTTAAATATCACATATTTTTGACTTTATTATAAGAAAACGTTGCTTTTTGTCTTGTTATGTTTCTGTTAAGTCAAACTCTGTTTTATGCTTCCGCCTAGGTGCAACAAGAGTATGGCCTTATCGGTAAGCTCGTTGTCGCTTTTGATGGTATTCAATATTCTTCATATCGCCAACTACTTTTTAGTCTTTTTTGTTCGAAACAGCTTGCTATCTTCTTGTTGGTCTAAGCTCATAACAATCTCTAAAAGTATCAAATGTCAATCAGAATACAAGCTGTGCATTATTGCATCTCTGTAAACATTCCCTTCTGGAAGTGTGACGGCCGAGAAAGCTTCTTGAACTTTATAGACCGTTGTACAAAGTTCTTCAATTATTCCTAATGGTAATATTTCTCCATCTTTACGGACAGCAGAAGAAATAACATCGTATGCAATGAAATGAATTGATGCTGGTTGATATGGAAATGATGGAATATTTTCTTTTCCCCCCAAACGCTCAAGCACACGGTCATGCACGGGTTTGGAAGATACAAAAAATAACCCTGATTTGCATAAATCCTCTCGTTGTAGCACTTGTCCTTTATATATAAGTTGTGGAATTATCCGTTTATTCACATTCTCCCAATTCAACCCAACAGTGTCACTGACAATTTCTCTACTATCAATCAAGGCTTTTCTAGCAGTTTGATAATTTCCAGTAGTATCTATAGTCTGAACCTCAATAGCCGTAAACTCGACCAAATCTCCATTCCCGTCAAGACGGGCAAGAACCCAATCCACAAAATAAGCACCAGTTCCTTTTCTCTGAGGTAGACGAAGTTCACCGCCCCATCCTTTGCCGAAAACAGCTATAGCTCCGCCTTCTTGTTTCGCTTTCGCAACAGCAATTCTCCCTGCATATAAGTTGAAGCTTTGCTTAAATGCTTTATGTGATATATCGTGCAGCATGGCATAATTGTCTGCATAAATTCGAATGGGGCAACATATTACACTTGGAGAACCTGATGTCTTTTGTCGGATAGTGCATACACCTGATGGTACTTGTGCGCGAGACAGAAATTTCACACATGCAGAATTTGTAAACGGACATATCTTCTTTGCAGCGGCTCTAAGTGCAGCCTCTGATTTATCTTCCGCTCTATAACCGAAAAATTCTGATATATAACCTGACATTTATTCTTGCTTTAAAAGATTTATAATAGACAAACCAATAGCTTTAGCCAATAATGGAGGAACAGCATTTCCAACTTGAGCAAACTGTTCTGAAGTATTTCCATAAAAGACATAGTGGTCGGGGAAAGATTGTATTCTTGCTGCTTCTCTCACCGTAAACGACCTATCTTGAGAATAATGAAAATATGCTCCCCAATGTGGGTCACATTTTGTCAAGATCGTAGATGCAAGGCCATTAGGACGAACACGGCCATAACGCATAGTATGATCTGATTTGCGTGCTTTCTGCATTCCTTTAGGAAGCAAATCATCAGGTATGTCAGTCCAATTTCCTCCTGGTTTGATATATTTCATCCGTTTCAGATTCGTTTCAGACAATCTTGGGGACTCATGATTATATACCCCCCCAGAACCTATACGCATCAGTTTCTGGTATTCTGACTGGGGTTCCATGAAATAATCTTTTACCGTTTCCCCTTTTTCTCCACATTTCAGAGGAGGCAAATCTCCTATCGCTTCTTCCACCGTAGTGAATCTAGCCAAGCTTTCTGAAGTTGGAAGCTTAACCAATTGTTTACCATCAAAAGTAGTTGTGAAATTCGGACGAATAGGAGCATGAAATAAAGGACTAGGAAATGCGTCTGTTGGCACTTCTTTACCTCTAAAGCCTATTATAATAGTACGCCACCTCATTTGAGGGACACCATAATAAGCAGCCCCTAATATACGCACATCAGCACCATAGCCTAAATCAGCCAATGCTTCAATTATGGCATGAAGAGTAGCACCTTTTTCAAAAGACACAAGACCAGGCACATTTTCTATAAGAATAGCCCGTGGAGCAAAAGCATCCACAAATCTAAGATATTCACGAAAGAGATGATTCCTGCTGTCCTCATTGCTTCGTATTGGAGCGTTTATAGAAAAGCCTTGACACGGTGGACCTCCTGCTATGAGGTCAAGCTCCCCTTTCTTTACATCTAAGTCATGCAAGATATCATAAGCATCGACGGTGCGTATGTCAGATGTTAAGACTTTCGTGCCTATATGATTTCTCATATATGTCTGAGCATATACAGGCATAATCTCATTTGCAAAAAGGCAATGGAATCCTGCTTCCGACAAACCTTCCGACAAACCTCCGGCACCGGCAAATAAATCTATGCATTGTGCCATATTACAGTGTTTGATATTTATTAGGTAGCAACAACTCTCGGACATTCATTTCCAAAATGTCAGCTATCTGAGATAGTGCATATGGAGGCTGCACTTTGTTTGTGGAATACAGATTGACAATATTGAAAGTTTTTCCCAGTCTGTTTGCCAACTCCATTTGACTGAAACCCTTAGCCTCCAAATCATCTTTTATACTGTTCACATTTACACTATTTTGTCTAATGGATACAAAGGTACAAAATCTTATTGGGTAAAATTTCACTTCAGGAAAGAAAGTGTTATACTTGTCATAAAATAAAATTAACCCGAACAAGCAAAGCAATGCAGATTACGGCAATTAGGACGTTTGCCACGATTCATTACCCTAAAACGAGGTATTTCTTCTAGTTCGCTTGATTTCTGATAGATATATGCCTTATGCGAATTCACATTAAAATATTTTATACATCCATGTTTTATAAAGAAAATAAGAAATGATAATTATGCAAAATACCGATAAACAGAACATTCTTTTTGCTTAACTTTGCATCACCACATATTAAATGACCGAAATGTATGAAAATCCGTTACACAATCTTTTCGCTCTTCATGGCTGTCGCGCTTCCTTCTGTCGCCGACGACTGGATGGGGCATCTGCCCGACGACCGTCCTATGTGCGAATTGTCAATACCTGGCACACACGATGCTGCTACGGGTAAGGGCTTCTTGCCCGCCGACACCCTTCTGGGCAATCTTATAGGCCGCACCCAGGAGCTGGGCATCGACCGGCAATGGTCGGCCGGCATCAGAGCCTTCGACCTGCGTCCGGCTGTTATGACCGACAGTGAGGGTCGTCAGACGCTGCACGTCTATCACGGCGAGTTTGCCACACAGTATTCCTTCGGCGACGTGCTTTCTCTGTTGCGCGACTCGCTCCGTGCCCACCCGTCAGAGTGTGCCGTAATAGTAATGCGGCACGAGTCGTCGCCTTCGCGTGACGAGTGCCGTTGGGCTGTCATTATGGACTCGTGCCTGAAGGCCAACGCCGATGTCCTTGCCGATTTCCGTCCCGGAATCACGCTCGGCCAGATGCGCGGACGCATTCTGCTCTTGAGCCGCGACAACTATGCTCCTGTTCCGTATGGAGGCTATATCAAAGGATGGGTACACGTGGCCGACCTCAATAGCCAGCGCGGAGCTTATATCTACGGCCCGTCCTCGGAAGGCGACTGTCCGCTGTGGGTACAAGACTTCTACGACACCAGTGTTGCCGACGGTCTGGCTGTCAAGACTAAGGCTATAGCCCGAATGGCATACGCAGCAGTAAGGATGCGTCCGCTCATGGGGCATCGCTATACATGGGTCATAAACCATACTTCAGGCTACTCGCTCACGGCCAAGGGTTACGGCGACGAACCCGTATCGCTCACCGAGGGCTACCGGGCCAATGCCGCAACGACAAACAAGACCATGCTCGGCATTCTTGCCGACAAGCAGTACGACGGACCGGTGGGTATCATTGTGATGGACTTCGGCGGCACCGACCGTTCAGGGTCTTACGACGTGAGCGGACTACGGCTTGTCAACGCCGTTATCAGCCACAATTTCGCAAATGATGTGAAGAAATAGAGACGCGTCTCCCAAGCAACGATGCCACCCGTATTTTCCATAATGATGAGGGATATGTGATGGCACTCCTCTGGGGGAGACGCACTGGAGTGTCGTCTCTACTATGGATGGCAATACGCTTGTCAACATTTCTTGCTTCTAAAATTTTCAGCAACGAGCAAGCAGCAAGTAGAGACGCCACTCCGGTGCGTCTCCTAAACGGAATGCCACCCGTATTATTCCATAATAATGTGGAATATGTGACGGCACTCCTCTGGGGGAGACGCGCCGGAGTGGTGTCTCTACTGCCGGAGGGCAAACTTGTTGTGCAGAATGATAACTCTCATAAGGGAATGTCCGCTTTCAATTTGTAACTGATAAGACTGTCAGCCGGTGTGGTTGCGTAACTGGTTGATAATCATTAGACTTGTAAAATGCTGCATTTCAAGTTCCAATATGGTGCTTTTCACGCGCTGATATGCGGCATATTAGAGCCTGATATGCCCCGTTTCAGCGCGTGAAATGCGGCATATTGGAAAACTGACAGAATTGTCAGTGTTTTCGCGTAGGACCGCTTTCAATTTGTAAGCGATAAAAACAGCAGACGGATAAGCATTAAGCATGATGAAAGAGAAGCCCTGTCTAAGAACAAATATGCTGTGTATGTTTACAGAGACGCACCGGAGCGGCGTAATCTCTACTTTTTCTTTTGCAATGTCTGTAATCTTGATTTTTTTGTTTAATTTTGTAGCATAAACATTGTGGGCGATGACATAGCCGCAAATAACTTAACAGGTCTGTCAGACCAACTAAAATAAAATATAATCATTATGGTAAGAATCAATTGTTTTGTACAAGTGACAGATGCCGCCAAGCGCGACGAAGTAATTAATAACGCCAAAGCCCTCGTGGCCGAGAGTCTGAAGAGCGACAAGGGCTGCAAGTCGTACGACTTCTTTGCAAGCTCTACACGTGACGATGTGTTCATGTTCTGCGAGACCTGGGAAAGCCAGGCCGACCTCGACGCACATTCGGCTACTGAACATTTCAAGAAATATGTCGGCGCAATAGAAAAGGTGTCGAAGGTTTCCATTGAGTCGTTCACACACTGATACCGATGAAACGACTGACAGCAACAGCTTTGACCGTTGCCGCAATCGTTGCTGCTACCGCACAAGAAAAGACCGTCAGCGTCAACCCTATAGTAAAAGGATGGTATGCCGACCCCGAAGGTGTTGTCTTCAACGGCGAATATTGGATCTACCCTACCTATTCGGCTCTGTATGAAGACCAGACGTTCATGGACGCATTCTCCTCAAAGGACCTTATCAATTGGACCAAGCATCCGCGAGTAATAGATAAGAAGAATGTGGCGTGGGCCAACCGAGCCATGTGGGCACCGGCTGTCATAGAGAAGGACGGCAAGTACTACATGTACTTCGGAGCTAACGACATACAGAACAACAACGAGACGGGAGGCATAGGCGTTGCCGTGGCCGACAACCCTGCAGGACCGTTCAAGGATGCTCTGGGTCATCCGCTTATCGGCAAGATAATAAACGGTGCGCAGCCTATCGACCAGTTCGTGTTCCGCGACGACGACGGCAGCTACTATATGTACTATGGCGGCTGGGGTCACTGCAATGTCGTGCGCATGGGCGACGACCTGACCAGCATCGTACCTTTCGCCGACGGTACAACCTACAAGGAAGTGACACCGCAGAACTATGTCGAAGGTCCGTTTATGCTCAAACATGACGGCAAGTACTACTTCATGTGGTCTGAAGGCGGATGGGGCGGTCCCGACTACTGCGTGGCCTACGCTATAGCCGACTCGCCGCTGGGTCCGTTCCGGCGTGTGGGCAAGATACTGCAGCAAGACCCGAAGGTCGCTACCGGAGCCGGCCATCACTCCGTAATCCAGGTGCCGGGACGTGACGAGTTCTACATCGTCTACCACCGTCGTCCTCTCGACGAAACCGGACGTGACAGCCGAGTCATCTGTGTCGACAAGATGGAGTTCGGCAAGGACGGACTCATCAAGCCTGTCAAAATGACATTCCAGGGAGCGGTTAAGAAATGATAATCGTCCGAAACAAACGCTAAAACAGGCGGACGCACGAATTCGTGCGTCCGCCTGTCCGTAGTGCCTTACATATGTAGACTAATGCCACCCACAAACTCCACTACGGCGCATCTCTCGCCCAATGGTCTTGCCGTTGTCCGTCTTTATCTCTTTTGACTCGTCCAAGGTCATGACCGTACCTTCAATCAGTCCGTATGTATCAATCGTTGACAGCAATCTTTTGCATTCGGATTTATTCGTTGAAAGAGTATAGAAGTCTTTGTCTGTTAGTTTAAGAAGTTATACTTATTGTGACAAAATGTTAATAAAGCAGAACAAAGCGCAATAGGTATCTTTTGGAAAGTAAAATATTGTACTTTTGCAAAAGTAAATACATTTCTGCTAAATTGTAGTAAAAACTTATGTTACGTTTGGTCAGATATGACTGAACGGTAGTAAACCTAACATGAACAATCAGACAAAAGGCAAAGCATTCAAGAAAAGACTACATCTTGTTTTATATGACTGCTTGGCTGATAATAAACAAACATGACATGCATGATAAATAAACAGTCCCCTCCTACATGATGTCTTGACAAAAGTCATTGATATCAAGACCTTTACCCTTATGCTTACTTAAAAGGCATGCACACCTTATTAACCATATACATTTTAAACCAAGCCTAAATTAATAACTTTTATGCGAAAACAATTTATTGCTACAGCACTGGCGTGTTGTGCACTGTTCGCCGTTTCGTGTAGTGATGACGACAATGTCGGAAGCCAGTATGACCCGGCAAATCCGGCCATAGTCACAGGATTCTCACCTTCGACAGGAGGCGTAGGCACACGACTCTTCATTAGCGGAAAGAATTTCGGTACAGACCCTTCACGCATCAGCGTAAAGATGGGCAAGAACAATTGTGCCGTTATAGGTTCTGACGGAGATGTAATCTATTCCATAGTACCCCGCCGCTCTTTCGACGGCAACATAAGTGTCGGATTCCTCGGCGAAAATGGAGACACTGTGCAGAAGTTTTCCTTCGACAGCACCTTCATCTACCAGCCCAAGACTACCGTAGGAACTCTCCTGCGCAGGGTTGACGACCAAGGCAATTCTTCATTTATTATGGGGAGCTTCGACGTGGCTTCTGTTCCTGGAAACGACTGGCTGGTATTCGACCCGAAAGTGAAGGACGGCGAAGACCGCATTCTCTACTCGTGCGATTATTACAACGGTCTGCGCAAGTTTAATCTGACAAAGAAAGAAGTGACCCAGCCGTTCACGAGAACGATGTACAATACGATGATGTCGTTCACCTTTACTGCTGACGGCGACACGCTGCTTTTCCCTGATGACAACCAGGATGCAGTCTCTGCACAGCGTCCTAACATGTACTATGCCCTGCGTTCTGAAGGATTCAAGATTATACGCGCCTACAACTACGGCCCTTGTGCAATGTCAATCGTATCGATGCCCGACGGTTCAAAGTTCTACACCAGCTGGTCGGGATCGACGCTTTATAAGATGATACAGAATACTGATACGTTTCCCAACATTGACAATAATCGTAAAGCGATGTTCAAGCTGACGGCTCTCGGCGCACCCGACGGCCATACCCGTATGACGCTCCATCCGTCTGGCAAGTACATGTACATCTACATGCCGCAGGTGGGCTGCATCATGCGTTCAGACTACAATGCCGAGAAGCGAGAGTTTGAAAGTCCGCGCATCGTTGCCGGGCGAGCACGTTCGTCTGACGGATGTGTCGAAGGCACTGGCGGAGCTGCACGTATGGACGGTCCGTGGGCCGGAGTGTTTGTCTACAACAAAGACTATGAGAAGAATCCGCAGCCCGACGGCGAGATGTACGACTTCTACTTCTGTGCCGCCTACAACCACTGTGTGTGGAAGATGACACCTAACTACGTGTGCACCATCGTGGCCGGACGAGGCAACTACAACGTCGACGGCCAGTACATAGGCTATGTCGACGGCGACCCGATAAAAGAAGCGCGTTTCAACCGTCCTTGCGGTCTGGCCTACGACGCTGCCGAAAGCACATTCTACATCGGTGACATCGACAACAAGGCCGTGCGCTATCTTACAACCGAATAATTAACCTTAAACACGGAATGAAAACATGAAACATTATGTAATGATGTTCCTTATGCTGATGCTGGCTTTTGACAGTACTTATGCTAAGAACGAGCAGCAGCAACAGCAGCAGATAATGGAAGTGACCGGTACTGTCACCGACGATCACAACGAACCGCTCATCGGTGTCACCGTACAGGTAAAGGACGCTGTAGGAATGGGAGCGATAACCAATGTGGACGGCCAGTTCAAGCTGAAAGTGCCGCAGTATTCTTACCTTGTTTTCTCCTACGTAGGTATGGAAGACAAGACAGTCTTCGTCAAAGAAGAACGTGTCATCAAGGTAGTGATGAAAGAAAGCAAGGAGAATGTTCTCGATGAAGTGACCGTAACCGGTACGGGTACGCAGAAGAAGATAACCGTAACGGGAGCCGTCACCAATGTCGATGTGAGCGAACTGCGCACTCCGACTGCCAGCATCACCAACTCGTTTGCAGGCGTTGTGCCGGGTGTGTTTGCCCGTCAGGTGACAGGCCAGCCCGGTAACAACGTGTCAGAGTTCTGGATTCGCGGTATCTCAACGTTCGGTGCCGGTTCGTCGGCTCTGGTTCTGGTGGACGGCTTCGAGCGTAGTCTGAACGACATCAATGTCGAGGACATACAGACCTTCACCGTGCTGAAGGACGCATCGGCTACGGCCATCTACGGTTCGCGCGGTGCAAACGGTGTTGTGCTCATCACCACTAAACGCGGTAAGGAAGGCCGTACACGTATCAACGCCAAGGCCGAATACACTTACAGCACACGTACCAGTACGCCCGAGTTTGTCGGCGGTGTCGACTATGCACGTATGATGAACGAAGCTCTTACTACCCGTAACCGTCCGGCTGCCTACTCCGAATCGGATATCTTCCTCATCCAGCATCAGCTCGACCCCGAGCTTTATCCCGATGTCAACTGGACGGACATGCTCTTGAAAAAGGGCGCTCCTACCTACCGCGCCAATGTCGACTTCAACGGTGGCGGTGCTCTCGCACGCTATTTTGTATCACTCAGTTACGTCAACGAGGGCGGTATGTTCAAGACCGACGATGCCGTGAAAGACTATAACACCAACGCCAACTATAACCGTTGGAACTACCGCATGAATGTCGACATGAACATCACCCCGACCACTTTGCTGAAAGTGGGCGTGTCGGGAGCGATGGAGAAGCAGAATAGTTCGGCTTACGGCAACGATGCCATCTGGGCTAACATCATGGGCTACAATCCGGTGGCTTCGCCCGTAATGTACAAGAACGGACGCTATGGTGCGACTCAGGACAGAGTCGGCAATGCCACATATTCCAATCCTTGGGTAGCCGTGACCCAGCTCGGTTACAACCAGATGTGGAAGAACACCGTGCAGACCACAGCCAACCTCGAACAGGATCTTGGCTTCATCACTAAAGGTTTGAAATTCATAGGCCGCTACGGTTTTGATATATACACCGGCAACAACAACCGCCATAGCCGGAGTCCGGAGACATGGAAAGTAGAACGCAAACGCGACGACTACGGCAACCTTGAGTTCACACGCCTTGTCAGCGAACAACTCATGTCTTCCTACCAGACTTCGGAAGGAAAGAAAAAGGAATATCTCGAAGCCGAACTCCACTACGACCGTATGTTCGGAGCCCATCAGGTAGGAGCAGTGCTGAAATACACTCAGGACAACGCCGTGAACAATACCGGCTTCGATTCAGGAGCTGACAATTACATGCGTACTACTCTCGGCATCGACCGCCGCCATCAGGGACTGGCCGGACGTTTCACCTACGGATGGAACTACCGCTACTATGTCGACTTCAATTTCGGCTACAACGGTTCGGAGAACTTCGCTACAGGAAACCAGTTCGGTTTCTTCCCTGCCTACTCTGTGGCATGGAACATCGGAGAAGAACCCTGGATAAAGAAACATGCCAAATGGATTGACATGTTCAAGGTTCGCTATTCTTACGGTAAGGTCGGCAACGACTATCTTAGTA
>CALBJK010000089.1 GCA_937892695.1 uncultured Prevotella sp.
TCTTGTTCGGGAAAACAACGACAATGCGTGACAAGTCCGTTCCATACTTGTCGATAATGTCTTTTGCAACATACTCTAGAAAAGTCTTAATCATTATTTACCTCCTCAACTTCGTTTTCCAATACGTACCACAAGTAGCCGCGAATATTTTTATATCCCATTTTATTAAACAGTTTCATGTATTCTTTTACTTGATCATAGTATTTGTTATTATGCAGTTTTCCAAACTTAAAGTCAACGACAATAAGTTGTTTACCGTCAGTCATCACTCTGTCAGGGCGATGCATTTCGTAAATTGTCAATCCTTCGTGATCGTGGGATGTTGACAAAATGTTGCATTCATTGAATAAATTCCATTTTTCAGAAAACCAGTCTGATACCAATGGGTTTGTCAAGCTCTTACGTAGCGTCTCTTTTAGTTGTGATAACGTTTCATCTTTAGAGGTAATTACTCCTTCGAATTCAAGATTCTTCAGTACGTCGTCTATGTCGTTTTTAGTATGAATGGAAGAAAATATCTTGTGAAGGACGTTGCCGCGTATTATATATTTGTCACGGTTTTGCTCCTCATCACTTTCTACAAATTCTTTACTCTTATTACTTTGTTTGAAGACAGCTCTGTTTTTGTGTGAGCAAATATTAATATTCACATTCTTGTATGTCTGTCTGAATATGTTCAAGTCTTTATCTTTTTCCTTTTTTATTTTCTTGATGGGAACGAGTAAGTCTCCGTATGAGAAAACGATTGGTTCTACGTTTTTTCCTTCGTTTTCAATAGTTGCTCCATCAAGTTCTTTTGCTACTTCAGGAAGACATTTTTCTATTATGCAGGATCGGTTTGTTCCTATGTTACTTGTATCTTCATTGCTTTTAGTTTTTGAAGATGCCGATCCTTTTCCGAAAATAAAAAGATTCTTTTCTGCACGCGTAAATGCGACATACAACAGATTGAGATTGTCAACGGTATCTTGCAGATGCTCCTCCTTATAGTCTTCATCGAAGATTGTACCTTTCATATTAGTTTTGCTGTAGTCAACAGAAACCATTGGAAGTTCGTTGTAGGGGGCAATCTTTGGTTTGCACCAGATGCTTCGCATTCTGTTCAATTTCCAATCACAAAATGGTATTATCACATTTTCAAATTCTAGTCCTTTACTTTTATGTATTGTGATTAGTCTCACACCATCAACGTCATCTGCTTGAATTGTTTTCGTGCATATATTATTATCCCATTCTTCAAGAAAAGAATCAATGTCAGGTGTGTTGTCCGCAATGAATAAGTTAAGATTATCAAAGAATGAGCAGATATACGCTCCTTGTCCTCGTATTTTATCTAAGGATAAAATCGCAAATAGTCTTTCAATAAGATCATACAACGGTAAGGATATAAGATAATCTCGTTGGGCATTGAATTCTTCCGGGAAAACTTCATCCATTGGATTGATTATTCCTTTGACGTAACGCGAATAGGCTCGTGATATGTATGCTCTGGCAATCTTGTTGTCTGGATTAGACAAAAATCTTAGAGCATTGATAATTATGCCTATTGCAATTGAATTTTCCAGACGGAAAGCCTCATCTGATACAATATGAATATTAGGATGATTGTTCGAGAAATAATCTGCAATCATCTGTATTTTTTTGTTTTCACGCACGATTATTGCTATATCTATTGGCTTGATGCCAGAATCAATCATAGCTTCTACCGTCTGAGAGATCTTTTCCAAAGTTTCTTCGATATAATTATCGCTGCGAAAAAGTGTTATTTCAACTTTTCCTTGTTGGATAGTTTTTTTCGGACTCGTTTTCTGGGCTATATCGTTATAGGCAGTACTTAGCTGTTGAGCCAGTTCTGGGTCTTCTTTTTCAAGCATATCGTATTCTATGTCTGAAGCATGCTTGAAGAATGTGTTGTTGAATTTAACAATGTTTGGTTCTGACCTGTAATTAGTGTCAAGAAATTCAAGACTTAGTTTTTCATTGGCATTCGGAAATTCGTTCTCTATATGGTTTAGCAATCGCCAGTCTCCAGAGCGCCATCTGTAGATACTTTGCTTTACGTCACCAACGATGAGACTGCCGTAAGGCTCGTGGCTGATACATTCTTCAAGTAGAACTTTGAAGTTCTGCCATTGTACTGTACTTGTATCTTGAAATTCGTCAATCATTATATGACGGATTTGTGTTCCTATTTTTTCAAATACGAAAGGTGTATCCGAACCTTTTATAAGGGAGTGCAACAGTGTCTGCGTGTCGCTTAGAAGAAAACTATTTGTTTCGGCATTGAGTTCTCTGACTTTTTTCTCTATGGTACCGAGAAGTCTCAATTGGTTCATGTGTCTGAGTATCAACTCTGCCGATTTGTATTTCTTCCATGCCTCATGTCTTATTCCTCCATTTTCTTCTTCCGATTCTTTTAATATTTTTATTAGTTTCTCTTCTACCAGAGATTTTATCAATGATGTTTTTGCTTTATCTTTTGAAGATTTGGGTATCCAAGACTCTGGGCTGTTCAATGCGTCTTCAACACGTCGTGTCTTGATAGTATCATCGAAGCGACCTTCTTTTATTTTTTTGAAGTATCCGCAAACTCCTTTATCTTTATAAGCGAAGTCTTCGTATGTCAGTTGATTCTCGGCCAGAGATATGTCAAACTCCTTGGCTTTTTGTAGCATTCGCTCTTTTTCGGCCACCATAATGCTACACATAGTTTTTTTGAATTTTTCAAAAAAAATGTTATTGTCTAGGATGCCTTTTAGCTTCTCGCTATATTGCTTGTAATCTTCTTTGAAGATATTTTCTCCGAAGCTCTTAATGCTACTTATAACATTCCAATTTTTATCTTCTTGTATGTTTTCATTTATGTAGGAAAGTATCCATTTGAAAACGTTGTCCTCTGGACTTAAATTTTCAATTAGTTTGTCTATAGCCTGTTGCTCTATCTGGTAGTCGTTCAGCTCAACACGGAGATTAGCAGTTAGGTCCAATTCTCTTGCAAGATTGAGAAGTACGCTTTTGAAGAACTTGTCTATTGTCTCGATTCTAAAATAGCTATAGTCATGGATAATGTTTCTCAAGGCTATCCCAGATCTTGTAGACATTAATTTTTCCGGATTCTCTCCCAATTCTGTTCTTAGCTCTTTTTTCAGTTGTTCAATATAATCAGACGAACTTGGCAGTTGTTTCCATATACCGTAAAGTTGGCTGATTATTCTGCTCTTCATCTCTTCAGTGGCTTTGTTTGTGAAAGTCACGGCCAGAATGTTCCTGTATGCAAATGGATTTTTAATAAGAAGTTTTATATACTCTACAGATAGCGTGAATGTCTTTCCGCTTCCGGCACTCGCTTTATAAATCGTCAAAGGACGATATTGCTTTTTTAGATTATCGATTTCTGTCATCTTGATTCACGGAAAGCCGCCATGTTTTCATATCTGCGTTTCATCATCCGGTCATAAATGTTGCGTAACCAAATCTTGCTGGTCAGTATGAAGGCAATACCTATTGCGAGAATTGTAAGATATGCAATTGTTGAACCGCATAAATTTTCCAAAAACGTAATTAATGTCATTGGAATGAATAGAACTGACATTACAACAGCCATTTGTGCGTAATTGTTTCCATTTGCTCCTTTCGAAATGAACTTGGTATTGAGTGGAGTTGTTTGCTTGTTATATACCGCCATCTGAAATAGTATGAAATTCTGGAATCCTGCTGTGAATGTAGCGTAGGCTACAAGCATGAGAATTGACCATTTACCATTTATTACTGTAGGGAGCATAAGAAGAAATGGAAATACTAGAATTATGGAGTAGAATAAATATTTTGCCTTGAGCAGAGAGAGAATGTTTTCTTTTCTCACCATAAGGCAATCCATGTAATTGCCTTCATTTGACATGATTTTTAGAACAGTGGTAGAACCATAAATCATGAAATTGTAAGTGCACCAGAAATTGGTCATGTAGGATGTGTCATAAATGGATGTGAAAGTAATAAGAAGGCTTAGTCCAAAGATTCCAAGAGAGCCGAATACAAAACTACGCCGAGGATTTTTGTTTCTTATTATTGATTTTATTTCCAGTTGCAAATAAATGCCGGTTTCTCCCCAGTTTCCTAAAAAAGAAAAATCTTGTATATTTTTATGGCTTTTGTCTTCTTGTTTCTTTGATAATTCGTCATAGATGTGTTTATACTGCACTTGTCGATTTATTAATGTCATTGCGAACATTAATAACACAGCAATGCACATTGGCCATATTTTACCGTCAGCTATGCTATCTCCAATTTTTCCATAAAAGTCAAAGACATTGTTGATTGACACTTTTTCACCAATAAATGAAGGAACACAAACCAGCGCATATACGATTACGACGATGCCCCAATATAGAACACTTACATTGGATAGTGTGCGGATTATTGCATACCACTGGCTATTAGCAAGAAATAAAATCCAGAAAAATAATATTGTATAAAATGTCAATGCAATCCCATAACTGAAAATGACAGACATCAGACAGAAGGGAAGAAAGAAAGCAAACCATGTGAAATTGCCGTATGAAAGTAATGAAGACAATACGAAATTATCGATACAGGCATGTTTCGGCAAAGGCAGAAGTATGTAAGGTTTTACCATCTGTGTTGGTGTCTGCTGAAGTAGAAAGCGCGCAAAAAAATCGATAGTTAGGATGGCAGGCATGGCAGAGCATAAGAATTCCAACGCAGTAATGTCATCGCTATCGTTGACGATAAGTGATGATAAGACGGATATTGACATCAGATATATAAGTACCAATGCTATGCCAATCCACATTATAACCTTTGCTGTTCGGTTTTGAGAGTAGCTGGCATTTCGAATTTCAGAAAGGTGCGTAATATGGCGCATCTCCTTGAATAACTGTAGCGAATTCATGTTCCTCCTATATTTGTGTTACAGTTCAATGACGAATTGCTTATGATTTAAATTAAACTATCTGAGGTCGACTACTTCAGCAGTAGGAAAATCTTTAGATTTGAATAAGAAAATTCCGTCTGGCTGGTTTTTTGCCTTAAAGTTGCGTATCCGGATTGTCGTCCATGTACTTCCTTGCTTCATTTTTACTGTAGACGGGATATAAGACGATTTGTTCACTGTTATGTACATCTCCTGAATGCTTCTGTTTTTGTTTGCTGCCGTCAAGTGTACTATATAGTTGTTTCCCGATGTCTTCATTTCTAGCTTATAGCCGCTTTTGTAAATGTTGATGAATGTATAAGGATTCATCATCTGTTGTTGTGCCTGGCTCGGATTCGTTACATTTACTTCGTTTGTTCGTTTCATGTAAGTCCATTGTGTCTTGCCGTTGAACCATACTGTTGCCTGTGAAGTACGTGCATGATACTTATTTCCCTTTATTGCAATGCTTCCTGAGGCAGATCCGATTTTCGGGCTGGAAATTGAAAAATTTGCGCTTGCTCCACCTTTATGACCGATAATGTTGGCTGTTTTATTAAGTATGGCTTTTGCCTTCGCACTGTTTTGAGCTTGAATTGTAATTGCAAATACCGTACTCAAGGCAATGAATAATAGTAGTCTTTTCATAATTTCTTATCCGATTTCAGTTGATTTATTAACGTTAGAACTTGATTTTCGTCCGAGAAAATCACTTCACGAGGTTTTGAACCTCTTGCTACGCCGACAATACCTGCTTTTTCTAGCTGATCCATCAGTCGTCCGGCACGGTTGTAGCCTATTGAGAAGTGGCGTTGCAAATTGCTGGTACTTCCTTGTTGGGTATTTACAATGAAGCGTGCTGCTTCTTCGAATAAGGGATCCAGACGATGCAATAACACTGTAGTATCTTTGTCGTTTGACGATTCGTCGGCATCTTTTGGTTCTGGCAGCTCCATCGGCTCTATGGGGCCGGGTTGCATGGCGATGTAAGCACTTATTTTCTCTACCTCCGGCGTATCTACGAAAGCACATTGCAGACGTTTCGGGTCAGGGTCTTTTCCGTCCAATATCAACATGTCTCCTCGTCCTATCAGCTGTTGTGCTCCTGATCGGTCGAGGATTGTACGTGAGTCGATGACGGATGTCACCTTGAAAGCCATACGGCCGGGGAAGTTGGCTTTAATGTTACCAGTGATTATACTTGTTGTCGGTCTCTGAGTGGCGATGACCATGTGTATTCCCACAGCACGGGCAAGCTGGGCAATTCGCGCTATTGGCGTTTCTATTTCTTTTCCCGCAGTCATAATCAAATCGCCGAACTCATCTATAACGACCACAATGTAAGGCATGAATTCGTGCCCGTCAGTCAGACGCAGTTTGTGATTGACAAATTTCTCATTGTATTCTTTGATGTTCCTTGCCCGTGCCAGTTT
The DNA here is from genome assembly GCA_937892695.1 of uncultured Prevotella sp. Lineage (GTDB taxonomy): Bacteria > Bacteroidota > Bacteroidia > Bacteroidales > Bacteroidaceae > Prevotella. Next base: position 6,364 of record CALBJK010000089.1, read on the forward strand.
TAGCATGTCGTATCTGTAATCCATCAATGTGCATAGACTTTTCAGTGTCCTGATGACTTTTGTGACATCGGTGATTATTGGCTCCTCGTCGTTCTCGGGCAATGATGCCATGAAGTGTTTGGCTATAGGTGCATATATGCTGAATTCCACCTTTTTGGGGTCTATAAGCACGAGTTTCAGCTCATTTGGGTGTTTCTTATATAGTAGTGAAGTTATGATGGCATTCAAACCTACTGATTTTCCTTGTCCTGTAGCACCGGCTACAAGCAGATGTGGTATTTTGGCCAAGTCGGCGATGAACACATCATTCGTAATGGTCTTGCCGATTGCGATAGGTAGGTCGAACTTCGTCTCCTGGAATTTCTTCGTGTTTAAAATGCTCTCCATCGATACGATATTGGGCTTCTTGTTCGGAACTTCTATGCCGATGGTGCCTTTGCCTGGTATTGGAGCTATGATTCGTATGCCCAATGCTGCCAGACTTAGTGCTATGTCGTCTTCGAGAGTTCTGATTCTCGAAATTCTCACTCCTGCAGCTGGTGTTATCTCGTATAGAGTGATGGTAGGGCCAATTGTTGCCCGTATCTCTTCAATATTTACGCCAAAGCTTTTCAGCGCCTTTACAATCTGCTGGTTGTTGGCTTTTATTTCCTCCATGTCAACAGATGCAGACTTTCCGTTGTCGTATTTGTGCAGGAGGTTGAGTGTCGGATATTTATACTTTGTAAATGGCTCTTGCGGATTGATGGGTGTACTCAAATCCGCATCAGGGTTGGCCATAACGCCACCTTTGGCTTTTGTCTCTACTTCTGGTATTTCGATTGCTATTTTATCTTCTTCGTCCTGAGATTTCTGAGAATTTTCCTTATTGTCACTATTTGTGACTGCCTCTTCTGTTTGGGGTTGTACTATTGTTATCGGTTCCGGTTCTACATTAGTATTGCTGTCCTCCTCTTTATCTGAAGGGGATTCTTTTGTGACAGTCTTATTTGGCTTACTTTCTTTTACATTTTCAGTGTCGTACACGTTTTTTTTGCATGCTTCTGCGGCATCTGTTACGGTCAGCTTTATTCTGCTGGTCATATATCCTATCGGATTGAGGGTGCGACGGATGAATGGTATTGTTTCAGAACTCAGATACGTAAGAAATGCAATAGCCGAGAATATAAGGACTGCGGTGAGTCCGGGAGCACCCATAATATTCTCAAGTTGCTGTACGCAGAACATGCCATGTCTTCCGCCAGGATTGTAGACTAAGTCTGGCATCCATGGCGTAAGGACTTTCGCAAATGCCACAGAACTCCATATCATTATTACTGTTAGGCAAAAGAACCATTTCCATAGATTGGGTGTGCAAGTCTTCATCAATTTCAGTCCCACAACAATGAAAAAGAACGGTATAAGGAATGCCGGCAGTCCGAAATTCACAGTTATCAACGTATATGACACAATGGCTCCAAGGCTGCCACAATTATTTTTGAATGACCGATTTTGGTTCATCCACTCACCCGGACGCAAGTCTTCAAGTATACTTTGGTCGGCCTGTCCTGTCTTTAAAAATGAG
>CALBJK010000090.1 GCA_937892695.1 uncultured Prevotella sp.
GGACGAACAGGTTAACGGACAGTGGGCAAACGTCGAGACGCAGTATCAGAGACGAGCCGACCTCATACCAAATCTGGTCAACACGGTCAAAGGATATGCCACCCACGAACGTACCACCCTTGAAGGGGTTATGAAAGCCCGCAGCGAAGCTACACAGGTGAAGGTGGATCCGACAAACCTCACACCGGAAAAGCTCGCCCAGTTCCAGAAAGCTCAGGGTGACATCTCTGCCGCTCTCGGACGGTTGCTCATGTTGCGCGAGAACTATCCGCAACTGAAGGCCAACGAAAACTTCCTTGAACTACAGGCACAGCTTGAAGGCACGGAGAACCGCATAACAGTGGCCAGGCGCGACTTCAACGAAGCTGCCAAAAGCTATAATACGAAAATCAGAAACTTCCCGACAAACCTCATAGCCGGGATGTTCGGATTTGAAAAGAAAGCCTACTTCGAAGCCGCCGAAGGTTCGGAGAAGGCTCCCGAAGTGAAGTTCTGACGAACATAAAAGAAGGATGAAGAACCAGACGAAGATATTGTCCTTGTTCATTGTGCTGCTGATTTCGGTTTTTATCATTCCGGCCGCAGCCGCACAGAACAAGACGTACACTGTCGAAGACGTGCCGAACGTGCATGTGGCCGACCGCAGACAATACGTCAGCGACCCTACAGGAGTACTTTCGATAGGAGCACGCGACTCTATCAATGCTTCGTTTGCCCGTCTCGAAGCCGCTACCGGCATCGAGACGGCAGTAGTGGTACTTCCGTCAGTAGACGGGGGCGACACATTCGACTTCGCCCAGAAGCTGTTCCGCCATTGGGGTATAGGCAAGAAGAAAAACAACAACGGACTGCTCATTCTTCTTGTGACAAACGAACGAAGAGTGCGTTTCCATACCGGATACGGCATAGAGGGCTTTCTGCCCGATGCTGTGTGCAAGCGCATTCAGGACAGATACATGATTCCGGCTTTCCGGCACGGCGACTATGACAGCGGCATGGTAGCGGGGACTGATGCCGTATGCTCGGTTCTGAAAGACTCTATGCGTCCGGAGAAAAATAGCGAAGGAGGCGTGAGCGACCTTTTCAATTATCTTTTCCTCTTATTGTTGCCCGTACTGTTCATCGTTGTGGCAATGGTCATAAACCGTAGCAGGGCACGCTGTCCCCGATGCGGACACAGAGCACTGCGCAAGATGTCGACCGAGACACTCCGGCGTACTGACGGGATGCTTGTACGTCGCGACACCTATATATGCAGCCACTGCGGCTACATAGCCACACGCGACCACGACGAAAACGAAGGCGGCGATAGCGGCCTTGGATCATTCCTTACCGGCATGTTCATAGGCTCATTGTTCAGCGGACGTGGCGGTGGAGGCGGTTTCAGTGGCGGAAACATAGGCGGAAGCTTCGGCGGCGGCGATTCGGGCGGCGGCGGAAGCGAGTCGGGATGGTGATTTAATATATTGACACAAAACGCAGAAAGCCCGTAAGCGAGGTTGTAAACAACTACTCGCTTACGGGCTTTCCATGTTTTATGATATCCTTTCCTGCTTGGCAGGCGTTTATTTATAGTTACTTCTGATAACTTGTCTTGACGAAAGGAGCACAGAGAAGATAATCGGCACTGACGGCGACGCTTTCTTCTACAGGCATAGAATATTGCTCTATTTCGGCCACAATGTTCTCAAGTCCGGCTTTGTCGGTGTTATTGAAGATGGCGTCATAGCCTACCATTCCGCTTTGTCCTATTTCCTTGTGGTCCTTAACATGGAACATCTTGAAACGTCCGGGATAGCGGTTGAAGTACTCGACGGGGCTGCTTGCGCCGCGTACCACCCAGTAGAGATCCATCTGGAAGAATACCAATGACGGGTCGGTATGTTCGAGCATATAGTCGTACATCACTTTGCCTTCAACCTTCTGGAATTCGTGATTATGGTTGTGGTAGCCGAAAGCCATGCCTTGAGCCTTAACCATACGGCCTATCTCGTTGTAGTAACGGCAGTAGGTGTCGAGGTCTTTCAACGTTTTCGGAACGTTCATCCACGGGCATACGATGTATTTCATGCCGGCCGCCTTGTGATCGGAGATACATTTCTTCCACCAGTCGAGAGCCTTGCTAAGGTCTCCCGAAGCCAGTTCTTCGTCGCTCAGACCGTGACCTACGTGCGAAGAGAGCACCTTCAGTCCGGCCTTTTCTACGTCGGCCTTAAATTGTTTCGGGGTGCGTCCGTAGAAAGAACCGCGCCCTTGGTCGTAGTTGGCAGCTTCTACGCTGGTGTATCCCCACTTGGCGCACTTCTGAAGAATGTCGGTGTATTTGGGCGAAAGAGTTCCGTTTTGATTCACGCCGTCAAGAATGCTACGCAGAGAATAAAGTTGGATGCAGATGTCTTTCTTCTTTTTCTGCGTCCATATCTTTACGTATGGGGCGGTTCCGGCAGCGGCGTTGATTGCTGAGGGGGCTGCAAAGGCCAACAACAAGGCGGCAGCAATGAATTTAAGTTTCATATTATTTATGTGAGTTATTGTTTTATAAAAGATAAGTTTTGCCTGAATTTCTTATCGTGGTTATAGGCTATAAAGAATAAGGAACGAGTATTCGATGGTGAAAAACTGCCTCGGAACATTCCTTGCGGTACGCCGAGGCAGCCAAATCAGATATTATTAACAAAAACGTGATTTCGTCATTCCATCACTTTCACACGGATGTTCTTGAACCATACATCGTCACCGTGGTCTTGGAAACCGATGAATCCCTCGTGGTTGGGCCCGCCACAGTTGTTGAGCAGCTCGAAAGCTACAGGCCAAGCTTCTTTAGAAAACTTGCTGTCCTGAAGCATTTGGGTCCACTTCGGAGTCCAGAGATGATACTCAACAACATTCTTGCCGTTCTGTCCGTGAACTACTGTGCCTTTATAGACAAGGATTTTACCCTTGTTCCACTGGCCGTAAGGTTTGGCATTCTGTGGTTTGGCAGGAATCATGTCGTAGAGCGAAGCCGACTTGCGGTTGCCGTCTACGCCGAGCATTGCGTCGGGGTGGTTGTCATTGTCGAGCACCTGATACTCAGGAGCCGAGATATAGATAGGTTCAAAGCCCTTGCCGTCGGGAGTCTTCACTTCCTGAGCGAGGTACAGCACGCCTGAGTTGCTGCCTTTTGCTACCTTGTAGTCGAACTCCAGAACGAAGTTCTTGAACTTGTGGGCGAATATCAGGTCGCCTCCGGTTTTAGTCTGGCCTTCGCCTGTTCCGGAGCCGTTAAACTTGATGCAGCCGTCCTCGATGGTCCAGCGTGTGGGCACATCGCTCTTGCCGTAGCCGCGCCATCCGTTGAAAGTCTTGCCGTCGAATATCTGGATGTATCCGTCCTTGTCGACCGGACACTTCAGTTCTTTTGTCTCGGCACCTTGCGGAGTTGTCGATACTTTCACGATTTTTGTCTTTGTTCCGGCTGTTGCAGACAGTACACCTGCCAGAGCCAGACACGCGATTGAATAAATTGCTTTTTTCATATTCTCTTGTTTTTGTTAATTGTTTGATGGAAGCCGAAGGGCAAGCGCGAGACTAATGCCCTTCGCTTCCGTGATTTATGATTTCATTTTCTAGAAGTAATCCTTACATTCGTATGGTTTCACCTTCCGGTTCCGCCTCATGGCATTGCGGGAAGTTTCCATCCGTCGCGATAAGTGTGCTTGATAAGCTCCTGAGCGAACTGCTGTGCGTTGACCGGATCGGTCCATGTCTTGTTGAACGACGGGTGGCCGTTGTGGATGGTGAAGCCGTCCTTGATTACAGTCTTGATGGTTTCGTCAGGACCGATGTTTGTGAAGCGCATGTTCTTGCCGTCCCATTCGAGAGTCTTGTTCAGAGCCTGCAGACGTACAGCGAGCACACCCATAACTACCATCTCGTTGAAAGGTCCGGCCTTAGAGAAGCAAGAATTACACTCTACGCGGTCTTCCTTGTCTTCCTTGCAGGCGCGTACCCAGTCCATCTCGTGCGAAGTCGTCACGCGACGTGCCACCTTAGGAGCGTTCGGTTTGCGGCCGGAGAGCAGCCATGGCTCATTGCCGTAGCATCCGCAGATGAGCGTGTCTTTGGTTCCGTGGAATATTGTCAGGCCGCCACCCGACTGCATGAGCTGCTTGCCTTGCGGGAAACCTTTCGGACGGTCGGGCATCAAGCCGCCGTCATACCAGTGAACCTCTACTTCGGGCATTCCGACCTTAGCCATGTTGTCGCGTGCCGGGAACACCATCTTCACGTGCTGTGCCTGAGGAGCGCAAGCGTTGAGAAGCAGCGTTGACGAGCCTTCAACCTTTGTGGGATAGCCAAGATGCAGAGCCTCGAACGGCTGGTGCAGAATGTGGCAAGCCATGTCGCCGAGTGCACCTGTACCGTATGCCCACCATCCTCGCCAGTTCCACGGCTGATAGATGTGGCTGTAGGGCAGCAATTTTGCCGGACCGGTAAAGAGGTCCCAGTTGAGTGTAGAAGGAATCTCGTCTACCTTTTCCGGTTCGTTCAGTCCCTGAGGCCAGATAGGACGGTCGGTGGCACACTCCACCTTGGTCACTTCACCTATTTCGCCATTCCATATCCAGTCGCATACGAGGTTTGTTCCTTCACCTGACGCCCCTTGGTTACCCATCTGCGTGGCCACTCCTGTCGATGCGGCCAGACGGGTGAGCAGACGCGATTCGTACACCGAGTGGGTCAGAGGCTTCTGACAGTAGACATGCTTGCCCAGAGTCATTGCGTCGGCAGTGATGATGGCATGGGTGTGGTCGGCGGTGGCTATGATTACGGCATCGATGCTCTTGCCCATCTCGTCGAACATCTTACGATAGTCCCAGTAGCGTTTTGCCTTTGGGAATTCGTCGAACACGCCTTTAGCGTAGTCCCAGTTTACATCACACAGAGCGACGATGTTCTCTGTCGCCTTAACGGCGTTGATGTTGGCATGGCCCATTCCGCCGATACCTACTACGGCAATATTCAGCTTGTCCGACGGCGAACGTTTGCCGAATTTCTTACCGAGAATTGTACTTGGAGCGATTGTTATGCCAGCTAGTGCGGCAGCTCCGGTTTTGAGAAACTGTCTCCTTGAAATGTTTGACATGTGTGTGGAGTTTTTAAGTTATTGGTTTTTTATTTTAGTTATTTTCTTGTTCTGGTCTTTATCAGCCTTGTCCTTGCAGAGTCTTGGTATTGCGTGGACGCAGCAGGCCGTAACCGTTCTTGAGATTGCGGCGGCGTTCGCGTATCTCGTCCAGCGTTTCGAGCGAGCCTATTGCCGGGAGGTCGTGCTGATAGCTGTCTTCGAGAAACCGCCATGCATACTCCGACGCTATTGCCGAGTCGCGCAGTGTGGGCAGCGACGGGTCGAGTCTCCCTGCCCTTATGCTGTCGGCGAAGAGATCGCACAGCACGTCGATGTTCTTTCCTCCGAAAGGCTTTTCGATTGTCTCTGTACGGGTGACACCATGCAGCTCTACTACAGCTGTCTTGAAGTCGTGGTGCATCCTTACAATTCCTTTAGTTCCGATTATGTCGATGTAGGAGTTGTGGGTGAGGTCCTTGGCCAGCTGTCCGTAGACGAAACCCTGGGTTATGTCGAACACCACTCCGTTACGGAACGTGCCGTGACACTGCACCCACCACGGGTCTTTGTAGTGCCACATACGCATTCCCTGAGAGTGCCACGTTTTGTATTCGTCTTCTGCATACCAGCGTGCGATGTCCACATAGTGCATTCCGCAGTCGTGGAAGGCCGGCCCTTCATATTCGTGGCCTTCACCGGGAGCCAGTCCTGGAGTCATGTGGCACACGCGGATTATGGCCAGATCGCCTATCTCGCCCTCGCTGATGAACTGCTTCATCTGCTTGTGGTACCACGAGTTGCGCAGGTACAGGTTAACTGTAGACAGCACGTGCGAGTTTTCGGTCGTGCGCACCACACTCCATTCGCGTTCGATGGTGTCAGCAACGGGTTTCTCCGAAATGATGTGTTTGCCGTATCCTACGGCCTTCTCGATCTGTTCCTTGCGCATGTCGGCCAGCGTACACAGGGCTACGGCCCTCACGCTGGGGTCTTCGAATACGGTCTGTTCGTCGGCCACCACTTTCGACTCGGGCGAAGCCTTACGTGCCAGAGCCCGCGCCTCGGCATCTGTGTCGCAGATATAGGCCACGTCCCATTTGCCGCTGCGTTGCAGCTCTTTTAGGTACATGCCTCCCATACGGCCGAAGCCTATAAGGCCGATTTTTATATGTTCTTCAGTCATTATTGATTTCTGTTTTTATTGTCAGGTTATGAATTGTTGAATTGTTTTCTTTGAGTCGATTGTATGGAGTTTTCTTAGTATCTGCAAGGTTCTACGTTTCGTCGTCGCTCGAAGGTTTGGGCGCGGGCTTCACCAGAATCGCACTAACCTCCCACAGTATGTACATAGGCAGGAACACTGCCATGAGCGTGAACGGGTCAGACGAAGGGGTTATTATGGCAGCCACCACGAGCAGTGCTGTTATGGCATGACGGCGGTACTTGGAGAAGAACGACCTGTTAAGAATGCCTATCTTAGAGAGGAAGGCCGACACCAGGGGCAGCTCGAAGACTATGCCCATCATAAAGATAAGCATAAGGAAGTTGTTCATATAAGAGTCGAGCGAGAGCTGGTTACTGATTTCCGGACTGAGCTGATAGGTGTAAAGGAAGTGAAGCGTCATCGGGAAAACCAAAGCATAGCCCACAAAACATCCTAAGAAGAACATCAGTGTTCCGAAGACAAACGTCAGTCTCACCCCTCTCCGTTCGTTGTCATAGAGAGCCGGACACACGAAACGCCACACTTCGAACACCAGATAGGGGAATGTCACGAGCAGAGCCAGCCAGAACGACAGCGTCATGTGCATGAAGAACTGTGACGACAGCTTGATGTTGATGACATGCACGTTGAACGGCTTTGCCATGTCGCCCGGTACGAGTGCTGCCCATGAACCGGCTTTGGCCAGTGCGCGGTAGAGAAAGAAGTCGCTCCTTGCGGGTGCCATCACCACGTGGTCGAATATCCACGGAATGAAGGCAAAGCCTCCTACAATGAACACGCCCATGGCGCAGAACACTCTGACAAGCATCCACCGGAGAGCCTCCAGATGGTCCCAGAATGTCATTTCTACTTTCTCTGCCATTAGCCCTTTACTCTGCCTGTTCAGTCTTTCTTTTCGTTATTGGTGGCTGTTCCCGTCTGTGCAGCGTTGTCAGCTGTCTGTGCCTGAGCGTTCTGCACGGGTTCGGCGTTGATGTCTTTTTCTATTCCGTTGATACCTTCCTTGAAGCTCCTTACGCCTTTACCTATGCCGCGCATAAGTTCGGGTATTTTCTTGCCGCCGAATAGCAGCAACACTATGAGGGCTATGAGGAGTATCTCCTGCATTCCGATTGAGCCTAAAAACAACATTGTTGATGTTGACATAATAAATAGATTTTACGTTTTTAATTAATAATGTTAACCTAAGTGCCATGTTGTCATTTGCATGGTTAGACAGTACAAAGGTAATCAACTTGTTCTCAATTTCCAAATAAACGAGTATGAAATATTATAAATGATGTTTTTTTTTGATTCTTTAAATATTAGTGACCGTCTGGTAACTGTTACCTTTATTATAAGATAATGTTTTCACCCCCGGTTCCGCCACGCTCTCTTGCGATTACCGGCTTGGCAAGGACGTAGCGGAAAGGGTGTGATAGAATCAATATCCTGGATTCTGCTTCAGCAGATTGTTAGCACCTATCAGACTGTAATGTATAGGGAAACGGTTAAGATTCTTGTTGTTCGTGGCCTTGTGGTCCCACCAGTCTTCCGTGACATAGGCATCCCAGCGCACGAGGTCGGTGCGCCGTCTGCCC
>CALBJK010000091.1 GCA_937892695.1 uncultured Prevotella sp.
CCCAAGTCCCTCCAGTCCCACTTGCCGCCGTAGGCCCTGTCCTTGTACTCCAGTGCCGCGCCCACGCCAGCCCCGGCGTACAGGCCGCAGTACCAGCCGTCAGCCAGAAGGCCGACAAAGAAACCGCCGCACAGGTGCCTCACGCGGTTGCTCTCCTTCAGCCAACGCCACAGACGCGACACCGCGCCCACGGCCTTATTCCGCACTCCGCTGAAGAACACAGCAGCGTCCTTCAGCATTCCTTTCAACTTTTTCAACATGACTACCAATTTCTAATTACCAATTACCATTCAGTATTCCGTCCACGCCGTCCAGCCGCCGTTCCCCTGACCTTTGAAGTACCTCACGTAACGCTTTGCCGACACCGGACAGCACAGCTCCTGCATCACGCGCTGACGGGTAGGCTCTGTATACAGGTTAGCGTTCACGACCTTCAGAATGTAGTCCGAACCGGCCATGCCTGATGGCTGTCCCGTCACATTGCCGCCTACGATATAGTAAAGGCCGTCTGTCGTGACCGTGTCCAACGACACGCCGCTCAGCGACTTCTTGTTTACCGTCGCAAACGCCGTCGGATACGAGTCCAGCTTCTTCTTGTCTGCCGCCGACATGCTTCCAGCCGCGCTCTGAGTAGCGGCAGTTATGCCTATCTTTATTGCGTCAAGCTTGTTTGGATTCTCAGAACCTGTAGCGTAGCGTGCAATGAGCGGAGAAACAAAATAAAAGCCTTTGTAGCCGGAATATTGCGACGATGTGCCAGTTTCTATTGCCATTTTATGCGCTAAACTGCTTTCTCCAGCATTGTTGAAGTATATCTGGCTCACGAAATAATCCTCTTCTTCCGGATAGCAAGGAGCTTTCTTGAAATCCGTAAGGTCTAACAGTCCGGTCGTCTTGTCACATTTTATAAACGTCGCCTTTATCTTCGCCCACATACGCGACAATCCGTTACGGTCAAGATATTTACCCATACTTAACAAAACAATTTCTTTAACAAAAAACGAATTTCCGCATTCTCCCGATACACCCATACTGTAGGGACGCACGGCTCATGCGTCCGCTACGGAAGGATTTCATTCCGGAAACGACAAATACAAGTCTCCGACACCGCTTGTTAACGGAAGAATGCGGACATTCACACAGTCATCACACCAGCAACGCGTCTATCTCTGAGGTCGTCAGCGCACTGTCTGCGGTCGCACCCGTAGCGATGCCGTCCAGCTTCGACTTGTCACCAGCCGCCATCACACCTGCAGCGCTTGCTGTCGCAGCAGGAATGGTCTTTGTATCACTGACGTCTGAAGAACCGTACTGGTTGTTGCTGCCTTTCTTTCTTAGCTGTAGATTAAAAGACACAGCTGTTTTATCTGGAGATACAGTGAACCCGGTTGCCACAGTCCCCGGCAACGCATTAAGCGCGTCCCTGTTGGCCTTACCCTTGTCTCCGGCGTAGGCCGTGGCTGATGTCTCGCCCAAAGCCAATGATGAACTGATTTCAACCATCGCGCTGCCCGACCATCGCCATGTCTTGTTGTTCTGCGTGGTCACGTATATCTTGCCGCCATCGGGCTTCACGCCGTTTTCGGTCTTCGTGCCAAATGATTCGCAGCCGCTCCAAGACGAATAAATTGAACTGTCATTTTGGGCGATGAAACAGCCGGTATCTTTTACGAACACTATCGTCGAGCCTTCCGGAGCATCGCCGTCCTCAAAAGCATCGCCGGGGTTAGAAATGGGAATGCTATTAAACTCTACAACATCGTCAACATACGACGGCAGCTGACTCGAAGGTACCTTTCCGCTACCGTCCAGACTTGCAAGGCCGTTGGCAGCACCCTTTGTGCCCAGACCGTTCACCTTGTTGTTCAGAGCGGTGAAGCTTTCGCCCATGCGGTCGTTGTTGGCCTGTAGGGTCACTTCGGCACCGCCGACTGTCACCTTGATGTCCCGTGCTTTCAGCTCAATGTCACCCGACAGTGCCTTGCCGTTGAGCGGTATCAGCGCGCGCAAAGCCTCAGCCGAGCCGAACAGCCGCCCATAGACCTCCTGTTCCAATACTCCCGACGATGCCGAGTACTGCCTGACGCTCTGCTGAAGCGACGTGAGGAAGTTCTGCAAGCCACCTGCCGCCTTGACGGCTGAAGCGTCGAACT
>CALBJK010000092.1 GCA_937892695.1 uncultured Prevotella sp.
CTCGCCCTCGCCCTCGGCCAGAGTCCAAGGAGTCGCCGTCCCGCCTTCTTCCAGCTGCACCCATTCACACACCGCCACGTTCGCGCCCGTATAGGCCGACACAGTGCCGTCCGAAGCCACCTTCTTCGGGTACACCGCCAGCGTAGCCCTGCCCGACTTCTCTTTTGGCGTGAACGTCACGCTCACCGTCTGCTCTTCGGTGTTCTTCTCCAGCAGCGGGGTCACTGCCGCCGTGCCGTCATACGCGCCCGCAGCCGTCTGGTACTCCAGATGCGCCTGCATGTTGCCGCCCTCGGCAAGAAGGCCGTCCGACAGCCGTCCGCACACGCTCAGCGTGTACGTCTTTCCTTTGTCCAGGAACACCGTCCTGCGGCACACACCGTAGGTCTTGAATACCGCGCCAAGATAAGAACCCTTCACCAGATTGCGTCTCGGGGTGCGCAGCGACGACACCGTAAGGCTTATCTTCGAGGCCGTCTGCTCGATGGCCGACATCTGCTCCTCCAGCTTCCCCTGTGCGTTATTGATAGTCCCTATCTGCGATTTGAACTCATGGTCGTTCGCCGTCAGCTGGCCGAAGTACCGGGTATAGTCCAGATGCCATGTCCACCGCACCGTGAACACGCCCGACACGCCCGACACCTTCACGTCTATGTCCACCCAGCCGTCCGTATAGTACATGGTGTCCATACGCCCGTCGTTGTTATAGTCCTTCACTGTGTACGACGCGATTGTGCGGAGCTGCACCTTCTTGGTTGTCTCGTTATACTTCGCAGCGCAGTTCTTCCCAACCGCCCCGGTCACAGCGACAAGGCCGCCGTCCACCGTAGCCGTGCCCTTCCTTACTACGATACCCGTCTGGCCGTACACCTGCACGCCGCCCGAAAGAACAGACTCAGGAACGCCCTCGTCATCCGTCACCAGAGTCAGCGGGCTGTTGTCCAGAGTCACCGTATATCCGTCCTGGCCGTCCTTGCCGTCCTGCCCGTTGTTCCCGGCGCGTTTCAGCACGATGCTGCCCGTTATTATACCCATAGTCTTTTCACCGTTTTTTTAACATACATCCAGCGTAGAGACGACACCCCGGCGCGTCTCCCGAATCATCCGCCGCGCCGTCCCACGCCGCATTTACCCTATCTCGGCCAGCGCCAGCATCGTACTGGCCGCGTTCTCGTACATCCTGCCGCCGAGGTCGGCCACGCGCTCCGCCGCGCTCCCCGACAGGTTCACGCTCAGCTCTATCTCTCTTTCGTTAAGCACCATCCTGCCCTTACGGGTGCGGTGGAGCGCGCTCTTGAAGCCCTTCGCCGCAGCCTTTTTCTCGTCTACTATCGCGTATCTCATAACCTAAAGTATTTGTTAGTCAAACATCAGTTAAACACCAGAACGCTCCCGTCGCCGTCGGTCATAACCACGCCGCCGCTCTCCAGAGCCTTCATCTCTTCCTTATAGTCGTAGTCCAGATATACCTCCATCCACGAGTCCGCCGTACCGGTTCCCACGCGTAAATCTTCCATCTCGAACTTCACCTCCTGACCGTAGCCCAGAAAGTGCTCCGTCTCGTAGGCCGTGTCACAGTACCACCCAAGACCGAGGACAAGTTCCGGACAAGTCAGGTCGCTGTTCCGCAGTCTCACCACCGCCCTGTCCCAGCGTTCTGTCTGGCCGTCCAGCAGGTCGCCGTCGTTAGACGGAAGCACCGTCACTGCCGGATGGTAGCGTACAAGGGTGAACAGCGTGCCCGAAGCTACTGTCTTCCCCCCTACTATGGCTTCACACGAGTATGTCGCCCCTTGAGGCATCACACGGAGGTCGAACACCGCACCGGAAGCGTTAAGGGACACCAGCTCGCCGCGCCCGGACGGAACGTCCACGGCCGGGGTCACGTCTATGCGCTTCAGACGATATGTAACGCCGTCGGTCACGGTCTTGGTGCCTCGGCGCAGCGTAATCGGCACCCGGCGCAGATATCCGTTGCCGTCCTTGGCCGTCGCCTCCGTAAGCTGGGTGTCAATGTTGTGGCTCTTCATGTAGTCATACCGCAGCAGCAGGTCTTTCGTCACGTCGTAGGGAAGCACCGTGCCCGAACCGCACTCCAGCGTCCACTTGTCTTCGGACACGCCCTGGGTGCGGAGCACCACATCCTCCGAACGCAAAGCCACGTTCTGCCCGGTACGGGTGTCCGGGAGCACACAGCTGAAAGAAAGGGCGTGGCTCTCGCCCTCCGGAAGGTTGCGCTTCACAAGCAGCGTGCCGCGCTCCGTGCCTGTCTGGACTATCTCGTACTTGCCGCGCCAGTCCGCCAGTGTCGTTATGTCCGTTCCGTCCACGTACCATTTCATCCCGGCCATCAGCTGGCGGTTGTCCTTGTTCTGCCATGTGCCGTCCGAGGCCGAGGCCGACACCTCCGGGCGTATGCCGCAGGGGGTCAGAGTCCTGTCCGGCTCCCATTCGCCGTCCCTGTACAGCTGTGTGTAAGGCGACAGCGGAGTCGAGCACGACAACGTACACGCCACAGTCAGCGGCGCATAAGTCCTTCTCGCATATATTTTCTGGCTTTTCATTTCTTTTCCTTTTTCTTTTTTAATTAAACATCCGCAATGCAGGGGAACGCGGCACGCGCTACCGCCCGAGACGCACGCCATGTACGCACGGACGGTAGCACGGCACCGCCCCGCCTATTTGGTTATCGTGCATGAGGCGAAGTCTATCAGGTTCTCGTATTCCTCCGCATCCTTCCACTGTTGGGCGCCTATCTCGACGGGGTTCCCTGTTGCTTCACCGCAGTCGGTATTCTTTGCAGAAGAACGGAACTCGTGCTTCCACTGGCTCGCATTGGTTTCCACCGCTACCGCCTCACCACCGCTCATACGGTACAGTACGCCCTTCACCGTTATGGGGGTCTTGCCGTCCCATTCCGAGGCCTTGCTGTCCTCGGCCACAGAAACAACGATGTCGTATTCGTCCTTCACGTCACGCACCTCATAACCGGCGGTAGCCAATACCGTAGTGGCGTTCGGGTCGCTGTACAGACGGGCGTATATCATGCCCGCACCCACTACGTCATCCCGGCCTATCGTCGCCGAATACCCGTTCTGGTTTTTGACATCGGTCTTGCCGTCCTCGCGGTACCACTTCACGGTCATGCCGTTTTTCTCGATACCGCCCACGCTCACGTATGCACGGAGCTTCACCGTGTCGTCATCGTCGGTTATCACCGCGTCGCCCGACTCCACGTATATGGTGATGACGTAGGAACTCTCGCCCGGACGCACTATCAGGAACTCCGTGCTGCCCTTCACCTCGTAGTTCACGCCGTCGGCCTCGCCGCTCGCCGTGAAGCCGAACGTGTCGGTGTCCATGTTGTTCGGACCCGCGATGTTCTTCACTATCTTGAGTTCCCATGTCGAGGAGTTCAGCATGAACTTGCCCTCCATGCCTGCGCCGGTGCTCGTCAGCCAGCCCCCGGTCGCCGTACTGCCGAACGTTATAGGCACGTTGTTGTAAGTCCACTGGCCGCTGGTTATGCTTGCCTTGCTGCCGTCCCCTACGCTTACATCCGGTGTTATCACCGGCTGGTTGGCCGCAACCCCGAAGTCGGGGCTAACGTTGCCGTTGTCCGGATTGTATTCCTGCATCAGAGGACGGCCAGTCGCATTCAGCGAGAGGTAGACCACCTTGCCTTTTTTCAGTCTCTTCAACACCAGACTGCCTGTTACATTTGTCGTTGCCATTTTCCTTTCCTTTCTTTTTCCTTATTGGTTAAACATCCGGCTCCCTTCAGACCGCTTCGACATACAGTCCCACGAGCGCCGACAGGGGGTTGTACACCGGCTGCCCCGTGTCGCGCGTACATTTGTACACCACGCCGTCCTGCGAGTAGTACTTGCCTTCGGACAGCTCCATGTTGTTGTCGTAGGGTATAGGGTCGTCCTTCGTGCCCTTCGCGCTTTCCACTATCTCCGTGTACAGGCTCTCCGTGCCCTTCCCCGGAGCGTGTTCTGCGGCTACTGTGTGGTCCTGTACCACCTTCCACAGCTTGCCTCCGTACTGCATCTTCTGGCCTTTCTTCACGGCCTTGCCCATAAGGCTCTTCCACTGCGGGTACACCGACTTCAGCTGCAATGCGTCAGCGTCCGACACGCTCATGCTGTTCACCGTCAGGCTCAGCAGCTTAGCCAAGTCCGACACCTTCGGCATCGAAGAGCCGTCCGGCGAAACAGCCGTGCTCTCACCGAACCACCCCTTCACCATACGTTTCGTGTCCGCAACGAACGCCAGATAGTCGGTATACTCCGTCACAACGTCGCCGCTCACGGGCAGACCCTGCTGATAAGAGTTGTACTTGTTCACCAGTGCCACCTCCTCGGCCTGGGTGTAGCTCTCCCCGATGACGGCCTCTATCACCTTGCCCGAGGTCAGCGGAGGCCACACCGTCGTCTCGTCGCACACCCAGCGCGTCACGGTCTCTTCCTCTTCGCCCGTGCCTGTCGTCACTGTCTCCTCGCTGATGTTCCAGCGGTACAGGAAACTGCCGTTTCCTACTGCCTCCTTCTGGGAGGGCTTGCTGTCATAATACGCTTTCATAATACTCTTTTTTGATTACCTTTTTCAACAAATTCCTTCCGTCGCAATGTTTCGCCCATCCGAGCCAGGGAGCGACAGCCCCTTTATATCTCTTCATGTCCGGAATAGGCCGCAGTCCGTTCAGACGGGCCGCCATCCGGCACATGTTCTTCTTCGTACTCTTCCTCAACAGCTTCTGACGGCGGTAGAACACATAGCCCACGTAGTCCAGGCCCCTGCCGCTCCTGTCATAACGGTTAGCCGCAATAGGGAATATCTGCCAGTTGGCCTTTATACGCAGACCCAGACCGCCCTCAATCTTCTCGCCAAACAGCCGCAGCACTTCGTGAAGCGCTGCCTTGCTTTCCGCGAAAAACACTATGTCGTCGGCATATTCCGTTGCCGCAATCCTCGGCTTTGCCGACAGCCCCAACGTCCTTTCCGCCTCCGTAGCCAGCTCCTCGTTCGCCCAGTGCATCACGTAGCACAGATACAGGTTCGACAAGTGCTGACTCAGATAGTTCCCTATCGGCAAGCCACGGCTCACGTTCGTAAAGTGGCTTATGCCACCATCTTCTCCTGTGCGTCTCCCCAACATCGGGCATCCACCCTGTAGAGACGACACTCCGGTGCGTCTCCCTAAGCGACCGTGCCATCCACCCTGTAGGGACGCACGGCCCGTGCGTCCGTCAAAACGGCTCGCGTCTCCGCTTCCGTCCGCCGGATTCCCCGTCTCGTCCATCGCCGCGCTGTCTATTATCCCGTCTATCAGCCCCAGCACACGCGCGTCCTTTATCTTCCGTCTCAACAGACCCTTCAGCACGTCGTGCCGTATCGAAGGGTAATATTTCCGTATGTCTGTCTTCAGACAGTACAGCTCCCTGCCCTCAAACATCGCTATTATCCGTTCCACCCTACGGGCGCAGCCGTCTATACCCCTGCCTTTTATGCACGAATAGGTGTTATACGTGAACGTCCGAGTCCATATCGGCTCCAGCACGTTCATTATTGCGTGGTGAACTATCCTGTCCGGGTAGTAGGGCAGACGGTATATCACCCGCTCCTTCGGCTCGTGTATCGTGAACGTCTCGTAGGACGATGTATGGAACTCTCCCGTCAGCAGCATCTCGTGAAGACGCAGCAGGTTGCCCTCCCTGTCACGGTCGAACAGACGCACGCCGTAGCTGTCCCTCTTGCCGCGACGAGCCTTCTCGTCGGCCAGAAGCAGGTTGTCCATCGATATTATCTTGTCATATAGGTTCCCTATACGTTTCATGTCCTTTGCTTTCTTAGTCGGAGCCTTCGGTAGCCCATACGACAGGCTTCCCTACCGGCACCTTTCGGGGTTCTGAATTTTTCTGCCAAGTGGCAAGGCCGCCGCCACCGTTTTAAGCAAATGTGAGACCCGATATTCGGATTCGAATTCGAGGGGGCGTTGTTCGAATTGGCGAAGGCGAAGCCCGCAGACGAGCCGTTGTTCGCCGTGCCGCCGAACAACACGCCGTCGGGGCGGCCGACCTGTTTCTTGTTCATTCGAAATAGTAACGGTTGCCGTTGCCGCGCATCGTCACACGACGCGGAAAAGCATCGCGCTTCTTTATCTCCTGACATACGTACAGTATCTCCGCGCTGCCCGTGAAGAACTTGCGCGACAGGCTTTCCGGGCTGTCCTTCTCCGGCTTTATCTTCACCAGTGTCTGCCCTTTCGTGCCCTT
>CALBJK010000093.1 GCA_937892695.1 uncultured Prevotella sp.
TCGGAGACGACAAACATGTTATTCTTCATATTACCTCCAGGTGCATTCATTACGCTTGGTTATCTTATAGCCGTTTCTAACATGATTATTAAAAAACGATGATGTCATGGAATACGTTCTGATGTTCATTTCTGCAGTATTTGTAAATAATATTGTTCTTTCTCAATTTTTGGGAATATGTCCTTTCCTCGGCGTTTCTAAGAAAATAGATACTTCGGTAGGAATGGGTGTTGCTGTGGCCTTTGTGCTGACACTTGCCACAATAGTTACCTTCGTATTACAAAAATATGTGCTCAACCCTCTCGGTTTGCAGTATCTCCAAACTATCGCTTTCATTCTGGTTATTGCTTCGTTGGTCCAGATGGTGGAGATTGTATTAAAGAAAGTGTCGCCTTCTTTATATCAGGCATTAGGCATTTTCCTGCCGTTGATAACAACCAACTGCTGTGTCTTAGGTGTTGCGATTCTTGTGATACAGAAGGATTACTCTTTGCTTGAAAGCATCGTTTATGCCTTGTCTACAGCTATAGGGTTCGCTCTTGCTCTTGTTGTTTTTGCCGGAATGAGAGAGCATTTGGAATTAGTGGCTATACCAAAAGGAATGAGGGGCATCAGTATTGTTCTTATCGCAGCAGGAATATTATCGCTTGCTTTTATGGGCTTCAGTGGAGTAGATGTAGGATTGAAGGCTTTGTTGTGTAATGGAAATTAAAGAAATATCGATTAACCAACTAAATATAAAAAATGAAACAGACAATTTTAGTAACAGGTGGAACCGGATTCATCGGCTCACACACAACTGTAGAGTTACAGCAAGCAGGCTACAATGTCGTTATTGTAGACAATCTGTCAAACTCGAAGATTGAAGTCCTCGATGGTATCGAGAAGATTACTGGTATACGTCCAGAATTCGAAAAGGTAGACTTGAGAGACAAGGATGCTACCGAAGAAGTGTTTAGAAAGCATCCTGGAATATCAGGTATCATTCACTTTGCAGCATCTAAGGCCGTCGGCGAGAGTGTGGAGAAACCGTTGTTGTATTATCGCAACAACATAGTATCTCTAATTAACCTTCTCGAACTTATGCCAAAGTACGACGTGAAAGGTATAATTTTCTCGTCGAGCTGCACTGTTTACGGCCAGCCTTCTCCAGAAAATCTTCCTGTAACAGAGGAAGCTCCTATACAAAAGGCTCTTTCACCTTATGGCAATACAAAACAGATTAACGAGGAGATAATACAGGACTACATCCATAGCGGCGCAAAAATCAAGTCTATTATACTGCGCTATTTCAATCCGATAGGAGCGCATCCAACAGCCTATATCGGAGAACTACCTAACGGCGTGCCCATGAACCTCATACCTTATGTCACACAGACGGCAATCGGAATACGTAAGCAATTGAAAATTTTCGGTAATGACTACAACACTCCTGACGGAACTTGTATACGCGACTATATTTATGTCGTAGATCTTGCCAAAGCACACGTTGCAGCCATGGCACGTGTGCTAGATAAAGAAACCGATTCTGTCGAAATCTTCAATATCGGTACGGGTAAGGGTGTTTCCACTCTTGAGATAGTAGAAGGTTTTGAACGTGCAACTGGTGTTAAAGTGAACTGGACATACGCTCCACGTCGTGAAGGCGATATTGAAAAAGTTTGGGGTAATGTTGACAAAGCCAACAAGATACTCGGATGGAAAGCCGTTACTCCTCTTGACGACGTCTTGCGTTCGGCATGGAAGTGGCAGCTGAAACTTCGTGAAGACGGAATAATGTAATCCCCGTTTTACAGAATTTTGATTATAAGATGAGTATGGTGTCTTATTTTGGCACTACTTCTTTTTAGAAATCTGCAATAATGTAAAAACTCCCTCTTACCAATGAAGGAAAGAGGGAGTTTTTACATTATTGCAGATTTGGAATTGCCATAGAACAATTCCTGCTCCATTATTCTTCAGGAGTGATAAGCTTATAGCCTTTGCCGTGGATGTTGATGATTTCAATCTGATCGTCATCCTTCAGATGTTTACGTAGCTTCGTTATATAAACATCCATCGACCTTGCATTAAAATAGTTGTCATCTATCCAAATGGTCTTGAGGGCGAAATCTCTTTGGAGTATTTCATTGGCATGGCTGCAAAGAAGAGCCAATAACTCATTCTCCTTTGTCGTGAGTTTGGTCTGCTTGTCATCTATAGTAAGAAGTTGCTTCTGTGTGTCGAAGGTGAAACGCCCGATGTGGTATATAGAGCTTTCCTTGTTTTTCTTTCCACGTACACGACGTAGAATAGCTTCTATTCTGAATACAAGCTCCTCCATGGAGAACGGCTTTGTGATATAGTCGTCGGCTCCAATTTTGAAACCTTCGAGAATATCTTCTTTAAGCGTTTTGGCAGTGAGGAAGATAATCGGTATTTCAGAATTTGCCTGACGTATTTCTTGAGCTAGTGTGAAACCGTCTTTTTTAGGCATCATCACGTCAAGTACGCAAATGTCAAACTTAGTTTTCATAAATGCCTTATAACCGGCATCGCCGTCAGGGCATAGCTCAGCCATATAGCCTTTGGCTTGGAGATACTCGCGAAGGAGCATGCCGAGATTTTCGTCATCCTCACATAATAGGATTTTCAATTTCTCATCCATAGTCGTTAACTTTTTATTATTGGTAATTTTATTGTGAATTTTGTTCCTTTTCCATATTCGCTGTCTACGGAAATGTCGCCATTGTGTAACAATATTATTTTCTTTACGTATGCCAGACCGAGTCCGAATCCTTTTACGTCGTGTACATTGCCAGTATGGACACGGTAGAATTTGTCAAAAATCTTTTTCAGATTCTCTTTTTTCAATCCCACACCAGTATCTCTAATTGAAAGATAAAGATGAGTGTCGTCGTTCCATGTCTTTATGTAGATGTCAACTGGCTGTTCTGACTTACGATACTTCACAGCATTATCTAGGAGATTGTTGATGGCATTCTGGAAATGTACCTCGTCAACGTATATTTTTGATTCTACGGCTTCAATATCAGTGTATATTTTTCCACCTGTGTGTTCGACACGCAATGTAAACGAATGGGCTATACTTTCTACCATTTCATTAAGATCGAGTTCCTTTTTCTTGAACACTGCTTTCTTTCTGTCAAACATTGACATTTGTAGCACTTTTTCAACAAGGAAACGTAACCTTTTAGACTCATCAAAGATCACACCTCCAAGATGTTTAAGCATAGCTGGACTCTTGGTGACACTTTCGTCGTTGAGCATTTGGGCTGCCAGAGATATGCTTGCAATCGGAGTTTTCAACTCATGGGTCATATTGTTGATGAAGTCATTCTTTATTTCTGTGTAACGTTTCTGCCGGAAAATAATGACGATTGTAAAGATGAATGTTATGAGCAGTACGAACGTAAACATTACTGACGGAATCATAAAACGAACGGAAGAGAATATGTATGTATTCATTTCCGGAAAATGAATCTTAACCACGCCCATCTTTGATTGCGGGTCATTGCGGAACAGTACTTGCGAGTAAGTGTATTCCTCACCGTCATCACTGTAGTCGGGACATCTGTATACCTCGCGTCCATCTTGTGTTGACACAGTGAAATGGTAGGGTATGTTTATACCGTTGTTCATCAATTCGGCTTTCAGATCTTGGTCAAGCAATTTGAAATTGATACGTTCTTTCAATGGCTTTTCTGAAGCTGAGTATAGTATCGAATAAACTACTTCGTCGAGTAGGGCTTTCTGGTAGATGTAACGGTTTTTAACGATTTCCTGCAATGACTTTGATGCTTCCGAAATGGAGTTCTTGTCATTGCGTAAAATCATTGCCTTCGGCATCTGAGAAGGCTTTGTATTTATCGTTTTCAGCTCGAATGACGAATAAATCGTTCCATCCTTTCCTGCAACGGAATAAGAATGGGATTGCTGTATTGCACCGTTTGGATTTTTTGAACGTGTACCTATAGAATCGGTACGGAAAGCACGACGTTCTGTTTCATTGACATCTTTTTCCAGATAACGTAAGGTCTCATTAAGTTCCAGATTGCGTGATGCCTGATACAAGGCGCGGTTGACTGATTCGTCGAATTGCTCCTTTTTCATGTCTACCATCTCCTGTATGTAGTTGAGCTGTAGGTACAACAATGCCATAAATGACAACCCCATGATTGTTGCTATGATCCAAATTGTTCTCTGTTTCATACGGGAACAAAGGTAGCAGAAAAATGATATAACTCTTATGCTTAAGTTAAATAAATTGCTCTAATTTATTATTATTAACAAGAATAAAGGCGTTTAGCTCATAATACTAAAATATAATATGATTTTTCTTAAAGTATACAGGAAGTTTTGCATTTAAACATTATTGTTATCTTATTTGTGCTCATTAATAAAAAGCGGTTATCGTGCATTGATGACAAACGTTAATGTTTGGATTTAAAGTAGAATCAAATAAGGTTGTTGTTAATGATATTATTATCTGTGCGAGAAATCCTCAATTTGTATTTCCCGGAATAAGTGATACGCATTACACCCTGCGGTTCAATTTCTGAAGGTGATATAGCCAATGCTACATGCCCCATTGTGCGACGCATATTAATCTCTACACATGGATGTATTTTCAATTGTCCGTCTTTAGTTCTGATAATCATCATGTCTAATCCGAACGCACCGACGTATCGTCCGGAAAGGTATGTGGACGTGAGCTTTGTCACTGCTGAAGCCAGATTATCAAGGATTCCATCAGACACATATTTTGTCAACATTTCGCGTTTGTCCTTTTCTGTTGCCAGAATACTGCCCGAATAAGCACCGTTGTCTGTTCTGAACAACGAAAGTCCTTTATAACTGACGCATGATTTGCTGTCGATGGAAAACTCCATACCGAAATCTTTCACCTTATTATAGTACGGTTCTGCCATGATAGCTCCTTGACGGAGAATAATATTGCGGCACCATCCGAAAGTATGGTCGTCTAATCTATTGCAGACATACCTTACACCTCGCCCGCTACAACTCCAAGGTGCTTTCAGCACAATTGCTCCATACTTAATAAGTATCTTCATGACATCCTCCATACTTTTGCAGTAGTATGCCTCTCCTATAAAATAAGAATCAGAGTCAACGAGAGCTGGTAAAATGTTTTCTGCAGCAAACTTGCGATTGCTTAAAGTGCGGATTGTATCAAGTTGGCTTTCTGTCGGCAGCATAGTAGACAGGTCTGGATTAGCAGCAAGCAACTGATCCTTTATTGCAGAATCCCATCCCCATGCATCAATAACCTGCAGACCTACACTCTCCAGACTTATATTGTGCAAGTCACCGGGGGTCACGAAAACGACATCATTGGTATATTTTTTTATATGCCGCACTGATTCCAAGGCGGACTCTATGTCATCCACAAGAACAAAGTCACCGTTGTCTGCCCATAAAGCCGGAAGAAACCCCAAATCCTTACGCAATGTTCGTCCTGCATGAGGGGCGGTGAAATTTCTGTTATTGTAAGCAAGAGCCATGTCATGCTCAGGATTGAAAACATGTAGTTTCATACTTGCAAAGTTACAGTAAACATGTGAAATACAAAACAATTTTTTCTGTTTTTATTGTCGGATGAAATTAAGTGCCGAAAAAATCGTACCTTTGCATCGTGAAACAGTAGTATGATGTTTTTTATAACATGCGATATGCATTCTTTCGTTGAAGGATAAGGCTATATTGTTTCAAGACTAAATTTTAAAGTCGACTTATTAAGGATATCTTAAAGTGCTGAAACGCATTACTAATTTTATAGCATGGTTGGTCATCGGCCTGTATCTGGCCATCGTGATTATTCTGCACATACCGTATGTGCAGAGTCTCATAGGTGAAGCTGTAGGAGAAGAACTTTCAAAGAAATTCGGCACAAGGGTAACTTTGGGGCGTATAGATCTAGGATTTGCCAACAGACTTATTATAGATGAGCTAGGCATGCTTGACAAGAACAAGACACAGATGCTCAAAGCGAGTCGCATATCATTAAAGATTGACCCTATTGCTCTAATCAAAGGGCAGATATCTTTTTCATCACTACAACTATTCGGACTGAAAGCCAATTTGTATAGAGCAAATGCGCAGTCCAAGCCCAATTTCCAGTTTGTTATAGATTCATTGGCTTCCAAAGACAAAACCCAGTCAAAACCGCTCGACCTACAGATAAGCTCTATAATAATACGTCATGGCATCGTAAAATACCGACAGCTTGACAAACCTCCATTGTTCCGGCATTTTTCGCTT
>CALBJK010000094.1 GCA_937892695.1 uncultured Prevotella sp.
TATGAAATATGAGTTTTTGGGAAATAACAAGGTGATTTTAAATGAAAGAGCCGTGCGTATTTTACGTCTGAAAAATGCAATGTGTAGTTTGTATTTTATGCCAGATAACCACTCCACAAACGAAATTATGCGGATGGATTCATTTCAAAAGGAGAGTGTCTCAAAATGATTGATCATGTAAATTACGGTGTATGCCCTTTCTCTTTATCGATTAACAATGTTGATTCACCCTCCTACTGCGGATGTTTACGAAAGAATGATACCCAGAACAGCCACTTACGGATTGTAAGCTCTTTTTCATATTTTCCAGATTCTGAAGGTACGGAAACGGTATAAAGGTTCGTGCCAAGTCGTCATTTCTGTCGTTTTTCCCAGCAACTCCCATCGGGCGATGAAAATACGCGAAATATGACGATTTGAGGTATAAAATAGGAGGGCTTGATAATCAGACAGTTATGGACCTATTATAAAAAATGATGGTCCGAAACGGCTGAAAATGGGTCGAAAAACGAGGAAAATTACGTTTTTTTTACCGACAAAACAGGTCGAACAGAGTCGCGAAATGCCGCATTTCAGACTCTAATATGCGGCATATTGCATCACAGAACGATGCTTTTCAGAAAACGAAAGGCTCACGGTGGCAACGGAACGACGATATTTACATTAGTTAACCTCTATTTCACGATTTCTTTTTATCAAGAATTTTTACTCAAAAACAGCTTTTTTGAACGGTTACAAATTGAAAGTAGGGTGACACCGCTTTCCTTTATGTTTGTGTATATTTGAGGATGAAAGTGTTTTGTTTGCAGGTATGAGAATATTTGCTTATCTTCGCAGTATAAACCAATATTGACGGCATTATGGAGCGATGCAGAAAACTTTACCCTTTAGGGATTCAGACCTTCGAGAAAATCCGCGAAGGCAATTTCTTGTACATTGACAAGACCGAATACATATACCGGCTTGCATCCTCTGATGCTACGTATGTATTTTTGAGCCGTCCCCGCAGGTTCGGGAAGTCTCTGTTCGTTTCGACGCTTCACAGCTATTTCTCCGGGCGCAGGGATTTGTTTAAGGGCTTGGCCATTGAGAAACTGGAGAAGGACTGGACGGAATATCCTGTGTTGCACTTTGACATGAGCCTGGGCAAGCACATGGACAAGGACAGGCTGGAAACCTACTTGTGTAATCAGCTGGCAGATAAGGAAACCGAGTATGGTATAACGAATCCTGTCGACGGAGCAAATAACCGTCTGACAAACCTGATTATTGCCGCTTATAAAAAGACCTGGAAGAAAGTCGTTGTTCTCATTGACGAATATGACGCGCCGTTGCTCGATGTCGTACACGAGGAACAGAATCTGCCCGTACTGCGCGATGTGATGCGCAATTTCTACAGTCCGTTGAAAGGCTGCGACCCTTATCTGCGTTTCGTCTTCCTCACCGGTATCACGAAGTTCTCACAGCTTAGCATCTTCAGCGAACTGAACAATATCGATAACATTAGTATGGACGAGAGCTATGCTGCCGTATGCGGCATAACCGAGGAGGAAATGCAGACACAGATGGACAACGACCTGAATCTGCTGGCTGAAAAGATGAAGCTCACGAGAGAAGAGGTCTTGAAGAAGCTGAAAGAAAACTATGACGGTTATCATTTCACATGGCCGTCTCCGGACATTTACAATCCTTTCAGTCTGCTAACGGCATTGTCGAAGGGAAAATTAGATTCGTACTGGTTCGGTAGTGGTACGCCGACCTATCTGATAGAAATGTTGCGGAAGTATAACGTTCTTCCTCAACAGATAGGGCCGAGAGAAGCTGTTGCCGCTTCGTTTGATACTCCAACGGAGCGTCTGACCGACATAACGCCCCTGCTTTATCAAAGCGGGTACATTACTATCAAGGACTATGACCCAACGGTAGAACTGTACACTTTGGACATTCCGAACAGGGAGGTTCGCGTAGGACTGATGAAGAGTCTGTTGCCAAACTATCTTGACCGGTACACCATGGACGGTCTTACGACAGTGGCACGTCTATATCGCGCAGTTCTGCATGACGACATGGATGAGGCGTTGCGACTTTTAAAGACGTTCCTCTCTACTGTTCCGTATTGTGACCATACCGACTACGAAGGCCACTACCAGCAGATGCTCTATGTGATTTTCAGCATACTCGGTATGTACACCGACGTTGAGGTACGAACGCCTCGGGGCAGGGTTGATGTCGTGCTTCGGGCACCACACACTTTATATATTATAGAGCTGAAGCTGGACAAGGGCGCAGGCGTGGCAATGAACCAGATAGATTTGAAACAATATCCGGAGCGTTTCCGTCTGTACGGACTACCAATTGTCAAAGTGGGCATCAGTTTTGACAGCGAGACGCATACGCTTGGAGAGTGGAAAATTGCCAATTATAGATAAAAATGGTATTGTCCATAACACAAAAAGCCGCATTCCGAACTTAGGAATGCGGCTTTTTGCATCATCAAACGATGCGTATCTAAAAATGCGAAGCTTTGTTTTCAGAAGAGAGTCAGCGTATAGAGGTAGACCACAGACGCAGGCATGGCCATGAGTGACGAGTCGAAACGGTCGAGCATACCTCCGTGTCCGGGCAGAATGTTGCCGCTGTCCTTTATGCCGAGGGTGCGTTTGAAGAGCGACTCGACAAGGTCGCCCCATGTACCGAAGAACATGACAACCAGTCCGAGACCTATCCACTGGGGAATTGACAAATGAAGGATGGGGTCGGTGGTAGAATAGTTTGTCTCGTACCATC
The DNA here is from genome assembly GCA_937892695.1 of uncultured Prevotella sp. Lineage (GTDB taxonomy): Bacteria > Bacteroidota > Bacteroidia > Bacteroidales > Bacteroidaceae > Prevotella. The sequence goes on from CALBJK010000094.1 coordinate 2,788, forward strand.
CTGTCAGTGCGGCTACGACAATGACTAGCAGACCTCCGCCGATGCTGCCCTCCCAACTCTTTCCGGGACTGATGCGTGGAAACAGCTTGTGGCGGCCCAGAAGTGAGCCGGTGCAGTAGGCACCGGTGTCGTTGGCCCAAAGGAAGACAAATACGCTTAGGGGCAGGAGATAGTTGTAGTAGGTCTGGCCTCCGGCTTCGTTGAAGGCCAGAATGTTGATGGTGGAGAAGGGTAGGGCGATATACATCTGCGAGAGCATGGTGTAGGCCCAGTTGTTTATAGGATTGGGCTTCTTGGCATACAGTTCGCTTATGAACAGATAGACCACTGTGAGCAGATAGGGAATGAAGACAGCCGAAGGTGTCAGCTCGCTACAGAATCCGGCTACGGCAAGAAACAGGTAAACGCCCGCTGCGGTAGATATGAAGCGGTTGACGCTGACGTTCCTTATCTCGTTGACAAGGCCGGTATACTCCCATACGGTGAGTCCGGTGACGAGGGCGAAGAGGAATATCATGCCTTCAGGACGCATGAAGCTTGTCACCACAACTGCCACAAACAGCACTCCGGTGATGCTCCGTGTGATGAGGTTTTTTACTTTCGCGTTCTTTGCCTCTGCCTTTTGGACAATGCCGTTGTTCTCAGTTTCGCTCATAGTTGTCGACTTTTAGTCTTTTTCTGTCGTGTCTTTTTCCTTCTTGTCTGTAGTAGCTGCGGTTTCCGAAACTTTGCTGTTATCGGCAGTGTCGGTCTGTGTCGCGCCTTTTCTGCCGGCAGTGTCGGTCATCTCGGCTTTGCCTTTGTTGGTCTTGGCATCAGTCTTGACATTGCTGTCAGAACTGTCAGCAACATGTTCCTGTACTTTGTTTCCCTTGTTTTCAATCATCTTTTCGTGCTCAGCCTGAGCTGCCTTGACAGCATCGGGCATGTCTTCGAGCTTAGGTGCCTCTTCTTCCATTATTTCTTCGGAACGGCTCACCCACGGACGTTTGCCGAAAATCTTTTCTACATCCTCGGCGAATATCACTTCACGAGAAAGGAGCAATTCGGCGAGTTTCTGGTGCCCTTCTTTGTGTTCCATCAGTATGTTCTTGGCACGTACATACTGTTCGTTGACCATCTTGAGCACTTCGTCATCGATTATCTTGGCTGTTGTCTCAGAATATGGGCGCTGGAACTGGTATTCGGAGTTGTTGTAATAGCAGATATTTGGCAGCTTGTCGCTCATTCCTGCGTAGGCCACCATTCCGAACGCGCTCTTTGTGGCTCGTTCGAGGTCGTTCATAGCTCCGGTAGAGATGTGTCCGGTACATAGCTCTTCGGCTGCTCGGCCTCCGAGCAGGGCGCACATTTCGTCGAGCATCTGTTCCTTGGTTGTTATCTGTCGTTCTTCGGGCAGATACCATGCAGCTCCGAGAGCGCGTCCACGTGGTACGATGCTCACCTTGACAAGAGGGTTCGCATGTTCGCAGAACCATGACACCGTAGCATGGCCGGCCTCGTGCAGGGCTATGGTCTTCTTTTCCTCGGCAGTCATCACCTTGGTCTTCTTTTCCAGACCTCCGATGATACGGTCGACAGCATCAAGGAAGTCTTGCTTGCCGACGGCATGTTTGTTGTTGCGGGCAGCTATCAAGGCAGCCTCGTTGCACACGTTGGCAATGTCGGCGCCGGAGAATCCCGGAGTCTGACGGGCAAGAAAATCGATGTCGACAGTGTCGTCTGTCTTGACCGACTTGAGGTGAACCTGGAATATCTCCTTGCGTTCTGTGAGGTCGGGTAGGTCGACGTTAATCTGCCGGTCGAATCGTCCTGCTCTCAGAAGGGCCTTGTCGAGCATGTCGGCACGGTTGGTGGCAGCGAGTATTATTACGCCGCTGTTGGTGCCGAAGCCGTCCATTTCGGTAAGCAAGGCGTTGAGGGTGTTCTCCCGTTCGTCGTTGCCCCCCATGGCCGGGTTCTTGCTTCTTGCTCGTCCTATGGCATCGATTTCGTCGATGAAGATGATGCACGGAGCTTTCTCTTTGGCCTGACGGAACAGATCGCGCACACGGCTGGCACCGATGCCGACAAACATTTCGACAAAGTCGGAACCGCTCATGGAGAAGAACGGCACTCCGGCCTCGCCGGCTACGGCTTTGGCCAGAAGGGTCTTTCCTGTTCCTGGAGGGCCTATGAGCAGTGCGCCGCGTGGAATCTTGCCTCCCAGTTCGGTGTATTTCTGTGGATGTTTGAGGAACTCGACAATCTCTTCTACCTCTTGCTTGGCTCCGGCCTGTCCTGCTACGTCCTTGAACGTCACCCCGATGTCGTTGCCTTTCTCGTACATTTTGGCACGGCTCTTGCCCACGTTGAACATTCCTCCGCCTGCCTGTCCGCCGCTCATACGGCGCATCAGGAACATCCATATTGCTATGATGAGGATGAACGGTCCGATATTGATGAGAATGTTGATGAGCATGTTGCCCTTGTTGTTCTCGTAACTGTAGTCGGCTATTTTCCCGGCCTTGCGGGCTTTGGCAAGATACTTGTCAAGCTCGTCAACCGAACCGTACTCTACTGAGACGAACGGCTCCTTGCCGAGCTGTTTGGCATCGACATTGAACACGTCGCGTAAGTTCTGGGGCTTGACATACATTTTCAGCGTGCTTTCGTCTTTGTTTACTACGACGCTTTTGGCGTATCCTTTGGCTACGTACTCCTGAAATTTGGTGTAGGAAGCCTCTTGGCTCGCTGAAGCCCCTCCACCCAGAGCGTTGCCGCCTCCGGTGAAGAAGAGAATGAACAGGGTCACAAGTACAATGCCGTAGATCCAACCCATGTTGAACCGTGGCATCTTCGGTTGGTTATTGTCGTCTAAAGAATTATTGTTTTTGTCCATAATGCTTTCTTGTTGTTGTCATGCAGTCGTTTTCTGTGACTGTCATAGTCATCCAATATCAGGCAGTCTTGTCAGTTTGGCATCGTCCCAGAGATTTTCCAGGTCGTAGTAGCTGCGTGTTTCGGGCACGAATATGTGCACCAGAACATCAGCGTAGTCTATCGCTACCCACTGGCTCAGCCCTAATCCGACTATATTAATAGGCTTTTCGCCGATGACTGTCCTGACTGTATCGCCGACAGATTCGGCAATAGCCTCTACCTGGGAGGGCGAGTTGCCCTGGCAAATGACGAAATAGCGGGCTATGGCTCCCTCAATGCCTCCCAAGTCAACTATGGTGATGCGTTGTCCTTTTTTCTCTTTTATGCCTTTGGTTATTGTATCAACCAGTCTGTTTGTATGTTCCATCAGGGTTTATGTCGTATTACTCTTAATGTCGTGATTCTTTTGGCAAAGTTACACCTAATAATCTGAATAACGTCGAAAGAAAGTCGCTAATTTGATTTTTTTTAGAAAAAAGTCGGCAAAAATGTTTGCAGTTCAGATTTTTTGCGTACCTTTGCACACGCAAACAAGACAAAAGGATGTCTTATAATTGGGATATGGTGTAATGGTAACACTACAGATTCTGGTCCTGTCATTCTTGGTTCGAGTCCGAGTATCCCAACGTTTTAGAGCACTCTCACAGCGAGAGTGCTTTTTTCATGTCCGTACCAGTGTCGGAAATTATCCCAAATCGGTCATTAGGCTTCAGTTGTTTTCCGTGTCATTGTTGTGTGGATTTCTTTAGGCTTTGACGCAGACGTAGTGGTCTACGTCAAGGAAAAACTAAAGAAAGCTGCACGGCAGGTGCGTAGAAAACGGCGAAGAGTGAACTTATAATCTACTTTTGGCCGTATCACATTATAATGACCGATTTGGAATTGTATTGGCGTTGAGGACGGACTGAAAAATAAAATCCCCACGATGCTTGCGCATGTGGGGATTGTGTAATTGGTTATCGTTTGTTTACTCGGCCTTATCGCTGTCTTGCGAGTCGATGGCCTTGATTTTTTCTTTGACTAGTTGCATGTCGTCTTTTAGCTTCTGCACCTTGCGGTTCAGTTCATCGATGAGGCTGTTTCCTTTTTTGCTGCTCGTATTGAGGAAGCCGAGGTTGTTCTCATAGGTGAGCACTTCCTGACGCAATTGCTCGTAACGGCGTACAAACCGGCTGCGTTCGTTGTCAATGGCATCTTCCCCTCGTTTGGCTACATTCTTCAGATTGTCCTTGAACTTGTCGAGACGGCGGCGCGCTATGGTGACGTTAAGCTCCTTGTAGAGTTTGTCGAGAGTATCGTGATACTCCTTAAAGAGCTTGTCTTTCTCGGCGAATGGGACGTGTCCGATGGTGTTGTATTCGTCGACCAGTTTCTGGGCTTTGGCCTGTACGTCGTCTTGTGAGTCGGCAGTGAGTGCTTTGAGCTGCTCGATGATGGCACGCTTCTTTTCGAGATTAGCTCGTTCCTCGCTGCGCGTTCCGGATGTTGCGGCTTTGCGTGCTTCGAAGAATTTGTTGCAAGCGCCGTTGAAGTCGTTCCAGAGCAGGTCGCCTATTTTCTTAGGCACACTGCCTATGTTCTTCCATTCCTTCTGCAAGGCGATGAGTTTTTCGGCAGTCTGTTTCCATTCGGTGCTGTCAGAAAGAGCTTTGGCCTTGTCGATGAGGTCGCGTTTCTTGGCTTCGTTTTCGGCAAAACGCTGTTTCATTTCCTTGAAGAATGCTGCTTTGCGCTCGAAGAAGTCGTCGCATGTAGACCGGAAACGTTCGAATATCTTTACGTTCATCTTCTGTGGCGCAAATCCGATGGTCTTCCATTCGGCTTGCACGGCAATGATTTCTTTAGTGTGCTTCTCCCAATCTGCGGCATTCTTGCATTCTTCTTTGGCAATGGATTCCACTTTTTCGCACAGGGCTGTCTTGCGCGTGAGGTTGTCTTCCTCTTTTGCGCGTAGGTCTTCGAAGTGCTTCTGATGGCGTTTGTTTATCACAGTAGATGCAGCCTTGAACCTGCTCCATATCTGTTCGCGCAGCTCCTTGGCTACCGGTCCGATTTCACGGTATTGCTGATGCAGTTCCTGCAGTTGGTGGAAAGCACTGATAACGTCGGGTTCGTCAGCGAGTTTCTCGGCTGCTTCGCATAACTTTGTCTTAAGTTCGAGATTCTTCTTGAAATCGTATTCCCGTGCTTCGCTGTTGAGTTTTAGCAGGTCGTAGAATTGCTCTACGTAGAGTTGGTAGTTGCGCCAGAGCTCGTTGGCCTTTTCTGCGGGAACAGCCTTGATTTCGTGCCACTGCTGTTGCAGTTCCTTGAACTCTTGGTATGACTTGTTGGCTTCGTCTGGCGACGTTGCCATATCTTTTATCTTGTTTATGATCTCAAGCTTCTTTTCGAGGTTTTGCTTTTTCTCTTCTTCTTGTTTGCGGAATATTTCGGCTCTCTTTTCACGAATTACTCCCATCTCGGCCTTGAATACTTCTTCGTCTTCGTCTGGCTTGATCTGGTATTTGTCGGCCTCGCCGCCGTTCTCTATATATTCTTTCAGCTTGTTATCGCGCTCGGCAATGTGCAGCTTGTAGAATGTGGTCTTCAACTGGTCTATTTCTGCCTTGTCGGGTATTTCGCCGTTGCTGACAATCTCTTTTAGCCTGTCGAGTACTTCCTTCTTGGTATTATATACCTTGCGTACAGCCTTTTCGGCATCAGAAGAAGTTCCATTCTGTTCAGTTTCTTCCGGCGCAGCCGGTTTTGTAGCGGATGCGGCAGTCTCTTCTTTTGTGTCAGGCTGCTCATCGCCTTTGCTTTCTTTAGCTGTTGCTGTTGCCGCACCGGCAGTCTGTTCCAGTGCGTTTTCTACTTGAACGGAAGTCTGCTCCACGTTCTTCTCTTCTGTTGCACCTTGTTTCTGGGCGTTCTCTTGAGAGTCCATCATTTCACTGTTTTAAGTTTATGATATGGTTTTTCCTACATATCATTCATCTTTAGGTCTTGACCGTGTCGGGTCGTTTTCTTTATGAATGATATCCTTGCTTTTGTATATTTTGTTGCAAACTTAAATAAAAAAAAGCATCTGTCCAATAAAAAACATCTTTTTTTTCGTTTTTTTCAATTTCATAGTAGCCTTTTGTGTCTTAATATGGCCCATGACGCTGTAGACACGCAGATGGAAATTATGATTGCAACCAGAAATCCGAACCGGTTGTTTTCCATACCGTTGATGAGGTTCATCCCGAAAAATGACGATATCAGTGTCGGCAACATCATTATTATAGATACCGACGTGAGGGTACGCATTACGGTATTCATGTTGTTGTTGATGATGCTTGAGTATGTGTCCATCGTCGATTCCAGAATGTCCGAGTATATGTTTGTTGTCTCGCGTGCCTGTGACATCTCGATGTTCACGTCTTCGATGAGGTCGGCATCAAGTTCGTCAACCTGTAGCTTGAACTTCAGTTTGGCCAGAAGTGTCTCGTTGCCTCGGATTGATGTTATGAAATATGTAAGCGAGTCCTGCAGACGGCTCAGTGCTATCAGCGACTCGTTGTTGACAACGTGGTCGAGATTGTGCTTGGCTTTTTCTATAAGGGCATTGATCTGTTTCAGCCGTTTCAGATACCATACGGCTGAAGAAAGAAACAGACGGAAAATCATATCGACATAGTCGGTGAAGCCGTCGTTGCGTTTCTGGTGGAAGCTGACAAAGTCGATCATCATGTTGGTTTCATAGTAGCAGACCGCGATTGTCACGTCGCCTTTGTGTATTATTCCCAACGGAACGGTGGTGTAAGGCGTACGCGAGCGTATTTCCTTGACGTAAGGTATACGAAGGATGATGAGCATCCACCCGTCGTCGTACTCGTAGCGGGCACGCTCGTCGGTATCGCTGATGTCTGAAAGAAAGTAGTCGGGGATATTGAATTTGTTTTCAAGCCATTGCTGATCCTCTTCAGTGGGGCATGTTACTTGTATCCAGCAGTTGGGCTGCCACTCGTTTATGGCTTTAAGTGAGGTGTTGATGTTCCAGAATGTTCTCATTTAGCTTGTCTCCGTTAATGTGGAAAAACGTATTGCCGGAGACAAACCGTCTGACAGGCTGTCCTCGGCTACAGTTTAAAGTTTCCCGCGTGATAATCGTCCATACTTTGTCCTTAATTTTATATTGCGTGCAAAATTAATAAAATATTACCAGACGGCAAGGC
>CALBJK010000095.1 GCA_937892695.1 uncultured Prevotella sp.
TAGACTGGCGAAAGATGGGAATGGCTTTTCGTTGTTACGTAGCAAAAATTATTATATTTTATGAATTTTATCTTGTTAATTACCGTTTTGTTGACGGCTATTGTGCTGGTAGTCGCAGCTTATGTGATAGCAAAGCTCATAGGCCCGCGTACCTACAACAAGGTGAAGGGAGAACCGTTCGAGTGTGGTATACCAACTCACGGGTCTTCATGGATACCTGTTCACGTAGGCTACTACCTGTTCGCCATTCTCTTCCTCATCTTTGACGTAGAGACGGTGTTCCTTTATCCGTGGGCTGTGGTGGTGAAGGATTTGGGTCCGATGGCTCTGGTTAGCATCGGCTTTTTCCTCTTGGTACTTGTGTTTGGCCTTGCATACGCATGGCGGAAAGGAGCGTTGGAATGGAAATGAAGCCAAAAATCAAGAGTTTGCCCTACGGCGAATTTAAGGACAACGAGTCGCTGGAGAAAATCGTGCAGCAGCTGCATGAAGGTGGCGTGAACGTGGTAACCGGTTCGCTCGACCAGATGATCGACTGGGGACGGAGCAATTCGCTCTGGTCGCTGACCTTTGCCACGAGCTGTTGCGGTATCGAGTTCATGGCCGTAGGATGTGCGCGTTACGACTTCGCCCGCTTCGGATTCGAGGTGACGCGTAACTCTCCACGTCAGGCCGACTTGATAATGTGTGCCGGAACCATCACCAACAAGATGGCTCCCGTGTTCAAACGACTCTACGACCAGATGGCCGAACCCAAGTATGTCGTTGCTGTGGGCGGATGTGCTATCAGTGGCGGACCGTTCAAGTCGAGCTATCATGTCGTGAGAGGCATAAATGAGATTGTGCCGGTAGATGTATATGTTCCCGGATGCCCTCCGCGCCCCGAAGCTATCCTTTACGGAATGATGCAATTGCAGAGAAAGGTAAAGGTAGAGAAATTCTTCGGTGGAGCCAACCGCAAGGAGCATAAGCCAATAATCGTAAACGGCAATGAGAATGAAATATCTTCTTCTAATGAATGTGAAAAACAATAATCAAAGGAAGCAATGAAAATAGACAGTAAAGTTTTCGAATTGAAAGACTTCGCATCAGAGATGGCGAAGCTCAGAGGAGAGAAGCATTTTGACTTCCTTGTGACAATAATCGGTGAGGATTTCGGTGAAGAAGGTCTGGGATGTATCTACATTCTTGAAAATACGAATACGTACGAGCGTATCAGTGTCAAGGTGGTCAACGCCGACCGTGACAACGCCTACATCCCGTCGGTGAGCAAACTGTGGAAAGGCGCAGAGATGCTTGAACGCGAGGTGTTCGACTTCTACGGCATCAAGTTCCTCGGCAATAAGGACATGCGTCGTCTTTATCTGCGTTCCGACTTTAAGGGCTATCCGTTGCGCAAGGATTATGACATGAGTCCTGAGAACAACAAGTACACCCTGGAGGACGACCCCGAACCCAGCTACACGCTCGAATACAACCTGGACGAGGAAGGGCATCTTACTTCTGTCAAACACCCACTGTTTACTGACGACGACTATGTGATAAACATCGGCCCTCAGCATCCGGCAACCCACGGTGTGCTCCGTCTCCAGACTATTCTTGACGGCGAGACCATAAAGAAGGTTTATCCGCATTGCGGTTACATACATCGCGGAATAGAGAAGATATGTGAAGGATACACCTATCCCCAGACGCTGGCTCTTACCGACCGTATGGACTATCTGAGTGCGCTGACCAACCGCCACGCCCTTTGCTCGGTGATAGAAGAAGGTATGGGCATTGAGCTGAACGACCGAATCAAATATATACGTACTATCCTCGACGAGCTTCAGCGTATCGACTCACACCTGCTGTTCTATAGTTGCTGCGCCCAGGACCTCGGTGCTCTGACGGCGTTCATCTACGGAATGCGCGAACGTGAACAGGTGCTGAACGTGATGGAGGAGACAACAGGCGGCCGCCTTATCCAGAACTATTATAGAATAGGTGGCCTGCAGGACGACATCGACCCCAACTTCGTGACCAATGTCAAGAAGCTCTGCAAATACATAAAACCGATGTTCAAGGAGTATGACGATCTGTTCACTGGTAACGTCATCCTGCAGAACCGCTTCAAGAATGTAGGCGTATTGTCGCACGAGGATGCAATCTCTTACGGTTGCACCGGCGGTACAGGACGTGCCAGCGGATGGAAGAACGATGTACGCAAACATCATCCTTACGACATGTACAGCAAAGTAGACTTTGACGAGATAACCTTTACCGAAGGCGACTGCTTCGCCCGTTACATGGTGCGTATGAAAGAGATGGAGCAGAGTGTACGCATTCTGGAACAGCTCATAGACAATATTCCGGAAGGCGAGTTCTACATCAAGCAGAAACCAATCATCAAGGTGCCCGAAGGCCAATGGTACGCTTCTTGCGAAGGCAGCCGTGGCGAGATAGGTGTCTACCTCGACAGCCGTGGCGAGAAGAGTCCCTACAGACTGAAGTTCCGTCCGATGGGATTGCCGCTCGTGTCTGCTCTTGACGAGATGTTGCGCGGCGAGAAGATTGCCGACCTTATATCAGTAGGTGCAACCCTCGACTATGTGATTCCTGATATCGACAGATAATCGGCAAAGACAGTTCACAATTAATTTAATTGACAATTATACGAAATGTTTGATTTTAGTATAGTAACAACATGGTTCGACGGTCTGCTCCGCAACACATTGGGGCTGGGCGACTTCTGGTCGATCCTGATAGAGTGTGTGCTCATAGGAGTATTCATACTTACTGCATACGCGATGCTTGCTATCGTGCTCATCTACATGGAACGTAAGGTCTGTGCCTTCTTCCAGTGCCGTCTCGGCCCGATGCGTGTCGGTCCCTTCGGTATTTTCCAGGTATTTGCAGACGTGGTGAAGATGCTTACAAAGGAAATCTTCTTCGTAGACAAGGCCGACAAGCTGCTCTATATCATCGCTCCATTCCTGGTGCTGATAGGCAGTGTGGGCGCGTTTGCTTTCATGCCTTGGAACAAAGGCGCGGAGATTCTTGACTTCAATGTCGGGGTATTTCTTCTTACGGCAATTTCGAGTATCGGCGTTGTCGGTGTCTTTATTGCCGGATGGAGCTCGAACAACAAATATAGTGTTGTTTCGGCAATGCGTGGAGCTGTACAGATGATTTCTTACGAAATGTCTCTGTGCTTGTGTTTGATTTCTGTTGTCGCACTGACCGGCACGATGCAGCTGTCGGGCATAATCGAGGCTCAGCAGAACGGATGGCTCATATTCCGTGGGCACATACCTGCTATCATTGCTTTCCTTGTGTTCCTTGTTGCAGGTAATGCCGAGGCCAACCGTGGCCCGTTCGACTTGGCCGAGGCCGAGAGCGAGCTGACCGCCGGTTATCACACCGAGTATTCGGGTATGGGATTCGGATTCTTCTATCTTGCAGAGTATCTGAACATGTTCATCATAGCCGGTCTCGCTTCGACCGTTTTCCTCGGCGGATGGATGCCGCTGCATGTAGCCGGTCTGGACGGATTCAATGCAGTCATGGACTACATTCCCGGAGTGGTATGGTTCTTGGGTAAGACCTTCCTGCTCGTCTGGGTTCTGCTCTGGATAAAATGGTCGTATCCTCGTCTGCGTATCGACCAGATTCTTAAATTGGAATGGAAGTACCTCATGCCGTTGAGTCTTCTCAACCTCGTGTTGATGACTCTTGTCGTAGCATTCGGTCTGCACTTCTGATAAAGGCAACATACATGAATTGTTGATTAATAGAAATGGAAAATAAAAAATCATATTTTGGAGGAATCAAGGACGGTGTTGCGTCTCTTCTCACAGGTATGGGTGTCACATGGCGTGAGTACTTCACAAAGAAGGTGACAGAGCAATATCCGGAGAACCGCAAGACTACGCTCCATGTTTCCGCACGTCACAGAGGACGGCTCGTAATGCCACACGATGCTGACGGCAATCATAAATGCATTGCCTGCACATTGTGCGAGAAGGCTTGTCCCAATGGTACGATTAAGATCACCAGCCAGATGATTACAACGGAGGAAGGCAAGAAGAAACGTGTCCTGACCGATTACCTGTACGATCTTGGAGACTGCATGTTTTGCGAGCTGTGTACTAACGCTTGTCCTCACGGTGCTATAAAATTTACAAACGATTTTGAAAATTCGGTCTTCGAGCGCGATTCGCTCGTTCTTCATCTCGACAAAGAGGTGAATTACAAGCCGTCGCTTCCTAACATCATTGAGAACGGAGGCGCACCTATCGAAATCGGAAAGTTCAACACAGATAAATGATGGAGGAGAATATAAATGGCTAATATGATAATGTTTGTAATTCTCGCTGTCGTGATACTTGGCTCAGCCTTGGTCTGTGTGACGACTAAGCGTATTATGAGGGCTGCGACATTCTTGTTGTTCGTTCTCTTCGGTGTAGCAGGCTTGTATTTTCTGCTCGATTACACTTTTCTCGGTGCAGCTCAGATTTCTGTCTATGCAGGTGGCATCACGATGATTTACGTCTTTGCGATACAGCTTGTCAGCAAACGCACACTTCAAGGTCTGGTAGAACGAATGAAGGGTTGTCGCGTCGCTTACGGTGTGTTGATGACATTGGTAGGTCTTGTAACCGTGATTGCAATATTCTTGAAGAACAAGTTTCTTTGTATGGCTCAGCAATTACCCGATGCGGAAATATCTATGGAAAAAGTCGGACACACACTTATGGGTGCAGACAAATATCAGTATGTTCTCCCGTTCGAGTTCATTTCCGTATTCCTGCTTGCATGTATTATTGGTGGAATCGTAGTTTCAAGAAAGGACAAATAAGTTATGGTACCTGTAGAATGTTATTTCGTGCTTTCAGCACTCTTGTTTTTCATCGGCGTTTTCGGTTTCATTACGCGCCGTAACCTGATTGCCATGCTTATCTCCATCGAGTTGGTTCTCAATTCTGTTGACATCAACTTCGCTGCGTTCAACCGCATGTTGTATCCCGGCGAAATGGAAGGTTTCTTCTTCACGCTGTTCTCTATCGGTGTGTCGGCTGCAGAGTCGGCAGTGGCAATCGCAATCATCATCAACGTTTACCGCAGATTCCACTCTGACCAGGTGAACAGCATAGAGAACATGAAATTCTAATTCATCTCAAAAGAAAAGACAATGGATTACAGTTATTCGTTTTTGATACTTCTTCTGCCTTTCCTGAGCTTTTTGGTTCTTGGTCTGGCAGGTATGAAGATGTCGCACAAAGTAGCGGGACTGGTCGGAACCACATTTATGGGTGTGGTCTTTGCTCTATCCGTTTATACGGCATTTGAATATTTTGTCGGACAGGGTAGGGGAGCCGACGGTCTTTATCCTACGTTGACCGCATGGCATTTCACATGGCTTGACTTCGGAACCATCTTCAATGCCCATCTTATTTTCGATGTAGGTTTTAGGTTGACTCCGATTTCGGCTATGATGCTTGTTGTCATAACAACGGTGAGCTTCATGGTACACATCTATTCGTTCGGCTACATGCACGGTGAGAAAGGTTTCCAGCGTTACTACGCTTTCCTTTCACTCTTCACCATGAGTATGCTCGGTCTGGTTGTAGCAACCAACATTTTCCAGATGTATCTGTTCTGGGAGCTTGTAGGTGTATGTTCTTATCTGCTTATCGGATTCTACTATCCTCAGCATGCAGCAGTAGCCGCGTCGAAGAAGGCGTTTATCGTGACGCGTTTTGCCGATTTGTTCTTCCTTATCGGTATCTTGTTCTATAGCTTCTATGTCGGAACATTCGACTTTGACATCTCTCAGATGACTCCAGACCAGGTTGAACGTCTGCAAAATGCAAGTTGGATTCTGCCCACGGCGTTGTTCCTGATGTTTATCGGCGGTGCCGGTAAGAGTGCAATGTTCCCCTTGCACATATGGCTTCCCGATGCCATGGAAGGTCCTACTCCAGTGAGTGCACTTATCCACGCTGCAACAATGGTTGTGGCAGGTGTCTATCAGGTTGCTTGTCTCTTCCCAATATGGATTGAGTTTGCTCCCGATACACTTCATTATGTTGCATACATTGCAGCTTTCACTGCTTTCTATGCAGCAGCCGTGGCTTGCTGTCAAAGCGATATCAAGCGTGTGTTGGCCTTCTCTACTATTTCTCAAATCGGCTTCATGCTCGTAGCTCTGGGTGTTTGTATGCCTGAAGCTAAAGAAGCTGTGACAGTGGTATCCAAGACAACTGCCGAGTATGCAGACGGAAACGGACTAGGCTACATGGCCGGTATGTTCCATCTGTTCACACACGCCATGTTCAAGGCTTGTCTCTTTCTCTGTGCCGGATGTATTATTCATACAGTAGGCTCTAACGAAAAGAAATACATGGGCGGACTACGCAAATATATGCCTTACACACATTGGACCTTCCTTATAAGCTGTCTCGCAATAGCAGGAATTCCATTCTTTTCCGGTTTCTGCTCGAAGGATGAAATCCTTGTGGCTTGTTACAAATTCTCTCCTGTCATGGGTGTGGTTATGAGCGGTATTGCCGCAATGACTGCATTCTATATGTTTCGTCTTTATTACGTGATATTCTGGGGCAAGAGCTATTATGAGTCCAACAAAAGCAATCCTGAGGTCCACAAACCCCATGAAGCTCCTGCCGCAATGACATTTCCACTCGTGTTCCTTAGCATCATTACTGTAGTGGTAGGTGTGCTGGGTACATTGCATGTATTTGAATTTGGAAAGTTCGTTTCTGCAAACGGTCTTGCCTTCTCCACTCATACCGACTGGACTGTAGCTTCTGTAAGTACAATCCTTGCTCTTGGCGGCATCGCTCTGGCTACCTTCATGTACAAGGGTGAGACAACGCCTCTGGCCGACTATCTTGCAAAGACTTTCCCGCGTTTGCACGAGGCAGCATACCGTCGTTTCTATCTGGACGAGGTATGGATGTTTGTCACCCACAAGATTATCTTCCGCTGTGTTTCTACCCCGATAGCTTGGTTCGACCGTCACGTAGTCGACGGAACGTTCAACTTCCTGGCTTGGGCGAGCAATGCAGCTGGCGAAAGCGTACGTTCATGGCAGAGCGGCGATGTCCGTCAGTATGCAGTATGGTTCCTTACCGGAACTGTCGCTTTAACATTAATTCTGTTGTGCATTTAATTTAGAATTAGAAAAGGAAAAATGAGTATATTAAGTCTTTTCGTA
>CALBJK010000096.1 GCA_937892695.1 uncultured Prevotella sp.
GCGCACGCAATATCAGTGCACATATTATTCTAAACAAACTAAGCAGGGACTCTATAAACGTCAAAGTGAAAAAAATCGCATTTGACGAAAAGTCCGGCTTGAAGATAAAAAAAATGGCATTTGAACTAGTCGCCAACCGACGTGCTTTAAAATTGTCCGATTTTGAAATTCTACTTCCCAGAACAAAATTACATTTAGAAAGGTTTAAAGCATATTATAAATTCAGTAAAGGAAAAATAGAAAAAGACAAACTCAGATTTTATGGAAAAATTTCTGATTCGTATTTGACACCAGAAGACGTTTCTTGTTTCTATTCAAAATTAGGTATGCTGTCAAATAAGTTGAATGTAAACACTGTTTTTTCATATACAACGAATCGCTTGAGCGTGACCAGGTTTGATGTTTTCTCATCTGACCATTCTTTGAACATTAATGCAGATGGATTCTTAGGCCTTAGAAAGATGAATAAAGAATGGGGACTGAATCTGAAAGAGCTTTACGTTTCACCGGAAACTGTAAAAGAAATAGCACATGTATTTGACCAAAAATTCAAGTTGCCCACTGCTGTTGTTAATTGTGGAGACATAGATATTAAAGGAAAATTTGCAGGAAAAGGAATGAACTTGAATGCAGAGACCTTTTTGAGGACATCTGCAGGAAATTTGGTATTGGATTTATCTAAAAAAGAAAACCGCATTTTAGCTAATATCAAGACTGACGGAGTAAATATGAAGGCTGTTACCGGTAATGACAAGTTTGGCATGATTTCAGCCAATCTCAGCATAACAAGTGACAAGCAAACTACAGCAGTGAGAGGTGTGATCCCTTTATTTGAATATTCTTCGTATCCATATAGGAACATCAGATTAGACGGTGTTTATAAAAACAAAAAGATCTCTGGTGATTTCGAACTTGACGACCCCAATGGATTGATAGCCCTCTCAGGCATATATGATATGGGAGGTAACCGAAATACGGCAAAAATCAAAGGTAAAGTTCGCAATCTTTCTCCTTCCGCTTTAAACATGACTGACAAATGGAAGAATACAAAGTTCGACTTTGACATAAACTTAAATGTTTCAGGCAACAATATCAGTAATGCTGTAGGAAATCTGGAAGTCAATGGTTTCAAAATGATGTCGTCCGAAGTAAATTATGCCATCAACAATCTTAGTCTGTTGACTACACGTGTCAATGGAACAAGAAATGTAAGAGTCGACAGTGATTTCGGTTCAATATTATTAAAAGGTAACATTGACTTGTTGTCGTTGCCTAAAAGTATGGCAGGACTTTTAAAGAAATATCTTCCGACCATACCTATCCAATCGGTAGCGTTAATTAATGATATAAACGATTTTGATCTTTCTGTTCATATCAATAATACGAAATGGATGCAGTATCTGCTTGGTATTTCTCTTGAAATAAAAGACGAACTTGTAATAGATGGCTATTTTGACGGTCATAAGGGTCGGGCAGACGTCGAATTGTCTTTACCTTCCTTCAAATACAACGGAATGAATTACCAAAATGCATGGATAAGATTAAAAACGACACAGGACGACGTGCTGACAGCTATGGCCAAAATAAAACGTTTAGATGGGAAAGGGCGTACCCAAGCTTTCAGCATTGACTCGCAAGCTTCTGACAATATGCTCAAGACGTCTGTCAGTTTGAATGACAATGAACAACATCCACTGCACGGAACGATCAAGGCCAGCACCAAATTTTTCTATGATGGTCATGGCGTGCCAACAGCCGGAATATATATCGAAGATTCTGAAATCTCATTGGGGAACACTGTGTGGCATGTTATGCCATCAAACATCAAGTATAACAAGAATGGTATTGCTGTAAATAAATTTTCTATACGTCACGACAATCAGTTTATCTCGATAGATGGAAAAGAATTACGTGATAACAGTTCTGACTCTCTGTTTGTCAATCTTAATGATGTAGATATCAGCTACATACTAAACATTGTCAATTTCCATTCTGTAGAATTCAGCGGCTTAGCTTCTGGCCAAGCTTTTCTTTCTGGTTTGCTTGACGGAGATATTAGAGCTTCAGCGTCTCTATCTGTAAAAGATTTCAAATTTGAAAACGGACGGATGGGCACACTCTATGCGAATGTCGACCTTGATAATGGAAAGCAGATTAATATACATGCAGTAGCAAATGATACTGTGGGTAGGAGGACATTCATCGACGGATATGTCTCTCCGGAACGTAATTTTATCGATTTGGATATCGGCGCTCGTAGAACTAGGGCAGAGTTTATGGAAAGTTTTTGCGGCAGTTTTATGGATAATGTTGAAGTTGAGGCTAATGGAGATGTCCGCCTGGCCGGACCGCTCAACAACATAAATCTGACTGGTGAACTGGTAGTCGATGGAAAACTTTCAATCAGCAGTCTCAATACTACATATACATTGAAGAATGATACAATAAAGTTTCTGCCAAACCGGATAATATTCTCACAAGATTCGATTTACGACCGGAACGGCAATTTGGGAATAGTCACAGGCCATCTTGCCCATGAACACCTTACAAATCTGTCATACGATATCAATGTTAAGGCTGAAAATCTGTTGGCCTACGACACCCATGCTACTAGTGGAGAATCTTTTTACGGTACGGTATTTGCAACAGGCGATTGTCGTATAGTAGGGAGAAGCGGAACTTTGACAATTGATGTCAATGCTACTCCAGAGAAGGGTAGCAGTATTGTTTATAATGTAAGTGACAGAAACATAACACAGACGAACGACTTTATAGAATGGAAGAACG
This sequence comes from uncultured Prevotella sp., assembly GCA_937892695.1. Taxonomy (GTDB): domain Bacteria; phylum Bacteroidota; class Bacteroidia; order Bacteroidales; family Bacteroidaceae; genus Prevotella. Next base: position 2,788 of record CALBJK010000096.1, read on the forward strand.
CCGCTGATGGAAGCGATTTATCTCAAAGGCAAAACGGAGAAAATATTAATGCCAAATCTGACGAGGATGACATATCTACAGGGATAATTATCAACTTCCTCGTCAATTGTACCCCAGACGCCATGGTCAAGGTTATTATGGACAACAATAGTGGCGACTACATTTCTTTTAACGGTTCGGGTGCTCTGAAAGCTATATATTATAACAAAGGTTCATTCGATATTTTTGGAAATTATGTTATAGATAACGGTCTGTACAAACTTTCAATAAAGAACTTGATGAAGCGTGACTTTACTTTTCAGCAGGGAAGCACAATTAAATTTGGCGGCAACCCATTTGACGCTTCTCTAAATTTAAAAGCTACATACGTGCTCAATAGTGTCAGTCTGGCCGATTTGAATTTGGGTCGTTCGTTTTCAGGCAACAACATAAGGGTTAATTGTCTTATGGATGTAACTGGTACTCCAAATTCTCCAAAGGTGAATTTTGACATAGATTTCCCGTCTTTAAGTGCGGATCTAAAACAAATGATTTACAGTATAATAAATGCTGGAGAAGAGAAGAATCAGCAGGTGTTGTATCTCTTAGCGGTTGGACGTTTTTACTACGGTCAGGATAACAACAGTTCGTCGATGGGGGATTTGTCACAGCAGCATAATCAGACCTCTTTGGCAATGCAAAGCATACTGAGCGGACGAATCAGTCAGCAGCTCAGTTCGGTTCTTAGCACTGTTGTTGACAACAAGAATTGGAACTTAGGAGCAAACATTTCTACAGGAACAGAAGGGTTACAGAATGCAGAATATGAAGGACTGCTCTCAGGACGTCTGCTCAATAACCGTCTTCTTGTAAACGGAAAGTTCGGATATAGGGACAATGCTAACGCCACGACAAATTTTATTGGAGACTTCGATCTTAAATATCTGCTTTTCCCTAATGGCAATATGGCGATTACAGTCTATAATAAGACAAATGACCGCTACTTCACACGCAACAGTCTTAATACACAAGGAATTGGATTGATAATGAAAAAGGACTTTAACGGTCTTAATGATCTTTTCGGTATAAGGAAGAAGAAAAAAGTAAAGAAGGCAAATTAATAACACCATATTAATATAAAATAAAAATAGAGAATGAAAAAATCGATATTGACAAAGATGATGGTCGTTGCAATAGCTTGTATGGTTATCGCATGTGGAAATGATGACGAGGAATTGAAAATCCCTAAAATTGAACCAAACAACACCGAACTGGTTTTTACTAGCGATGGTGGTACAAAGGAAATATCTGTTACGAACTACGATTCTTGGATAATAAAAGGCATGCACTATAATGTCACGGACAAAAACGGGAATACGATAAATACGGTTACAGTTCAGGCAACAAATACAAAAAAAATGTCTGACGGATGGCTAAAGGCCACTGTCGTATCAAAGAACGGTAAGGAAAACTATCTCAGTTTAGAAGTTCAAAAAAACGGTTCTTCTTTAAAGAGAGACAAATATGTCAGTATGTCATGTGGACAGTTGGGAGTTGCCGTACATGTTATTCAAGAAGGTAAGTAGATAGATTTTTACTGACTCCACAATTGTTTGATTACATCCACCAATATCCATAGATGGTAAAATTCCTGTAACAAGATAGACTTTCACCATATTATTGCCAGACGCTTTGGAGAGGAGTCTTTCTGATTGCGCTATGAATGAGAACCCGACATCTTTGTTGGTACGAAAAAGCATCTTGGTATATGCCACAAGAAGATTGTCAATACTCTATGACGGTCGGCTGCCCGTCATGGCTCTCAATGTAACAAGTCCATGTTAATCGCGGTTTCTTCTCAAAGTATGATGTCTCATACGCATCATCGTCATTGATAAGGCTATCCGCCAGTTTTTCTAATGAGCCGCCCAAGTGCCAGCACTGGACTTCAATGTCTCAGTGATCAGGTTTGTCTCGAAAGTCTTGTCGAATGACATGGATAGGTCGGACGTGAGCAGCACTTTTCACCTTTGTCTGCTTCCATACCGTATCAAGTATGTATAGCACGGAATGCCCTCTAAGCTTGCCACGCAGCGGTCTGCGCCAGTCCATGTATGCACGTGTCATCATCAATCCGGTAATAGCAGTTCCTGCCCGTGGACAGAAAGCCGTGAAGCCGGACTCGCAGACGGAGTGTAAGCTATCGCCTCCCATACGGAAAATGCAAAGGAACAGTATAAGCTGTACAGCCGAGACAACCTGCTCATACTCCAATGACATGCGCAGAGAAGGTGTTTCAGACCGAAACTGGTGAAAGGCGTGAGCAAATTGGTTCTTACCGGACTTTTAACACTCAATATGTTGGCCAATTCAGATGAGTTGTCTAATTTATGCATTCATAGCATTTCTTCTTAAATAGTTGTAAACTAATTGATTAGAAACTATAAAGTTACCAATTGTTTTTGGGAGTCTGTTATTTTTATCCCTTTATTTATGGGGTGAAAAGCTTTAGTTAAGAAATTCCACTTCTGCGCGTTTTACAATATGACAAGACCGATGGGAAGTGGCGTACTTGATTCTTGTTTTTGTGTTAAATATTTTGAACTTTGAAGATATTGTTGTAATTTTGTAGTTAAAATGAAAAATAATTTCGAAAATAAAAATATATTGCACTATTATGGGAATATTATCCAGATTGTTCAAAAAAAATAGCGATACAGACAATACGGTGGGAATGGAAAGCTATATGAATCTTGTAAGAGTTTATTTTCAAGCTTCTATGGCTGCAAACCTTGGTATAACTAATTTGGCGGCTTTACCTGATTTACGTGTTTTTAAGACCACCCTGCATGTGCCGACACTTAACAACAAGCTCGGGGTCGGAGAGAAGGCTCATTGTAAAAAGATGTTGAAGGATCTTTATGGTACAGAGGATGATTTCTTTAAAGAAATAGACTTGAGCTTGCGGAAGAATTGTCGTAAAATACAAGATGTCCAGGTATATCTTGTACAATTTCAAGGATTTACCCAAGACCTTATGATGCTGATGGGAAATCTGATGAAATTCAAACTGCGCCTTCCCTTGTTTATGAAAAAGACTCTTTATGCTATGACGCAAAAGACAGTTTCTGACATCTTTACGAAGAACGACTACAAGGATTCTGGCGTTATAAAAACAGTCATGTCGATACGCCAGTATGACAAACGTTTAGGCTTTTCTCAAAAATGGATAACCGATTTTGTTTTTCAAATTGTGATATTGGCTAAAAAGGAAGCCAAGCCCTCAGAAGTGTCTCAACAAAGTAAAAAATGAATGTTCTGAAGTTTCCGCTTTCTTCTAATATTGAAGTAAAATAAGACAGATGGCGGAAAAGGATACTAATCAAAAAACTCTTTCATAATTTTGTGAATTAAATTAAATGTGTTAATTTTGTAACCAAATGGTGTAATCATGGACGCTGATGAGAAGACGATAGTTTTGTTTTCGACACGTGTGCGTCAGCTTATTCTCCAATATAATGATTTAACGGAGGAAAACAAAAGTCTGAAAGCAGCCGTAGAGGAACGCGACTTCAAGGTGAAATCCTTGGAGGAAGAACTCGCTCAGGCGAAGAAAAATTACAATAGTCTTAAGATGGCTCGGATGCTGGCAATAACTGATGGCGATATGGAGTCGGCACAAAAAAAAATGTCAAAGCTCATTCGTGATGTGGACAAATGTATCACATTGATAAGTGGAAATAAATAATTCCAGACTATGGCTGAAGGCAATAAAGAGAAATTACATATAAGATTGCATGTTTACGATATGGATATTTCCGTGGCTGTACCGGTAGAAGAGGAAGCATTGTATCGCGAAGCTGCAATTCTTATTACAAATACATTGAATTCTTATGCTTCTGTTTTTATGGGACATAGAAGTGAGAAGGAAATAATGTATATGGCACTCATCGAAATTGCTTTAAGATTTGAAAAAGAGGCAAAACGAAATGATACAAAGCCATATCGTGATATTCTCGTTAAGCTGACTTCAGAAATAGAAGGAGTTGTCAAAGGCTGAAATCACATGAAAGAGAATATTACAAATGATTAAATATTAAATATGGGTATATTGATTACTGCTGTCATAACATTGATTGTCGGTGGTTTATGCGGCTATGGTGTTTTCCGATATGTCATTAAAGGAAAATATAATAAAATGGTGGCTGATGCAGAAAAGGCTGCCGAAGTGTTGAAAGAAAAGAAAATTCTGGAAGTAAAGGAAAAGTTCCTTAATAAGAAATCGGAACTGGAAAAGGAAGTGCAGTTACGAAATCAGAAAATACAACAAAGTGAAAATCGCTTGAAGCAGCGTGAACTATCGCTCAATCAGCGTCAGGAGGAACTTGCACGTCGCAAACAAGAAGTAGATCAAGGGCAACAGCGTATTGAAAATGAAAAAAAAATGCTAAGCCTGAAGCAGGAAGAATTGGGAAAGATGCAGGCTAAGGAGCGTGAGAAGCTGGAAGAACTGTCAGGACTTAGTGCAGAGGATGCTAAAAACAGACTTGTAGAAAGCATGAAAGACGAAGCTCGCTCGTATGCTGCAAGTTATGTAAATGAGATAATGGATGAGGCCAAGCTTAACGCTAACGCTCAGGCAAAAAAAATCGTAATACAGACAATACAGCGAGTAGCAACCGAAACAGCTATAGAAAATTCTGTTAGTGTCTTTCATATTGACAATGACGAAGTGAAGGGCCGCATAATCGGAAGAGAGGGAAGAAACATCCGTGCGCTTGAGGCAGCTGCTGGTGTAGAAATTGTTGTCGATGACACTCCTGAAGCGATTGTAATATCTGCATTTGATCCTGTTCGACGCGAAATCTGTCGCTTGGCTCTTCACCAACTCGTCACCGACGGCAGAATTCATCCAGCACGTATTGAGGAGGTTGTTGCAAAAGTGAAGAAACAGCTTGAAAATGAAATAATCGAGACCGGAAAGCGTACGGCTATTGATTTGGGAATCCATGGCCTTCATCCAGAACTTATCCGAATTATCGGTAAGATGAAATACCGTTCTTCTTACGGACAGAATTTGTTGCAGCATGCGAGAGAAACTGCAAATTTATGTGCAATAATGGCTGCAGAACTGGGACTGAATCCTAAAAAAGCGAAACGCGCCGGCTTGCTTCATGATATAGGTAAAGTTCCAGATGAAGAAAGCGAACTTCCGCATGCACTTTATGGAGCCAAAATAGCAGAAAAATATAAGGAAAAGCCTGATATTGTTAACGCTATTGGCGCTCACCATGATGAAATGGAAATGACCACTTTGCTCGCACCGATTGTACAAGTTTGCGACGCTATTTCCGGTGCACGTCCTGGTGCTCGTCGTGAGATAGTCGAGGCTTATATTAAGCGTCTTAATGACCTTGAGGCAATTGCAATGAGTTATCCTGGCGTGACAAAGACTTATGCAATTCAGGCAGGACGTGAACTGCGTGTTGTTGTTGGAGCTGACAAGATGGACGACAAAGAATCAGAAGCTTTGTCTGCAGAAATTGCAAACAAAATACAGACAGAAATGACTTATCCAGGACAAGTCAAAATCACTGTAATACGTGAAATCCGTTCTGTAGCTTATGCTAAATAAGTTTTTGTAGAAATCGGATTTACTACTTATTTGTTAATGAGAAAAAGGAAAAGCTTTAGTGCCGAACACTAAGGCTTTTCCTTTTTTCACATCTGGAAAGTCTGTAATGTTATATATATGTTTTTGCTAGCTGTGTTTTGCTTTATGGATTCTTGTTAAATTGTTATTTCTCCGCACATTGGTTTGCTCATGTGTGTCCTTATTAAATGGATGTCTGGAAAACGTGCCAGCAGACTCATTAATTTCGTTATGGCACTTTCTACAGTGCTGTCATGTCCGCTTACAACTCCAGCATTTTTTAGCTGATAGCCAGTGTCGTACCTTCCCATTTCTACGCTGCCAGCGAGACATTGACTTATGTTGACAATAGTTACCCCGCGATAAGTGGCATCCTTTAGGAGCTTGAGAAGCCATGGTTTCTGGGGGGCGTTTCCACTGCCGTAACTGCGCATGACTATGCCTCTAAGTTCTGGAGCTTCAAGTACGTGTCTAACGATGTTTTCCTGAATACCTGGAAAAAGAGAGAATACCACAATGTTTGGATTCATTGCAGTGTGGGGAATCATCGGTTTGTTGAAATCAGGAGTTAGGATGTTATGTTGATGGAAAGAAAAGGTTACTCCAGCATCGCATAGATGAGGATAGTTAAAGGATTCGAATGCATCGAAACCCTCAGCATTCTGTTTCGTACTTCTGTTGCCTCTTAATAGTCGTCCGTTGAAATAAATGCAAACTTCCGGAACCATAGCATGTCCTGATGGTGTATGGGCGGATGCCAGTTCTATACTAGTGACAAGATTCTCTTTTCCGTCTGTACGTAGTTGGCCAATAGGAAGTTGGCTACCGGTTAGTATGACTGGTTTTGTTAGATTTTCCAACATGAATGAAAGTGCGGAAGCTGTGTATGCCATTGTGTCAGTGCCATGGAGTATTACAAAACCGTCATAAGAATCATATCGTGAGGATATCATCCTTACCAGTTGTGCCCACATTCTTGGTTGCATATCGCTTGAATCAATCGGTTGATTGAACTGATAAGTGTCGATGTCTGTTTCGAGATAGGCAAATTCTGGAAGATTACTGATGAGATGGTCGAAATCAAGCGGTTCTAATGCTCCGGTTCTTGAGTTGCGTCCCATACCTATTGTTCCACCCGTATAAATAAGTAGGACTTTGTTCTTTCTTTGTATGGGTTGGCTGTTATTCATAAGCATTTCTTTGTCACTGTTTAGCGAATATCCTATTATGTTGTTCGGAGAATTTGCATACCTTTCTTACTCACACCTGCTATGATGCTGTTTTCGACATTGCGTCAGACGTAAGTAGCTCTTTTGCAGGTATGTTTGAGTTCTGTCTCATAAAGTTATCTATAATGTTGACAAATTTTGTATCGAATACACTACGTCCTATCACTTTGTTCACAATCCACATTACTTTTCCCATGTGCAGGTCTCGTTCATATTGAGTGCTTGTGTCATGGTTCTTCAATGGATAAAGGCTGAGGAGGTAAAAGCTGATACAGTCTGGCACTATATATTCTCGTTTCATTAACCGTCTTTGCGATTCACTGTAATAATGTTTATAGAGCGGATATTCGCTTCCAAGATATTTGTCAAGTGATATTCCGACAGAATTGTCCCCGACAATAATACTTTGATCCAAGGCACCAATTTGAGTATAGAATTTAGGTGTCTTTATGTCTGGAAAAATCTTCTTAAGCTTTCTGAACGTGTCATTGAGTTGCTGGTTTATGTCATTCATGTTGGCATATTGCAGTTCAGTTGCAGAAATTATTGATTGAAGTATTGTGTCCTGATAGAAATGTAGAAATTTGCTGTTTATTTCTGGGTCGTTTACTTCTCCGATTTGTAGGACATCTTCAATAAGTGTGCGTGTTTCCATAGGAAAGTCGGTGTTCATCTGTTGTAGTGCAGAGAAATCGCCTGTCGTGAGATATCGACTTTCCAGACGGTCATATCTTTGCACTTCAATATTTTCCCTTCGGCTGATATTGCCGTTGGGCTTTATTTTTATCTTGCATGAAGTGCAGAGAATTAGTGACGCAACAAGTATGTAAAGTAATTTATTCACTTATTATTGTGGAAGATTCTTAATTGCCTACAAAGATACTGAATTTATTTTAAAATACAAAGAAAATACTAACAAAGTTAAACTTACAGCTGTTGTGCCATAGATTAACTTTAATTTATTAAAAGTTCCTTACGTTTTTCATATCAGGAAGCTCAGCATATCGACGACGTTTAAATGCATAGTATTGCCATAAAATGGAATACTGTTTTATTTGTTTTATTGTTTGACTCGTTTTTGTATTTTGTATATGTACTCTGTCTTCTTTGAATTGTTTCTTCCATTTGCAGAAAGCTCTTCGTGCTCGTATTATGGCTTTAAAGTCGGAAACGTTTCTGTTAACGACCAATGTCTGTATTGCTGCTATGTAGTCGAGAAAAAGTCTGACAGTCATTACTTTTTTTAAATCTTTTTGGTCTAGATTCTTGTACAGCATTGTCAGATTGTTCCTGAAATTCAAAAATGTCTTCATTGGATTTTCTTTTGGTAATGTTCCTCCACCCACGTGATAAACATAGCTGGCTGGTATGCAGAATATTTTGCGCCCTATTAACCTGAGACGCCAGCATAGATCTATTTCTTCGTTGTGAGCAAAAAAACGTCCGTCCAGTCCACCCACAGCATCAAAATCTTTCTTACGTATCAAAAGACATGCACCAGTAGCCCAAAATATTTCAGATATAGAGTCATATTGACCATTATCCTTTTCCACAAAATCGAAAATTCGTCCACGACAGAAGGGGTAACCGTATTTGTCGATAAATCCTCCACATGCTCCGGCATACTCGAATGAGGTTTTGTCTCTTTCTGATAGGAGTTTCGGTTGGCAGGCTGCACATTCGTGGTGGTTGTCCATGAATTCTTGCAAAGGTTTGAGCCAATGGGGTGTTACTTCAACATCGCTGTTGAGCAGCATGCAATATTCTGAGTCGACTTTTGCCAATGCCTGGTTGTATCCTTCTGCAAATCCATAGTTGCGGTCGAGCTGTATTGTTCTGATATTAGGAAATCTGTCTTTGAGCATCTTCATAGATTGGTCTGTAGAGGCATTGTCGGCCACAATTACTTCTGCATCATCTTTCGAGAATTCTATTACACTGGGCAAAAATCTTTCTAACATTTTTTGTCCGTTCCAATTCAATATGACAATTGATATTTTCATAAGATGGCTTTAAGTGCAGATTTGTCGTAGTTGAAATCTCCTAAACGTACTTTCACGATGGTGTTGTCCAATTTTTCATTGGCCTTGTCAGGTGGAAGTTCTACACGTATATAGTTTTTTGTAAAGCCATGCATCGCATGTCCTTTTGCTGCTTTTTCGAACAATACTTCAGCTTCTTTGCCGATGTATTTGCTGTAGAAATCATTTTTTTTCATATCACTTAACTGAATAAGTCGTCTGCAACGTTCCTTTTTTTCATGTTCGTCAACAATGTATGGTATGCGAAGAGCTGCGGTACCTGGACGTTCACTATATGGAAATACATGTAGTTGGGTGATGTTTAGTGATTCAAGAAATTTGTAGCATTCATTAAAAAGTTCTGGATATTCTCCCCGACATCCAACCATGACATCGACTCCGATAAAAGAATCAGGCATCAAAAGTTTAATTTTCTTTATCTTATGTTCGAACAAGGCTGTGTCATAGCGACGGTGCATTAATTTAAGAACTTCATCAGAGCCGCTTTGAAGAGGAATGTGAAAATGTGGCATAAATGCCCGACTATTTGCGCAGAATTCTATTATTTCGTCATCGAGAAGGTCTGGCTCCATACTACTTATACGAAAGCGACTTATCCCCGAAATTTTGTCTAGAGATTTTATAAGGTCAATGAAACGTTCTTTTGTCGTTTTTCCGAAATCTCCAATGTTTACGCCTGTCAGAACTATTTCTTTTCCTCCTTCCTGGGCTGCATTTTCTGCTTGTTTCACGAGCGATGAAATGCTTGGGTTTCTCGAATTGCCACGCGCAAACGGAATAGTGCAATATGTGCAATAATAGTCACACCCGTCTTGCACTTTCAGAAAAAAACGTGTTCTGTTTCCGCGTGAGCAAGACGGTGCGAATGTTTTTATGTCTTTTGTCTTTACGGCATGATGTTGGTGTAAGCTTTTATTATAGTTTTGTCCTGCTGTTTCTTTCTTAAGGCTCCATGCTTCGCTTAAGAAACTTATGAGATTTGCTTTCTCGTTTGCTCCTAGAACAAGATCCACACCGTCAATTTTACTAATTCTGTCCGGATTAAGTTGGGCATAACATCCGGTCACGACAACTAGTGCACCGGGATTTTCTCTTACCATACGGTGTATAGACTGACGGCATTTGTGGTCGGCAACATCAGTGACTGAGCAAGTATTGATTAGGCAAATGTCAGCCTTTTCGTCGTCATTGGCGGTTCTTACTCCCATTTCGGAGAGAAGTTTCCCAAACGTAGATGTTTCAGAGAAGTTCAGCTTGCATCCGAGTGTATAGTACGAAGCTGTTTTGCCTTGGAAAGCAGAAGTATCAATCATTTTCTTTTAATACCTTAAATCCTCATCACATTTTATAATAAATCTAAGTGTTTGACAAACAAAAGTTCCCAAATACTTTGTGTGTCAGAAGTTTCACCTATATTGGTGATGTTAATGACAAAACAGGTAATTCATCTGACATGACAAAGGTAGCAATAAAATACGGGACTTTACACCCTTTGGTGGTATTTTTCGTGTTATGGATGCGGTTCTTTCATTTAACCTGTATAATTCATCGGGTGACTTCATAGGATTCTCCTTCCTCAACATGCTGCTCCACTTGAAGATAAATCTGCATTCTGACAGCGGTATCGGCTTTTTCTCAAAGATACTTGCATGGCATCTGTATATTTCATAGTTCACATTATTGTCAATTACGGCTATTTAGCGGATGAAAGTGTCACGCATTTATGTGCCGTTATGTCATCGTCCAAACACCGCGTTATGATCTGCCGTGTAAATTAGGCCTTACATTCGTTCTCTAAATAACTGTCTGATTATTAAGCTACACACTTGTAACTAACTGTATTAAAGCAACAAAGAGGAAACTACCGAAGTAGAATCCTCTTTGACTTTGTCTTGTTTCCTTGTGCCCCACATGGAGTCATAAGTGATTTCGCTGGGATTCGAACCCAGGACCCACAGCTTAGAAGGCTGTTGCTCTAATCCAACTGAGCTACGAAACCAAAACTGTGTGCAAAGGTAATATTTTTTTTTATATTATAGAAATTATCAAATGTTTTTCTTGTTATAGTCAGGCATTTTCTGATAAGCCTCTTCTTGCGTTCCAATATGCGGCATATTGGTTTCTGAAATGCGGCATATTAGCGTCCAATATGCCGCATTTCAGAATGCGATGACTATGCCTGAATTTACTTTACACTAAATGATGTTATTTACTAACCGAC
>CALBJK010000097.1 GCA_937892695.1 uncultured Prevotella sp.
GGCAAAAACTTAGTATCGAGCTAAATATTGTCAAAAGTTAATCTTTATGATACTTATATCTTAGACAAAAATTTTTACCTTTGCAATGTAAAGTACAGCTGGGATAAATGACTGTTTAAATTATGAAGTTTTACAACAAAGAAAATAAAATTTGATGTGCTAATCTAAAATCGGAAGCTCTTCCTAAACCGTCATTCAGCAAGTATTAATCCATCTTACAATACTCCTTCAATGGATAAAGAGTCTGAGCCGTAGTTTGATTCAGTATGTTACAATCTAAAAGCAATCAGCAATATATGAGAAAACTCCTTATCGCCGCAGCCATGCTGCTGACGGTTTCGACAGGCAGCTTTGCCGCACCTGCTAAAAGCCTACATCAGCTACAACAAGAATTTGTCGACCTGCGTTTCGGCATGTTCATCCATTTCAACATCCCAACCTTCGCGCCCGACGACTGGCCCGACCCCGACCTCTCGCCGTCGGTGTTCAACCCCAAGAAGCTCGACTGCCGACAGTGGGCACGGGCTGCACGCTCGGCCAACATGTCATACGGTTGCCTGACTACCAAGCACCACAGCGGCTTCTGCATCTGGGACACCAAGACCACCGACTACAACGTGATGAACTCACCTCTGAAACGCGACGTAGTGCGCGAGTATGTCGATGCCTTCCGAAAGGAAGGACTGAAGGTGATGCTCTACTACTCAATCCTCGACACCCACCACCGCATACGCCCCAACATGCCCATAACTCGCGAGAAAATAGACATGATAAAGGCACAGCTGCACGAACTGCTCACCGGCTACGGTCCCGTAACAGCCCTGATAATAGACGGATGGGACGCGCCGTGGTCGCGCATCAGCTACGACACCGTGCCGTTCAAGGAGATATACGACTACATCAAGTCGCTGCAACCCGAATGTCTCGTGATGGACCTCAACGCCGCCAAATATCCGCGTGAAGCCCTCTTCTACACCGACATCAAGTCGTACGAGCAAGGCGCGGGACAGAAAATATCGACTACGGAGAACCGTCTGCCCGCCCTGGCCTGCCTGTCGATACAGAAGAACTGGTTCTGGAAGGAGTCGTTCCCGACATCAAAACTCAAACCGGCCGAGGAAATGGTCAGCGACAACATCGTGCCCTACAACCGCGCCCACTGCAACTTCATACTCAACGTCGCCCCGAACCGCGACGGACTGATGGACGACAACGCCCTCGAAGAGCTGAAAAAGATAGGCCGGATGTGGCACAACGACGGACGGGTATCGACTGTTCCAGAGTGTGACGCACCCATAACGGGACACAACGTGGCCAAGAACCGACCAGCCGAATCGTCGTGGAGCTGGGACTACAACCTGATGGACTTTGCCAACGACGACGACTTCAATACGGCTTGGGAGTCGAACCAGTATGTGAAGAATCCCTGGTGGATGGTGACGCTCGACAAGCCTACGGCTATCAACTCGGTGGTGATAACCGAAGAAAAAGCCGGAGTGATGCAGTCTTACCGTATCGAATACCGCACTTCCGGGACATGGAAGAATCTTTTCGACGGTAACGCCCTTACCGACTCGCGCGTGAAAATTCACCGGTTCAGCCCGGTCACAGCAGACGCTGTGCGCATCAGCTTCACACGCTGCAACGGCCAACCGGCTTTGGCCGAAGTGGGTGTATACGCCGAATGACCGGTTTGGGAAGAAGATTTAACTTTCCAAACTTACACTAATAATCCGCCTAAGGCTGATAAAGGCGGATTATTAGTAATTTTGTTCGGGTATTTGCCGAAGAATGAGTAAATTTGCAGAACATCACGACAAGTAAAACAATAAATATGGAACAGACTCTCATCATTTACAATACCCTTTCGAGAAAGAAGGAAGTCTTCAAACCGCTCCATGCACCCAACGTAGGCATGTATGTCTGCGGCCCTACCGTCTACGGCGACCCGCATCTGGGTCATGCCCGTCCGGCCATCACATTCGACATACTCTTCCGCTACCTCAAGCATCTGGGCTACAAAGTACGCTACGTGCGCAACATCACCGACGTGGGTCATCTGGAGCACGATGCCGACGAGGGTGACGACAAGATTGAGAAGAAGGCACGGCTCGAACAGCTCGAACCGATGGAGATAGCCCAGTACTACACCAACCGCTACCACGCAGCAATGGAAGCCCTCAACGTGCTGCCGCCCAGCATCGAGCCTCACGCTACAGGCCACATCATAGAGCAGGAAGAACTCGTAAGCGAAATAATGAAGAACGGATTCGCCTACGAAAGCAACGGAAGCGTCTACTTCGACATAAAAAAGTATAACCAGAAATACCACTACGGCATTCTCTCCGGACGCAATCTGGACGACGTGCTCGACGCCAGCCGACAGCTCGACGGCGTGGGCGAGAAGCACTGTCAGGCCGACTTCGCCCTCTGGAAGAAAGCCCAGCCCGAACACATCATGCGGTGGCCCAGCCCCTGGAGCGACGGTTTCCCCGGATGGCACTGCGAATGCACGGCTATGGGACGCAAGTATCTTGGCAAGCATTTCGACATACACGGCGGCGGAATGGACCTGATCTTCCCACATCACGAATGCGAGATTGCCCAGGCCGTAGCCTCGCAGGGCGACCAGATGGTACACTACTGGATGCACAACAACATGATAACCATCAACGGACAGAAGATGGGCAAGTCGCTCGGCAACTTCATCACCCTCAAACAGTTCTTCACCGGCAACCACCCGAAGCTCGACAAGGCTTATTCGCCCATGACGATACGCTTCTTCATACTCTCGGCCCACTACCGTGGAACGGTCGACTTCTCCAACGAAGCCCTCCAGGCCAGTGAGAAGGGTCTGGCCAGACTGATGGACGGCATAGCCGACATAGCCCGCGTGAAGACAGCCAAAGAGTCGACCGAGGCCGTACACAAGACCGTTGGCGAGCTGAGGCAGAAGTGTTACGACGCCATGAACGACGACTTGCAGACGCCCATCGTAATCAGCCATCTGTTCGAAGCTTGCCACATCGTCAACACCCTCACCGACCATAAGGCCGAAATATCCGAAGCCGACTTGAAGGAACTGGCCGACACTATGCACCTCTTTGCCTTCGACCTACTCGGACTGAAAGACGACAGCGCAGCCGACAACACCAAACGCGAAGAAGCCTTCGGCAAAGTTGTAGACATGGTGCTCGACCTCAGAGCCAAGGCCAAAGCCGCCAAAGACTGGGCCACGAGCGACCGCATACGCGACGACCTCGCCGCTGCCGGATTCGAGGTGAAGGACACCAAGGACGGAGCCACATGGAAGCTCGACGTGTGACCGCATAAACCAGCTGTCTGGACAGGCAATCCGATTCAAAGATTGCAACAGAAAGACATCATACAGGAAAAAACACTCTCTATGAGTGGCACGACAACACTTGGTCCGGAATTGTTGTCGTGCCACTTTCTATAAGATGACACCCACACTCTACCAACGGAAAACAATCACTCACGGCAATGAGAAAAGACATGGAAAACGAAAAACAACGCATACGGTTGTTCAGGCAGCTCTACGACGACTACCACAGCCGCTTTGTACGCTTCGCAGCCACATACGTGGGTATGACTGCGGCCGAGGACATCGTTGCCGACTGTATGCTGTACTACTGGGAGCACAGCAACAGCATGGAGAGCCAACACAACATTCCAGCCTACGTTCTCACTATCGTAAAACACCGTTGTCTGAATCATCTCGAACGAATACGGAAAGAACGCGAAATAAACAATCAGCTGAAAAACACAAACAACTGGGAACTGGACATTCGCATACATACACTCCAAGCGTGTAACCCTGAACGACTTTTCTCCGATGAACTCCAGAGACTCGTCAGCCAGGCAATAGCGCGACTGCCCGACCAGACGCGCGACATATTCATGCGAAGCCGATACGAAGACCAGAGCCACAAAGAGATAGCCGACGCTTTCGGCATATCGACCAAAGCTGTAGAATATCACATCACTAAAGCCCTGCGGTCGCTCCGCATCGCCCTGAAAGACTATCTGCCTATTTGGGTGATACAGATGATGATTACAGGCAACTGAACAAAGTAACGGAAAGTTTTTCCTGACGCAAGACAAACAACAAGACATAATAATGCGGCGCAGACGATGTCATAAAGATATCGTCTGCGCCGCATCATTTTAACCCAACTCTATCGGCACAGTCAGCCGACAGAATATCACTTCATTGCCGATACTATCCAGTCGACAATTTGCTCGTCGGTCAGACAGTTGTCACGCATAAGTTGGTTGACATCATAGCGGTCGTAAAGAGCTTTGCGCACACCGAAACACTTGGTCTTCATGTCTGTCGGTCCGTAGTAGCGGCAAACACGCTCGCCGAAGCCGCCGTCGAGCGATCCGTCTTCGAGAGTGACGACAAGACGATGGTCGCGCTTGAGGTCGTCGAGCACAGTCTCATCTATGCCCGATGCATAACGCGGATTGATGAGCGTAGCGTTGATGCCTTTTTCTTCAAGACTCTCCACCACTCTCCTTCCTTTTGCAAAGAAGCTGCCCAGAGCCACAATGGCTACGCCGCTGCCGCGCTTCACAATCTTGTACCGGGCATCTGGCGTGTAATCGTTGTCATAATTCTCGTCGCTGTGCTCCACCTCGCCTTCGGGCACACGCAAAGCCACCGAATATTTGTCCTGTCGTATTGCCCAACGTTCCATGGCTATCATCTCCTCAAACGTCGTAGGAGCCAGATAGACAAGGTTGGGTATATGGCTGAACATAGGGATATCGAAGAAGCATATATGCGTAAAGTCGTTCATGCCGAAGATGCTCGACCCTATCACATTTATCACTGCAGGATTACCGTTTACGCAAAGATCCTGGGCTATCTGGTCGTAGGTGCGCTGCAGGAAAGTGGCGTAGGTACTGAACACGGGGTGGGCGCCGCGCTTGGCCATACCCGAAGCCATGGCCACAGCTTCTTCCTCAGCTATGCCGACATCTGTATGTTGTGGTCCGGCGGCTTTGCGCTCCTCCGGACCGAAACCGATAGATGCAGGCACTGCTGCTGCTATACACACGAGTTTTGGATCACGCTTCATCTCCTCACGCAGCCAGTCGCCGAGTATCTGTGAAGCACTCTCGCCCGTCACCTTATAGGTAGAACGGCCTGTCGCTATGTCGAACGGCATACTGTAGTGCCACGCCTCTTTATTCTTTACAGCCGGAGCATATCCGTGACCCTTTTCCGTATGAATGTGCAGTACTGTAGGGCGTGGTGTGTCCTTCACATCTTCGAACGCCTTGATCATGGTCTGGATGTCATTGCCCTGTTCTACATAATGATAGTCGAAACCGAGAGCCTTGAAATAATTCGGTTCGGCTTTACCCTGAGTTTCACGCAACAGTTTGAGATTGCGGTACAGCCCTCCGTGGTTTTCTGCAATGGACATTTCGTTGTCGTTCACTACAATGATGATGTTCGTACCCAGCTCCGAAGCCATGTCGAGACCTTCGAAAGCCTCACCTCCACTGAGCGAGCCGTCACCGATGACCACCACAACGTTTTCATTGCCGCCAAGAATGTCGCGACCCTTCTGCAGTCCGGTCGCCAAGGCTATCGACGTAGACGTATGACCGACTTCAAAGTTGTCGTATTCGGGCGATTCGTTAGGGCTGCTGTAACCCGACACTTCATCGAACCTGTCAGCATCGAAGAAGCCGTATGCTCGTCCTGTAAGCATCTTGTGTGGATAAATCTGATGGGAAACGTCAAATACAATCTTGTCTTTCGGAGCGTCGAAGACATAGTGTATGGCTATCGTTGCCTCTACAAAACCGAGGTTCGGGCCTACATGTCCGCCATGCATACTGTCACGATGCAGTATGCCTTTGCGTATTTCTTCTGCAAGGGTCTCAAGTTCTTCAGCCGACAGTTTCTTAACATCGGCCGGTGATTTTACTTTGTCAATTACCATTGTCGTTCTCCTTTTTTGTTTACACTGAATACATTTATTATACAGATGCAAAGTTACATTCTTTCTCACATTACCAATATATTGGTTTTACGGAAAAAACAACCTATTTCACTTATTTTGGCTATGCAAGAAGAAATTTCGTACATATTCAGAATCAGAAAACGCCTTTTCCTCTATCTGTTTGGAATGCCAAGAACGTAATGAATATAAAGAACGGCATCTCACTTGTCGCCGTTCAGCACCACCTCGACACGGTCGGCTATGTCTATAGGCTTTATGTTCAAGAGACATCTGTAGTCGCCCATACGGCACGACTTGTTGCCATAGATACTGCACGGACGGCACGGCAAGTCAACCTGTACGGCATCGTCAATGCTCTGTCTCCAGCCCAAGAAACCGCCGTATGGATGGGTAGTGCCCCAAATGCTCACCACCCTAGTTCCTGCAATGGCTGCGAGATGCATATTGGCACTGTCCGTGCTTACCATAACGTCGAGATGATTCATCAGCACAAGCTCCTTATAGAGCGATCCGAGGAGCCGCGAAGCGTTGGTACAATTGGGATAGGAACGTTCCCACCGGTCGAACACTTCCCATTCGTCGCTACCGCCGAAAAGGAATATCCGACAAGACGGGTGACGGCGCACCATAATCTGTATAACCTCTTCGGCAAGTGTCGGAGGATAAGTCTTGCCACGGCGACGAGCAATAGGCGACATACCTATCCACTGTCTGAAACTCTGCTTCAGGCCTATCTGTTCCGGTAGCAGTCTCATATTTCCGCCGTCCGGAAAGAGCGACGTGAAGTCTAGCTTTACCGGATAGCCCAGACGGCGCAGCACGTCGGCATAGTCATCGAAGACCGAGGGCAGCGGCTGCAGCCGTTTCTGAGAGAACGACACCAGACGGCGACGTTCCTGACGGTGGCGGTCGAGATGTTCCACGCGGAAATGGTCTAAATTGAATCTCATACGCAGATATCCCGAACGCATTATACTGTGCAGGTCGGCTATGGCAGTGAAGTTCTTAGCCATAAGACGGCGGTAAAGGGCATTGAGTCCGGCCACGCCGTGATATTCGTGTTTCAAGTCAGCCTCCATGAAGCTGACATTTGGAGCCAGCCTGTCGAAGAGAGGACGGGCGAAAGGCTGGCTGAGCACCGAAATACGCAGATGCGGATACTGTCTTGCCAGAGAACTCACGACCGGCACAACCATCGCGACCTCACCTATAGCCGAAAAACGGATTATCAACAAGTGGTCTGACTTCATTGTTTCCAAATATTTGTCCCCGTTATCCGTCTTGGATGTCGGAGCGTTTTACACATCATATTATTAATTAATTATTGGCAGAGCTTTCCTCGTAGGCATTCTACATGTGTCCGGCTATATGCAGGGCACACGTATTTGTTTTCCATCAATGTATTCTGATGACATTTTCTTAGGTTTTTAAGTTTGCCAGACCGTATGGCCTATATCTGACAACATAGTACCTACTCCGAATGCAGCTTTTCATTTACAAAGGTAACCCAAAAGCTCCATTCTGGCAAATTATACCACTGTTTTCTTACGCTTTATGTATGTGAGTACAAGATATGGACATACGTATCCCCCAGATTCCGGCATATTTACGCCGGATGTAGAGTCACTGCTTCAGAACCGATCTCTTGACCGGCAAGACAAACAGGCAGAAATGCCGTCAGGAAGGCAGACTGTGGGCGTGAACAGCACACAAAAATAGCTATAGTACAGTCTATTTGTTGCACAGTTGCATCGGTAGTGTGCAAGAAATGGCACATTTTTCGTTTAAATGCTTGTGTAACTGAATAAAAAGTTGTTCCTTTGTACCCGATTTTTAAAAGAGACTAAATTTACAAACATTTTAAACATTACAATTATGTCAGAAATCGAATCAAAAGTAAAAGCTATCATCGTGGACAAGCTCGGTGTAGACGAGGCAGATGTGAAGCCCGAAGCAAGCTTCACCAATGACCTGGGTGCAGACTCTTTGGACACTGTTGAACTCATCATGGAGTTCGAGAAGGAGTTCGGCATTTCTATCCCCGACGACAAAGCCGAGAAAATCGCTACTGTGGCTGATGCCATCAAGTACATCGAAGACAACACGAAGTAAGAATTCGGTTGACGGACAAGGGACTCATAGGTTTTTGAGCCATTGTGATGTTCCTTACATTTATGGCTTATGGGCGGCATTTTTCGGAAGCATTTGTTCCGTAAGCCCCGTCTATAAGCCATAAACTGTATTAATAAAGGAGCGCGTTCATCCCCGCGTCCGTTTTTATACCCAATATTTATTCAGATGGAATTAAAAAGAGTAGTAGTGACCGGCCTCGGTGCCGTCACTCCGGTGGGCAACACCGTTGAGGAGACATGGAATAGCCTCCTTGCAGGAAAGAGCGGCGCAGCCCCTATCACGCAGTTCGACTGTTCAAAATTCAAGACTCAGTTTGCATGTGAGGTCAAGGGTCTTAACATTAACGACTATATAGACCGCAAGGCCGCACGCAAGATGGACCGCTATGCCCAGCTGGCTATGATTTCGGCCATACAGGCTGTCGACGACAGCGGAATGGATCTCGAAAAGGTCGACCGCGACCGCATCGGCGTGGTATTCGGCGTAGGAATCGGCGGACTGAAGACATTCGAGGAAGAAGCCGGCTACTATGCCATACACAAGGAGGACGGCCCCAAGTTCAACCCGTTCTTCATACCTAAGATGATTGCCGACATAGCAGCCGGAGAAATCTCTATCCGTTACGGCTTCCATGGACCCAACTACACCACCACATCGGCATGTGCATCATCGTCCAATGCCCTGGCCGATGCCTTCAACCTCATACGTCTGGGCAAAGCCGACATGATTCTCAGCGGTGGCGGCGAGGCTGCCATCTGCGCATGTGGCGTAGGCGGATTCAACGCCATGCACGCCCTCTCAACACGCAACGACGACCCTGAGGGAGCTTCACGCCCGTTCAGTGCCAGCCGTGACGGCTTCGTCATGGGCGAAGGCGCAGGATGTCTCATCCTCGAAGAACTGGAGCACGCCAAGGCTCGCGGCGCGAAAATCTACGCCGAAATGGCAGGTGCCGGCATGAGTGCCGACGCCTACCACATCACAGCATCCCACCCCGAAGGACTGGGAGCCAAACTCGTGATGGAACGCGCACTCGAAGACGGCGGTCTCAAGCCCGAAGACATCGACTACATCAACGTACACGGCACATCGACTCCCGTGGGTGATATCTCCGAGGCCAAGGCCATAAAGAAGGTGTTCGGCGATGCAGCGTTCAAGCTCAACATCAGCTCCACCAAGTCTATGACCGGCCATCTGCTCGGAGCTGCCGGAGCCGTAGAGGCAATGGTTTCCGTTCTCGCAGTCAAGGACGACATCGTGCCGCCTACAATCAACCACGACGAGAACGACCGCGACCCGGAAATCGACTATAACCTCAACTTCACCTTCAACAAGGCGCAGAAGCGCGAGGTGCGTGCCGCACTGAGCAACACGTTCGGTTTCGGCGGACACAACGCGTGTGTCGTATTCAAAAATATGCTGAATAACCTGATAAACAGAATAAAGCTCCCTTTCCGCAAGGAAAAGGAGCTTTATTCGTCTCTTTACGACATTATCGGTTTCTACCCGCACGACATCCAGCTCTACAAGCTCGCACTTATGCACAAGAGCATGTTCAAGCGCAACGAAAAAGGCAGACCCGTCAACAACGAACGCCTTGAGTTTCTCGGCGACGCCATACTCGACGCTGCTGTAGGCGACATAGTCTACCGCCACTTCACCGGGAAACGCGAAGGCTTCCTAACCAACACGCGCAGCAAGCTGGTCCAACGCGAGACACTAAACCGTCTCGCCCAGGAAATGGGCATCAACGACCTCATAATGTCGAACAGCCACACCGTCACCCATAACAGCTATATGGGCGGCAACGCCTTTGAAGCTCTTGTCGGAGCAATCTATCTGGACCAGGGCTACAACGCCTGTATGCGATTCATCAACAAGAAGATACTCAACCAGATGATCAACATCGACAAGGTGGCCTACAAGGTGGTCAACTTCAAGAGCAAGCTCATAGAGTGGAGTCAGAAGAACCGCGTACACGTCGAGTTCCGCATACTCAAGCAAGAGAAAGACAACTCGGGCAGCCCCGTATTCAAGTACATGGTCGTGATAGAAGGACTGGAAGGCAGTACCGGAACCGGATACAGCAAGAAAGAGAGCCAGCAGATGGCCTCGAAGCTCACACTGGCACGGCTGCGCAAAGAGCCGCAGTTCATCGACCAGGTGTTCGCCGCCAAGACCGAGCGCACCAAGATGGAAGAAGAACCGGTCGAGAACGTGCCCGACCCCGAGGCTCAGGC
>CALBJK010000098.1 GCA_937892695.1 uncultured Prevotella sp.
TCTGATTTTATGTGTGCTGAAATGCCACTACGAAAAATTTAACGGAGTATTGTAACGTTTGTCTTAACTTTTAATATCCAGGATTTTGTACAAGATTGTCGTTCTGGTCGATTGCTGTTTGTGGTATTGGCATGAGATAGGAGTCTTTGCTGAAAGGACGTACCTGAGTGTGGCGTCCGCTATCACGCTTGTCTATGCCGTTCATCACTTCTTCCACCTTACCGTTACGTTTCAGGTCGAACCAGCGTTCTCCTTCAAGAGCCAGTTCCAGCCGACGTTCCTTCAATACGGCATCAATCATGTTTTTCTGGGACGAAGTCTGGTCTGCGGTCAGATCTTTCAACTTGGCGCGCTGACGTATCATGTTTACAAGTTCGGCCGACTTAGCGAGATTCCCGGTGTAGGCGTAGGCCTCGGCCTCGAGTAGGATGATGTCTGCCAGACGGCACACATATTCGTTGCACACCTTGGCACGCAGCTTGTGCATGAACGGATAGTTGTTGGCAGGGTAGTAAAGGCTCCATTCGCAAGGATAGAATACTACCGTCTGATTGAATCTCTCAGTGTCGCCTTCGTCTTCATAGAATTTTATAAGGTCGCGTGAAGGGGTAATCCATTTTGCCCATGTCCATTGTTCGGTAGGGTTGTCGAGAGGTTTAGTGAACATCCACGACTCCCAGTTGCCGCCACCTTTTACCCATTGGGCTTCTAGTATGCCTTCGCTGGTATTGCGTTTCACGCAGTCTTGTGTACTTTCATCAAAACCCCATAGTGTTTTAAACTCCGGTTCCAAATCTATGCCTTGCGTCTTGCGTACTTTTTCGGCTGCTTCTATTACCTTATTATAATATTCTGTTTTCTTGTCCGGGTAAAGGCTTGCCATTTCGGCATAAGCCTTAGCCAGAAATGCGTATGCTACAGGTTTAGTGAGCAGCGTGCGGTCAGAAGGATTGAAGTCGGGAGCGTATTTGGCTGCGTCTTCTAGATCTTTCACAATCTGGTCGTAGCATTCCTCGATGGTATTGCGGGCTGGATAATAATCTTTCCATACAGAGTCGATGTTTTCAGACGTAATGGTCGGGCCAATGGTCGTTATTATAGGAATACCGCCAAAGATACGCACCATTGGGAACATCTGCAGTGCACGGCACAGTTCGCCCTGGGAACGATAGTTGTTGTATTCGCTTTCGGTCAGGCTACCTTTGTCATAGAGCTGTTTAGAACCGATAATGAGGACATTGCATTTACCGATATCCTCAAGATAGCGGTTCCAGTCGCGTTCCAGATTGGCGTTGTCCACGTCCATACTGTTGTTCTCGAAATCTACTACTCCGCCGTCGAGCGAGCCGCCGTAAGCATTGTCGGCTGTTACATCGCCTACGAGTATAAGGTCGAGATGGCGGTGCTCCTGACGGTCGTGAGGTATCTTGAGCAAAGTCTGGAGCTGGGCTTCGGCTGCAGCCTTGTCTTTAAGCACCAGCGTAGTACTGTCTTTGTACGAACCTTGGGTCAGCTCAGATGCTTGGGACAGCGGTTCATAGTCGAGCGAGCAGGAGGCAAACAGAGTCCCCATAGCTGCCGGTATCAGTATTGTCTTTATGATATTATTGGTTTTCATTTCTTTTCATTTTAATGTTTATTTCATTAATTTTTGTCGCTACTGACTTAGAATTCTACTTTAAGTCCGAACGTGAAAGAACGGCTCAATGGATAGACTCCCCAGTCGATTCCTTGAACGCTGCCGTTGTCGCCCCACTGGTTCACTTCAGGATCCATGCCGCTGTAGTCGGTGAAAGTTATAAGGTTGGTTGCTGTGAAGTAGGGCTGCAGACGTGTAAGTCCGATGTGTTTGATATATTTTTTAGGAACGTCGTAAGACAGCGATACGTTCTTCACGCGGAGATAACTTCCGTCTTCAACATAGTAAGAAGAAATCTTCTGATTGAACTTTGCACGAGGCACATCGGTAATCTGTCCGGGCACGCGCCAGCGTCTGAGAACGTTGGTCGTCTGGTTGAGGCTGTTCTGCATACCTTCCGAAACCATTCTCGACACATTGTATATGTCGTTACCGTAGCTTCCTTGCAACAGAACGCTGAGGCTCAGTCCTTTCCACGAGAACGTATTGGTCATACCGAATGTGAAGTCGGGGTTCGGGTCGCCTATGTATGTACGGTCGGCTGCATTGACGCTTCCGTTCTTGTTCAGGTCTTTATATATCATGTCTCCGGTTTCGGGGTCAACGCCTTCGGCTACAAAACCGTAGAACGAACCGAGCGGCATTCCCGGAGTGTTGCGTACTACGTATCCTTGCAGCGTGCCTGTATCGATGTTGCCGTCAGAGTAGACCTGGGTCAGACGCAGACTCTCAAGTTTGTTCTTGTTGAACGAGATGTTGAAGTCGGTGTCCCAAGAGAAACGCCCTGTCAGATTGTGCGAGTTGACGGTGAATTCCCATCCTTTGTTCACCATGCTGCCACCGTTAGTGCGCAGTGTGCTGGCCGGCTGACCCTTAGGAAGTGTGACGGTCATAAGCATGTCGGTGGTCTTCTTGTAGTACCAGTCGACGTTGAAGGTCAGGCGGTTGTTCAGAACGGTAAAGTCAAGACCTATATTGGTAGAAGCTGTCTTTTCCCATGTCAGTTCAGGACTTTCGAGCGAGTTTTTGACCCATGAAACGACAGCATTAGGGTTGCCGTTCTCTCCGAACCATTCGAAACGTTTTGCACTGTATTGCGCCAGATAAGCATAGTCGCCGAGACCGCTCTGGTTACCGGTTTTACCCCAGCCACCGCGTAGCTTTAAATCGTTAATCCATCGTATGTTCTGCATGAACTTTTCCTGGCTTATGCGCCATGCAGCTGAGAACGACGGGAAGTAGCCCCAACGATGATTAGGATGAAGCTTGGAGCTGCCGTCGGAACGCATGTTGACGGTCAGAAGGTAGGTGTCGTTAAAATTGTAGGCAAGACGGGCGAAATATGACATTATAGCCCATTCGGATGCAGCAGAGCTTGTGCCGTCCCAGGCTATCTTGTTGGCAGCATTGATAGTCTGGAACTTGTCGTCGGCAAAGTGTGAAGCGTTGATATAGTTGCGGCTCCACTTGCTGCCTGTCCACGAGGAACCTACCATTGCGTCGATGTTGTGCAGTCCGAATTTCTCCTTATAGTTTAGAACGTTATCCCATACCATCACGCTGCTGATGTTGCGCTCATCGTAGGCTGTACCCATCTCGTCGCGTCCGTTCTGCGTGGAGATTGGGTCGAGGAAGTTTGTTATGATTCCTTGGGCACGGTCAAACGTGTACTGTGTCTTGAAGTTGAGGAACGGCGCGAATGTGACTGTTGCCTTTCCTGTAGCGATTAGACGATTGTGTGCGCTCTTGTTATTCTTGGTTCTTGCAATGTTTTCCAGTGGGTTGGAAATGTTGCGAGCTCCGAGGAAGTTGTTGTAGTACTGGTTGGGATTGTCTTCGTCCCACACAGGTGCGTAAGTAGGCGTAGCGATGATAGATGGAACCACACCACCACGGTTTGCTCCTGTACCGGAAATGATACCTGTGCCCTTCCATGTATAGTCAGAGTAGGCAATGTTAGCACCAATGTTCAGCCAGCTTTTTATGTCGTTGTCGATTGTTGCCTTGATGTTGTATCGCTTGAAGTTTGAATCCTTGATGACACCGTTTTCGCCCGTGTAACCTCCCGAAATGTAATAGCGCAGCTTGTCGTTTCCGTTAGTCACTGCGAGCTGATAGTCTTGGACGTTTCCGGTCTGGTATACTTGGTCTTTCCAGTCGGTGCGGTCTTTGCGGAACCAGTTGCTGATCTGCTGCGGTCCGTTTATTTCCTCCATCAGATCCCAGTATTGCGACGCGTTAAGCGGGTCTTGGTTGTCTCGCACAGTATTAAATGAATAATGCGCATTGAGCGATACTTTTGCCACTCCTGCCTTTCCCTGCTTTGTGGTAATCATGATTACCCCGTTGGCTGCCCGCGAGCCGTAGATGGCAGCTGAAGAAGCGTCTTTGAGAATTTGCATGTCTGATATGTCGTCTGCAGACAGGAAACCAATGTCAGTCATCGGAACACCGTCAACCACATACAGCGGAGCGTTGCTCGCATTGAACGATGTGGTTCCGCGCACACGTATTGTCGGGCTTACGCCTGGCTGTCCGTTGGCCTGAGCTACTTGTATACCGGCGGCTTTTCCCTGTATGCCCATTTCTGCAGAGACGATAGGGCGGGAGTCGAGGTCTTTGGTCGACACTGTCGATACGGCTGTCGTCACATCCTTACGTCGAACCGAACCGTAGCCGATGGCTACAACCTCGGACAGCATGTTTGACGATTCTTTCATCCCGATATTAATTCCGACGCGCGAATCCACAGTCTGTGGTTCGAAACCTATGTACGAAATCCGAAGTTTTGATTTTCTATCGACGCTCAGAGTGAAACGTCCATTAATGTCTGTGGCGATGCCGTTGGCTTTGCCCTGTTCCTCTACTGTCGCTCCAGTGATAGGTTCATGATTGTCGTCGACGACGGTGCCGCTGATTTTTACTTTTTGGGCCGAGACTGTGGTTACTGCCATAGCTATCAATGCAGCCATTGACAGCCGTTTTGATATGCCCCATAATTTAATTTTAATCATATTTACTATGGTTGATTAGGTTTTATAAAAGTTTAAGAATATTAAATTCTAATAGATTTTGGTCATCTATGACTCAAGTCTATAGGTCTTTCTTACTATATGCAAATATAGTGAACTTTTTTGAAACAGACAAATATATCTGTGATAATTTGTTTTTAGATTTGGACTTAGGATGAGAATTACTTGAAAAATGAAAGTACGTAATTTAAACTTCAAAAGTGATACAGTTACATTCAAAAAGTGGTTCACTTTTGAGTGCTAAACGCATCGGTTTCTATTCGTAACTAAATATTGTACTTTATTTGCAACCTATTTTCTTTGACGTTTCTAATGCGCGAATACGTATAGTCTTTGCGGCGGTTTTAGTTTCTGATTTCTGTAGTTTTTCAAAGACAATGAATATTGTGCTTGAAGAACAGCTAATATGTCCGAAATAATATAATTGGAAACAGAAAGGCTGATTTACAGGTTTACCGTTATATACTAGGGGTGGCTCCTGTAAATCAGCCTTGTTTGTTATTCTGTGTTTGTTTTTTCTTTAAATAGCTGCCATGTATCTGTCGATGAAGCGTCTTACAGCAGGAATTGGTATTATTGCTTTTTCGAGTAATACAATTCCGATGATAGCTGTAGCTATGCCGAGAAGCACGTCGATGACATAATGGTGGGTAGTGTAGACAGCTGTCCACCATATTCCGGCGCAGATGAATGCGAACAATGTTATGACAGTTTTCTTTTGATGGCTCAGTACGGCATAGACGGTGGCTATGAGCATGTAGGCGGCATGAAGTGAAGGTACGGCAGCAAACACATTAGAGTTTTTCCCGTAGATAGAATGAAAGATACCAGTTCCGGTCAGTGCGTCGAAGCGTCCTAATCCTGCGACATTGCCCGGTGTCCCGGTAATGGCTTCGAATCCATAATTGATGGCATACCATGGCGGAGCTGCCGGATGGATGTAATAGCCGCAGAATCCCAGCAGATTGACAAAAAGAAAAGCAAGGGAGAAATGAAGATAAGCTCTCTTCTGCCCTTTCAGATAGAGGTATAGTCCGAAAGCAAGCGGTACGGGAACCCAGCACAGGTAGAAGATACCGGCCATGAAGTCGGCTATGTTGCAATGGTGTATTAAGAAATATTCGCCAGGGATGAGCAAGCCGTTTTCTACGTTGATGCCGAAGAGGCTTTTTTCTGCTTCGTACAGTCCGCGCACATCTACGGTATTGACTTCGTAATTGGGGTAGAGTCGCATAGCGTCGTAAGAGCAAGCGAAAATCAACCATGGTGTCAGAGCCAGAGCGGTCTTTCTTGTAGGTTTGACTACGAGCAGAACGGCATATAATATAATAATGTAAATGCTGAACATTTCAACCTTTCATCACTTTGTAACAATGGGCAATACGCCAAAACGCGGTCAGGTTGGCAAGGACTGCAATGATAATCATTGGTACGACCAATGCCCAAAGGCTTTCGGTAAAGCCGCATACTATAGCTCCAAGGCTGGTAACAACCACTCTTTCGGGACGTTGCATCAGTCCTACTTTGCATTCAATGTCTAGACCTTCGGCCCGTGCCCTGACATAGCTTACCATGACAGAACCTACCATTGCAAAAAATGTTATTACGCCGCTCCAAACCCACGGCTCGTTGCGCAAAAGATAAATGGCTATGCCGAAGAGTGTGAACAACTCGCTGTATCTGTCGAGAGTAGAGTCGAGAAGAGCACCGAACTTAGACTGCATACCACCCATCCTGGCGAGTCGACCGTCCATCATGTCGAATAGTCCGGCAAAGAGGATGACGGCTCCGGCACATCCTATAAGCCATGAGTCGGACATTGTTTTATCCTCTGAAGCATATATGAATATCAAGGATGCTACAACATTGAGGATGAAACCAGTAGTAGTTATGAAGTTGGGAGTAATGCCGACTTTTATCATTCCTTTAATCAAAGGATTGATGAGGACGTATATAATCTTTTGTAAAAAATCTCTATAGTTCATATTTATTATTGATGTTGTTTTTTCTGTCATGATGAAAAACGAAAATACGCTGCATCTGATAGTTCCAGAATATAGCGACGAGAGCTGCCACTATGGCTTTGGAAAACATGAAATTCAGCCCAGTTTGTTCTGTCATGCTATATGTACCGTAAGTATTGAGCACGATACTTCCAATCCATACTAATATGTACCTTACAGCTACGTATTTTTTTTTTAGTCCGAATGCATGGAACACCCATTTATAGTTGATGGCGCAATTGGTAATTCCACCAAAGACAGAACCGCACAGTGTAGCGTAAGCATACCATATTTCAACTATCTGAGCTAACAGTATGGTTGTCGCAAAATCAACGGAGGATGCAACCCATGCCGAGCATTGAGCCTTGGTGAACGTAAGCACACTACGTCTTATATAACCCATCTTGCAATTGATATTATTACAAGAGAATAGATTCCCGCCACTATATCGTCGGCCATTACATAGAATGCTCCACGGCAATTGTCGATTCTACGTATACCCAATGGTTTCAGAATGTCGAAGAACCTGAACAGTAAAAAAGACCCGATAGCATAATACAAGTCGCCTGCCGGAGATACTAGAAGAGGAATCCATACACCGACCATCTCGTCTATGACGACACGGTTAGGGTCGTCACCCCAAAAAGGCATGAGCTTACTCGTCGCCCATATCCCGAGAACAGTGAATGTGGCAATAAGTAAAGCCGTAATACATGTCAAATATGGCGTGACGATTAAGTATGATAATCCGATCCATATCAGCGTTGCAAGCAGTGCGCCGGCAGTTCCCGGCCCCCAAGGCCAAAAACCGCTTCCGAAGCCTGTCCCTATTATGACGGGGATGATTGGTGTACGTCTCATTTGCGGATGCAAATTTAGTAGAAAAATATTAAAAACCAAAAAGTTTTCTTGTTTTTTTAAGATTATGTATAACTTTGCAACCTATAATTTAGAGAAGCAAAAAGGTGAAAAGACAATTCTTTATTTTATTTATATTAATTATATTAACTTCGTCGCTTCGGGCACAGATTACGGGCGAAATAGTTGACAGTGAGGGTTATCCAATACCATACGCAAGTGCGGTTTATAAAGGAAATCATGTAGCGGAGGCAAGTGATCTTGACGGGCATTTCACAATTGCCCGCCATGAAGGTTGGTCTCTTACGTTTAGTTCTGTAGGATTCAAACCCCAGACAATAAAGATAGATGCGTCAACACCTTCTTTTTTGAAAATCGTGCTGAAAGAAGATGCTCACAGTATAAGTGAGGTTGTGGTAAAGTCGAAGCGTGAACGTTATTCCCGTAAGAATAATCCTGCTGTAGAACTGATGCGGCGTGTGATTGCGGCAAAGAAGCGCACAGATCTACAAAACCACAATTATTACCAGTTTAATAAGTACCAGAAAATAACGCTGGCCTTGAATGATATAAAGCCAGAAGAGATGCAGAAGGGTTTATTCAAAAGACAGCCGTGGCTTGCAGAGCAGGTGGAGTTGAGTCCGTTAAATAACAAAATGGTACTTCCTATTTCGGTAGACGAAACGGTAACACAGCATATCTATCGGAAAAATCCAAAGGATGAAAAGGATATCATAATGGGACAGCGTTCAGAAGGTATAAATAATGTGCTCCAGACTGGAGACATTCTGACAACGATGATGAAAGACGTGTTTACCGATGTCGATATTTATGATGACCGAATCAGATTGTTCCAGTACCAGTTTACAAGTCCGATAGGGGCTACGGCAATTTCTTTTTACCGTTATTACATCCAGGACACTGTATATGTAGACCGTGATTTGTGCTATCATCTGATGTTTCTGCCCAACAACCAGGCAGACATCGGTTTCAGAGGGGACATATACATTCTTGCCGATTCTACTCTTCATGTCAAGAAATGCTCGATGACATTGCCGCGTAAGAGCATTGTCAATTTTGTTGACGACTTGAAAATAGAACAAGAATACACACGTCTTCCTTCCGGTGACTGGGTTCTGTCTGTCGATGACATGATAGCAGAACTGAAGCTGAATGATGCGTTGCGCCGTGCTTTGGTTACACGCCGTACACGTTTGAGCGATTATGCATTTGATGAATTGCCAAATAAACTGTTTAAAGGAAAGGCAAAGGTAAAACACGAAGCTGATGCAATGATTAGGGACGATGCATTCTGGAACAAGTACAGGGCGGTTGGGTTGACAAAGAGTGAATCGTCAATGAATGCCTTTATCCATAAAATGGAGCAGTCAAAAAACTACAAATGGATAATATTCGGAATCCGTGCTTTCGTGGAGAATTACGTGGAGACGGGGTCGTTAAAGACAAAGAGCAAGTTTGACTTCGGGCCTATCAATACTATTGTTACGAATAATTTTGTGGACGGGTGGCGATTCCGTGTCAGTGGGCGCACAACGGCCAATCTCAATAATCATCTGTTCTGGAAAGGCTACTATGCATACGGAACAGAGTCGAAGAAACATTATTATAGCTCGGAAGTCACTTATTCGCTGAACAAAAAGAAAAACGTACCGTTCGAATTTCCTCAACGTAATATCACCTTCGAAACATCTTATGATGTGATGTCTCCTTCCGACAAGTTCCTCATAGCCAATAAAGACAATATGTTTATGGCTTTCAGAACACAGAAAGTAGACCAGATGTATTTCTACAACCGCCAGAAGCTTTCGTTTGTCTATGAAACCGACTGGGGATTCAGCGTCAACGCTTCGGCTAAGACAGAAAGTAACGAGCCAACGGGCGACCTTACGTTCCTACGAATGCCAGGGACGGCGATATCAAGTGCAGCTCCTGCTATTGTGCGGAAGATTAGGACAACGGAACTGGGGTTCGGGTTACGTTATTGCCCAGGACAGACATATATTAATACGAAGCAGAATCGTTGGCCGGTCAATTTAGATGCCCCGGAATTTTCAATCAACCATACAATGGGTTTGAAAAACGTTCTTGGTGGACAGTACAAACTTAATTTCACAGAAGCCAGTATCTATAAACGTTTCTGGCTTGGAAGCTGGGGATATGTCGACACTCACTTGAAGGGTGGGGCACAGTGGGATAAAGTTCCATTCCCATTGCTGATCATGCCACCTGTCAATCTTACCTATTTTGATTTAGAAAGCACATTCAGCATGATGAAGAATATGGAATTTTTGAGCGATCGTTATGCATTTGCTGCTGTGTCATGGGATTTGAGTGGGAAACTTCTAAACCGCATACCGCTTATCAAGCATCTGAAATGGCGTGAGTTCATAGCAATTAAAGGTATGTGGAGCACAGTGACGGACAAGAATAACCCGTTTCTGGAAAAGAATCAAAAAGATCCGACCCTGTTCCAATTCCCCCAAGGTGCGAAGATTATGGACAAGAAGACACCTTACGCCGAGTTGACTCTTGGTGTACATAACATTCTGAAATTCTTCGGTGTCGATTATGTACGTAGACTCACTTATTCAGGTGATGGCATAAAGCGCAATGGAGTGCGTTTCACTTTTATGATGAGCTTCTAGTTTATAAATAGCTCTATGCTGAAGCTATTCCGATTATAAGGTAGTACGGAAAAATCCTGACAAAGCCATGCCTTAGTCAGGATTTTCCCGATTTATGTATGAGCAATAAGAGGAATAATTGTTTACAATAAGGCTTAGTTTTCTCCATCAAATCTTATTATGACATAATTGAAGCCCATCGAGCGTATAAGTGCGCGGAATTGAGTTTCCGCATTTCTTCGTGCGCTTGCAATATTCGATTGGGTCAGGCATCTCGATTTCATCGCTATGTATGCTCGTTCGTACATGGCAAGCCGGTCCTGGTCGCTCCATTTTCCCTTTTGAATGAACGGTTTTGTCTTTGCTTCATCTATAAAATCATTGTCGAGAAGAATTATTGGTGGAAGTGTTATTTTTACAGTATCGCCTTGGCTTTTTATCCATCCGTGTTTTGCTTCTTTCAGGTTGATACCAAGACGTACAGAACCATAGTAGATGCGTACCAATTCGTCATTTCCGAAGAGGCTACGACGTACGGTGTCCACCATTTCTTCATCGTTTATGGTGAGAAATTCCCATTCGCCAATGTTTTCTATAGAACGTATCTGGGTAGGAGTGATGTCAATTTTATTGTTGCTTGTCAAACTTATGCCATTATTTGTATTATTACACCGTATGACTACTATTGATATTGCAACAGCAGCCATTACGGCCAGAAATATGCTTATCTTTAATTGCAACGGAATGGCGTTAAATAATGCTTTGTAATTGTTATGGTTGCTGTCATTTGTTTTTTTCATGCTCAACTGTCGTTTTATCTATTAGCTTATTGTAATCTTGAAAGGTGAAATCTTTTCGAAATGTTATTGTGATGTCTTTCTCCGAATATCCCATTTGTGTGATAATTGGAATTATCACAGATGCGGCACTTTGGCGTGCTGTTTCAGTGATACCCATAGAAGGAATACTGGCTATTATGGCATCACGACCTTGTTGTTCGTATGATGACAGTTCTGCATCAGAGAAGTCTTGGCGTAAAAAGGCAACATCTCTTTTTATATCCTTATGGTTTATTTTGGTACTTGTTAAGGATATGTGAGGGTCGGGTAGTACTATTTCTATTTTCTTTCCTTTTTTTCGTATGTTAGATTTTGAGAAATTTGTAAAATCAATATAAGATTTAATCGTTGCGTCCATTGGTATAGCAATGCGCCGGCTGCTTAGTGGCATGTCAATTTTGTATTCCTTGTTGAAAAGTATTCCTTTTAGACTGACCTTGTCATTATGGGTTACAATTTTATGTATTTTGTATTCGGTTGTATAAAGTTTTGAACATTTCTGGATTTGCATTACCATTGTCGGTATCGTGTCTATCATTGCAGGAACAGGTGCCTTACTCTTGTTTGAGCAAGAAAAGGATAACAAGCATGCTGCAATAATGGAGCAAATTGGAGTTTTGATTCTGATCATTTATTTAAGTTTTATGACAAAGATAGCAATAAAATTTGGGAACATCACACCGTTTGAAGGTGTTTTTCACATCACGAATAAATTTGACATTTTTCAACCTCACTAAAGAATTGTCTGCCGAGCTAATAGTATGTCCGCTTTTGCTTTCACGTCTTCAAAGAACCTGTTATAGACCGGCATGAAAGTCTTGTACTCTTTCTCGGCTCCGCAATATATGGAGCGTATCTTGTCAATCGAAAGACTCTCATCGTTCTCAAATATTAGATAGATTATTGAATGTCGTGGACATGGCATCGAGCGAGGCATTTGTCGACAAGGCTTCCGCAGTGCGTCCTTTCATCCAGCTTGTAGCGTTACTCCATTGCTTATTTTTTCACGAAGACTTTTGTAATGTCAATGGTTGCCATCTTACCGTTGAGATAGATGCTCAGCGTCACAGGCGATTTTCCTTCTTTGTTCTCATAGTTCGAGCGTAGGTAAAAAAGCCTTGAAATCCGTTCTAATTCGCATATTTCTTTAGTGCAGCAACACGGCAGCAAAGTTCTACATATTTTATTGTGATAGAAATAAGTATGTCCGTCAATAAGGTTATTCACTTTGTTTTTTTTTTGTGTAGCAGTAAATGCCCGAATGATGACTGCCAAAACATGGGGTATAGTGGTCATCGCATAGTCAATACACAAAGAAAAACCGCAGTAAAACCTTGATTTTACTGCGGTTTCTTAAACTTTTAATGCTAAGTAATGTTTAAAAAATAACTTCCGCAATTTTTCTGTTGCAGTTTATGT
>CALBJK010000099.1 GCA_937892695.1 uncultured Prevotella sp.
CACTCATGTCGAAGTGAAGCACAGGGTGTTTCACCCAGTCCTTCTCATAATCTCCCATGACAAGTCCCTCAAACAAGTCCTTGCGGCCATCATAATAAGAATGGATCATCGAGGCGAACAGCGACTTGCCGAACCTACGCGGACGGCTCAGGAACACATATTTATAACCTTTGTCGATAAAATCAACAAGATATTGGGTCTTATCTACATAAAAATATTTACGCTCTCGAATCTCGCTGAACGTCTGTATGCCTACCGGATATCGTCTTGTCTGCGCCATAGTTTCTCTCGCTTTACTTATTAAGATGCAATAGTGATGCCCCCAATCAGCATCCATGTGCAAATTTAGCGATTATTTGTATATGCGGCAAGTTTATTAGACAAAAACTTTAAGTGGTGCTTACTGAATAAAGCCCGTATCAATAGTCGTAAGCTTTAGCTCTTGATATGGGGTTTTCTTTTTACGAGTGCATAAAGCTGCAGTTTGATACTGCATAGTCGGTGCCCTATAATATGTTTTTACCATTTCATACACTGAAGATGGCATTATATACAAGCGTAGCCAGATATTTTTGTGTTTGGCTGGTTTCATCATACTTTTGCAAGCGAAAAAATGCAGTGAGATTAGGTAGCTGTAATAAGTTACTTATCTTTCAAATAATTTAAGGATATTTGGATTGCATAGAATATTAAAAAGAAGACATATAGACCCTGATCAGTTGGTAGTTGCTCCATGTGACTTATAAAATATAGCAGAAATCGGAAATATCTCAGGAAAAATGTGTATGTTTGCAACTATGTAATAAGAACACAACCAAGCGACAATTATTATGGAATGGCTAAAGATATCCACGTCCACTGAACTCGTGCGTATACAGACCGATGACATCGCGTTTATAGCTGCCGACGGCAACTATTCTGACGTGTATCTCACCAATGGCCAACCGCACAAGATGACCTTTAAACTACATTTTTTCGATGAGATGCTGCATTGCCTTACCGACCAGATGTTCATACGTGTTGGCAAGAGCCTGATAGTGAACACCAATTATATTTATATCATCAATGTTGTAAACCAGGATCTGGTGCTGTCGGGAAACCGACTGAAAGCAGACTTTAAGCTGAAGGCCTCGAAGGAAGCCCTCAAGCAGCTCAAGGCATTAATGGAAAAGGAGGATAGGAAATGAGAGACGACAAAACCTTTACAGGAGAAAAACCGATTATTGTCATAGGCGAAAGGCCAGATGTCGTTCCTGGACAGACCGAAGGCGAGGTGCCGGTAATTACCATAGAGGAAAGTGCAGACACACCAACCATCGAAGCCAATAAAAGAAGTCGCAAGTGGCTGACGATACTCCTTGCCGTCGTAGCTTCGTCTGTCGCGTTTGTGTTACTGTGCGGCGTTTGGCTGACTTACAGATACTTCTTTGATTTCGGTGTGCCGGTTGGTACATCCACGACAGAAAACATAGCCAAACTTAAGCGTATCTCAACTCGTGCGGACAAGGATGGCAACATTGTCGTAACATGCGATTCTATACTCGGGGTGGCAATGAACTTTTATGAACTGCATAACCTGAAAGCTGAAATAATGCTAACCCGTCCTGACACGGCAGACACAAGTGTTCTGCTGTGTACCCGCTGTGCCGACTATACTGCTGACGGGCGTTATTTGGGCTCTCTTGTAGCTGGCGGCAAAGAGTTGCAGACAGACCGAAGCCGCGTGGGATATTGTGCGATGGCAAATGGCAATACTGTTATCGGCATATCTCGAAGCGAGAGAGTGAAAGACTATTGTGAGGAGCGAGGAGGTTCGTTCTTCCGTCAGTTCGTGCTTGTGTCAGATGGAGTTCTTCCGGCAAGATTTGTCCTTCACGGCAAGGTGGAACGCAGAGCCTTGGGCAGGATGGCAGACGACCGTCTGTATATCATAGAGACACGCCATAAGGAGACGTTATGGGATTTTGCCGATGCCTTGCGTGAGTATGGATTTGTGGATGCGATATATCTTACAGGTGGCACAAGCCGTTCTTGGTATCGTTCTGGTGATAACAAGCTCCACTATATCGGTGATATGAATGAACCTGTAAAGGGAAACTTGAACAACAAGGTTCCATGGCTCGTGTTCAGAAAGAGATTTTAAAAGATAGTCAGAACTACGCTTTCACACCTTGCGAACACCTTGGGAAACCTCTATTTCTACACGTTTCCAAGGTGTGTTTTTAGTTGTTTTTTTATTTACCATTTTCGACAATCCTCCACTCCGTGATGGTTCGATCCTCGCTGCTTATGCCGCAGATGGCAGAATACTGGTCATACATGGAGATGTTGAACAGGTTGTTCAGCTCACTGAAAATACTGAGCTGAGCAAACTTTGTTATTCCCGTGAGGAACACGAACTCGAGATATGGGTCGAGCGACTTTATTGGCGAATAGAAGTTTTGCATCGTGCGGCGCAGTGCGGCAAGGTTCTGTTCCT
>CALBJK010000100.1 GCA_937892695.1 uncultured Prevotella sp.
AGGCCTTTTTTATACGATTATTTTTGATTTGCGGCTAAATCAGAAACTTGAGTTATTTATCCTAAATCGGTTGTCAGGACAAAACCGACAAATAGGACAATTTTTCTTGTCGATTTCTTATATGCCCCGTTCTGCGTTCCGATATGCCGCATATCACGTTCCAATATGCGGCATATTAGACTCTGATATGCGGCATATCGGAACGCAGAACAGATGCGAATGCAACCCATTGACAATCAACCAAATAAAAGAGTGTGCCAAAAACATACAGAAAAACGGGTTCGTTCCGAAATAGAACAATTTATTCAGAGAGAGTCTTGTGAAGGAAGCCATCTTCTAAACAGAATATCCAATCTACGATAGATGGAAACCCAATAGATAATAAAAGGAAAAAGCAAAATGTACGTCTTCTTTGTAAATTAAGATGAATTATTTGGCTGAATGAAATTAATGTTATATTTTTGCACATGTTGAAATTCATGTGCAACATAAAGGAATAATTTAAAATGTCTGTATCAAAGACCCGGCAGAAACTTGTCGATGTAGCACGACAGCTGTTTGCTAAAAACGGAATCGCCAATACAACGATGAACGACATAGCCATAGCATCAGGCAAGGGAAGGCGCACCCTCTACACCTACTTCAACCGAAAGGAGGATGTCTATTCGGCAGTAATCGAATCGGAGTTGGAACGTTTGTCCGACAAGCTCGACGAGGTTGCAGCGATGAAAATACGCCCGCAAGATAAAATTATAGAATTGATATTCACCCATCTGAGCATGATACGTGAGACTGTTGTGCGCAACGGCAATTTACGTGCCGAATTCTTCCGTAACATCTGGATGGTAGAAAAGGTGCGCAAGAATTTCGATGAAGACGAAATAGAGCTATTCCGTAAGGTTTATGCCGACGGGAAGGCTGACGGCGAATTTGACATTGATAATGTAGATCTCGTGGCCGACATCACCCACTACTGCATAAAGGGACTGGAGGTGCCTTTCATATACGGTCGTCTGGGGCATGGGATAACAGTAGAAGCCAGCAAGCCTTTGGTCGCCAAAGTTGTGTACGGAGCCTTAGGCAAGACGACAGGCAAATAAAGGAAGAAACCGCTTGCTGACACAAAGCCCACACCGGGAACGAAAATAAAAGTTACATCAAAATCATATAACAAAACAAAATGAAATTATTGGAAGGTAAGACAGCCCTGATTACAGGTGCTGCACGTGGCATTGGTAAAGCCATCGCTCTGAAGTTCGCTTCGGAAGGAGCAAACATCGCATTCACAGACCTCGTAATCGACGAAAACGGCAAGAAGACAGAAGAAGAGATTGCCGCACTCGGCGTAAAGGCCAAGGGGTACGCCAGCAATGCAGCCAACTTTGAAGAGACGGCAAACGTCGTTGCCAAAGTGAACGAAGACTTCGGAAGTATCGACATTCTTGTCAATAATGCAGGAATCACAAAGGACGGACTGATGATGCGCATGACAGAAGCCCAATGGGATGCAGTGATTGCAGTCAATCTGAAGTCGGCATTCAACTTCATACATGCCTGCACACCTATAATGATGCGCCAGCGTAAGGGTTCTATCATCAACATGGCTTCGGTCGTAGGCGTTCACGGCAATGCCGGACAGGCCAACTACGCTGCATCAAAAGCCGGACTGATAGCTCTGGCCAAGAGCATGGCACAGGAAATCGGAAGCCGTGGCATTCGTGCCAACGCCATCGCTCCTGGTTTCATCGACACGGCCATGACACAGGCTCTTCCCGACAACATCCGTCAGGAATGGATAAAGAAGATACCTCTCCGTCGCGGAGGCACAGTAGAGGACATCGCCAATGTTGCCACATTCTTGGCTTCCGACATGTCTTCTTACGTTTCGGGCCAGGTCATTCAGGTCGACGGCGGCATGAACATGTAATTTGTATTTTCATAATAAGGTGAAGAAATGGGATAAAGCTATCAGGCACTGCATTTGATGCCACCATCCCGTTTCCTCACCTTTTTCCTTAAACATTCCGCAATGAATCACCTTGACATTCTATACGAAGACAACCATATCATTATTGTTAACAAGCGTGCCGGCGAAATAGTCCAGGGAGACAAGACCGGCGACAAGCCGCTGTCTGACATCGTGAAGGATT
The DNA here is from genome assembly GCA_937892695.1 of uncultured Prevotella sp. Classification (GTDB taxonomy): domain Bacteria; phylum Bacteroidota; class Bacteroidia; order Bacteroidales; family Bacteroidaceae; genus Prevotella. The sequence goes on from CALBJK010000100.1 coordinate 2,151, forward strand.
ATCTGAAAAAGAAATACAACAAGCCCGGCAATGTATTCCTTGGAGTGTCTCACAGGCTCGACCGTCCGGTAAGCGGAATTGTCATATTTGCAAAAACCTCAAAGGCACTGACACGGCTCAATGACATGTTCAGAAACGGCGATGTGCATAAGACATACTGGGCACTGACTCGAAACTGCCCAAAAATAAAGGAAGGCACCCTGACATCATGGATTGTAAGAAACGAAAAACAAAACAAGAGCTACCCATACGACCATGAAGTGCCTAATTCGAAAAAGGCTGTACTCAAATATAAAGTTATCGGCCATACCGACAATTACACTCTTATCGAAGTAAATCTTATGACCGGACGTCATCACCAGATAAGATGCCAGCTCGCGGAAATAGGATGTCCCATACGTGGCGACCTGAAGTATGGAGCCAGACGGAGCAATCCAGACGGAAGCATATCCCTGCTTTCACGCCGTGCAGAATTCATACACCCCGTATCAAAAAAGACCATCGAGGTAAAAGCTCCAGTACCCGACGAGCACGTCTGGAGCTTCAAACAGTCATGAAACAGTTTTTTCAAGCTTGGGAGGGAAAACAAACTAATACTGATTTGCCTGACAAATGAAGAAGAGGATAAAAAGAATATCAGTCATACTTCTTACGCCATTCGCCATTTTCTTATTATTGGCGGCGTTGCTATACATACCGCCAATTCAGAACTGGGCGGTAAAGCAAGTTGCCGCTTACGCCTCGTCCGCCACGGGCATGGACATAACCGTGGGGAGGGTCAGTCTGGTATTTCCCCTCGACTTGGGCATAGAACGTCTACGCATAATACAGCCCAACGACTCGCTGCCACAAGTACGTGATACTGTGGTTGATGCACGCAGCCTCGTTGTCAATGTAAGGCTTCTGCCTTTGTTCAGAAGCCGCGTAGAGATTGACAAACTTGACTTCAGCGATGTCAGTCTCAACACCACTAATTTCATAAAGAGTGCACGTGTAAAAGGACGTATCGGCAGCCTCACTCTGCAAAGTCACGGCATCGACCTCGGCCGACAGACACTCAGAGTAGACCAAGCCAGACTGGCCGATGCTGCAGTCGACGTAGCTTTAAGCGACACCGTGCCCGAAGACACAAGCAAGACACCGAACTATTGGAAAATAACACTCGACCATCTCGATATCAGCAAGACTGGAGTTACCGTTCATCTGCCCGGCGACACACTGCAGATAGGAGCACATCTGGGCAAGTTGACAGCGCAGGAAGGACATTTCGACCTTTATAAGAACATTTACCGGCTGAACAGTCTCGAATGGAAAGAGGGCACACTCGACTATGACAACAACTTCAAGACCCACACGCGCAAGGGGCTTGACACCAATCATATTTCCGTTTCAGACATCACGCTCGGCATCGACTCTTTCGATTATGCCGCGCCCAAACTTGCACTGCTGTTGCGACGATGCTCCTTTAAGGAGAAAAGCGGCATCACCGTGAGCCAGCTATCCGGTCCCGTCTCGCTCGACAGTACGTCGATATTCCTTCCTGCCTTGCAACTGCGTACACCCGAGTCACAACTACAAGCCAAGGTAGATATGGACTTCAACACCTTTGCCGACAAACGCCCCGGTCAGATGGATGTCTTTATAGCCGGTTCCATAGGCAAACAAGACATTGTACGCTTCATGGGTGACATGCCGTCCGACTTCATACACCGCTACCCCAACTATCCGCTCTCGCTTCGCGGAAAAGTACGTGGCAATATGCGCCATGCATCGTTTGCCGGACTCGTCGTAAAGCTTCCTACCGCCCTCAATCTGCGTGCTGACGGATACGCATCCAATCTGACCAGTACCGACAGGCTTCGCTCTGTTGTCAACATTGAAGCTGAAACCTACGACCTCAACTTTCTAAAAGCATTGCTGCCGCAGAACGTGAGAGAAACCGTGTTCCTTCCCCACGGCATTTCTTTCGACGGAAAGCTGCGAGCCGACGGCCAACGCTATTCATCAGACTTCATTCTTAGTGAGGGCGGAGGGAGAATCGAAGGGCAAGCCTTCTTCGACCTGCCGAAGACCAAATACAGAGCACGACTCAATGCCGTCAACTTCCACATTGAGCACTTCCTTCCCGGACAGGGGTTGAGCGCGTTCTGCGGAGGCATCGAAGCCGACGGTTCCGGCTTCGACTTTCTCTCAAACAAGACCACTCTTACAGCCAGAGCAGCCGTCACTACTTTTGCATACGACGGTTACGACATGTCCGGAACAACTCTCAATGCAGACGTGAAAAACGGACTCGGACATGCCCATCTTAAAAGTGAGAACAAACTGCTCGACGGTATCGTTGACATCAACGCCCTTATGAGCAAGACAAAGCTCGACGCTGCCATAATCTGTAATCTGAAAAAGGCCGACTTGTACAAGCTTCATTTCGTAGACAAGCCTCTCACGGCTGCCTTCAGCGCAAACGTCACTGTCGATAGCGACATGAAAAAGAACCACAAGCTGAAAGGAACGCTTGCCGATATCACCGTTGTAGACAGCGCGAAGACATACCGCCCGAGCCAACACGTTGCCATGGACGTATTCACCCGGACCGACTCGACCCACGCTTCAATATCCACCGGCGACTTCCTGCTCCATCTCGACGCAGCAGGAGGATACGAACGCATCTTGCACAACATCGACGGACTTATGAAGGAGTCGCGCCGTCAATTGAAGGAAAGATACATCGACCAGCTGAAGTTACGCGAATGGCTGCCACATCTGACAATGTATCTGAAGACCGGCCATGACAACATCTTCAGCCGGTCGCTCTCAAAGATGGGCTACCATGTAGGAGATGCTTTCATGGACATCGTTTCGTCAAAAAGCACTGGTATAAACGGACACATCGACATCGACTCGCTCGTGGCTTCGGGAGTACGTATTGACACCATCAGATTAAAGCTTATTTCCGATTCGATGAAGACCGACTTTACCGGAAAAGTACGTAACAGCAAGAACAACCCACAGTACGTGTTTACAGCTCTCTTCGGCGGGACATTCTACGAGCGAGGTCTATATTACGGAATACAAGTCAAAGACGCAAAAGAAAAAGTCGGTCTGGCAATGGGACTTAATGCAGCGATGGAGAACAACGGCATACGGCTCAGCATCGGCGGCAAGCAGACACCGATTATTGGATACAAACAGTTCAAGGCAAACAAGGACAATTACATATTCCTTCGTGATGACCGTCACGTCTCTGCCAATCTTCAGCTCAAAGCCGACGATGGCATGGGTGTACAAGTCTACACCAACGACAGCACCGGCGCATTACAAGACATGACTGTTGCCCTTGCCAAGTTTGACTTGGCCAAAGTTCTCTCCGTCATTCCTTACATGCCCGACATAACCGGAATAATGAGCGGCGACTTCCACGTCATCAAGACAGCCCAAGAGCTGTCCGTGTCCTCTTCGGTGAGCATCGACGATATGACTTACGAAAAGTGTCGAATGGGCGACATCTCTTCAGACTTCGTATACATGCCAAAAGGAGATGGCACGCATAGCGTAGACGGCAGCCTCACATGTGACGGTCGCGAGGTGGGGAACATATCTGGTTCGTACAATTCGGAGGTCAAAGACGGAAACGCCCTTGACGCGACTCTGAGTCTTTCACGTACACCACTGGCATTGCTAAACGGATTCATTCCAGACCAGATTGTCGGGCTGAAAGGCTACTGTAGCGGAGACTTGTCTGTAAGAGGTTCATTGTCCCGACTTGACATCAACGGCAACATGAAGATGGATTCGGCATTCATTGCCAGCGTACCATACGGTGTCGAACTGCTTTTCAGTGATAAGTCTGTGCGGGTGGAAAACAGCCACATCATGTTTGACAACTTCAAAATGTACGCACACAACAAAAGTCCGCTGTCCCTCAACGGCTATTTCGACTTTTCCAGAATCGATGATATGTTCCTAAGCATGATAATCCGAGCCGACAACCATCTGCTCATCGACTCTAAAGAAAACATGCGTTCCGAGGCATACGGCAAGGCGTATGTCAACTTCGTTGGACAGATGAAAGGCAAGCTATCCAATCTGTCAATGCGCGGAAAGCTTGACGTTCTCGGCTCTACGGACATGACATACATCCTGCGCGACTCGCCGCTATCCACCGACAACCAGCTTGAAGGGCTCGTCAAGTTTGTCAACTTCAGCGACACCACGACAGTTCATACCGTCAACCGACCGCCACTGGAAGGTTTTGACATGGACCTCACCATCAATATCGACGAAGGCGCACATGTCGTGTGCGCCCTTAATGCCGAACACTCCAACTACATCGACCTTATCGGAGGAGGCAATCTACGTATGCAGTACAGTGCAGCCGACAATCTGCGGCTCAATGGACGTTATACGCTCAGCAATGGTGAGATGAAGTATTCGCTGCCAGTCATTCCGCTCAAGACATTCACATTACAAGACGGAAGCTACATTGAGTTCAACGGTGATCCCATGAACCCACGTCTCAATATCAAAGCCACCGAACAGACCAAGGCTACCGTCACCGACGAAAGCGGTTCGGGATCAAGGAGTGTATTGTTCGAGTGTGGTGTTGTCATTACCAAGACACTCAAAAACATGGGCTTGCAGTTCACCATTGACGCTCCCGAAGACCAAACTATGAGCAGCGAACTGCAAACCATGTCGCCAGAGAATCGTGGAAAAATAGCAGTTACAATGCTCACCACGGGAATGTATCTCTCTGGGGTAAACGACATGAAGGATTTTTCCATGAACAGCGCACTCAGCTCATTCCTCAACTCGCAGATTAATTCAATCTCGGGCAGCGCACTGCGTACACTCGACCTGAGTTTCGGTATGGAGAACTCTACCATAGGAGGTAACACCCATACCGACTATTCCTTCAAGTTTGCCAAACGATTCTGGAACAACCGTCTCAATATCGTCATCGGCGGTAAGGTGTCATCGGGCGCAGAAGTGGAGAACCAGAACAACACATTCTTCGACAATGTTACCTTCGAATATCGTCTGTCAGACACGTCCAATAAATATCTCAGGCTCTTCTACGACCGCGACAGCTACGACTGGCTCGAAGGCGACGTAGGCAAGTACGGAGGCGGTTTCATGTACAGACGCAAGCTTCAGCATCTCGGCGAGATATTCGGAATAATGAAGAAAAAGAAGAGCGTAGACCCCCCAACTGTAAGACGTGACACCGTAAAACCAGACAACAAGTAAGAATGAAAACAGCATACAGACTGTCAATACTTGCCATAGCAGCAGTCGCTTCACTGCTGTTAGTAGCCTGTTCCACGACGAGCGCATTGCCCGACGACGACCAGCTGTTCGTAGGATTGACAAAGATTGAATACCAGAACTACGAGAAGAACGACCACTTCTACTCTACCAAAGACGAAGTAGAAGCTGCTCTCGCTACAGCTCCCAACGGAGCATTGTTCGGAAGCTCATATTATCGCTCACCCTTTCCATACCGTCTGTGGATATGGAATGCCTTTTCGCGTTCCCATACAGTGTTCGGCAAATGGATGACACGGTCTTTCGGAAAGCCTCCAGTACTGATGAGCCGTGTCAATCCGGGTCTGCGTGCACAAGTAGCAAAAGAGTTGTTGCACTCGCACGGCTATTTCGGGGCATATGTCGGCTACAACTTAGTAAAACAGAAGAATCCTAAGAAAGCGAAAATAGGATACACAGTCAACCTTGGCCATCTTTATACCATCGATTCGCTTAAGTACGTCAACTTCCCTATCGAGAACCAATATCTCATAGACTCTACCGCAGCCCAGTCATCCATACATAACGGGACACCGTTCGACGTGTCGGCACTTGACAAGGAACGGCAGCGCATCAGCGATTTATTCCGCAACAGCGGCTATTTCTACTACCAGCCCGACTATGCTTCGTATCTGGCCGACACCGTGACCGTGCCGGGCAAGACACTGCTGCGTTTCCAAATGGCCGACAGCCTGTCTCCCATAGCCAGCCGAAAGTGGTATATAGGACATGTTGACATACGGCTGAGCAAGACATACGGCGAACATCTTGCAGACTCTATACGCCACCGTAACTTCACTGTCCACTTCAACGGAAAACGTTCGCCGATTCGCACCCGCGTCATTGTGAGAGACCTGAAGCTGCGGCCGCAACAACTCTACAGCTACGACCTTCACCAGCAGTCGCTCAACAAGATTGCAGGGACTGGACTGTTCAGCCGTGTCGACTTCGGTTTCGCCCCACACGACACCTTGCAGACTTGCGACACGCTCGACCTCACGCTCAACTGTGTCTTCGACAAACCGTGGGACTTTTATGTCGAAACCAACGTCACCGGCAAGACCACAGGCCGCGTAGGACCGGGAGTGGTTGTCGGACTGACCCGGCGAAACGCCTTCCGTGGCGGCGAAAAGCTCGACATCAATATGAAAGGTTCATACGAATGGCAAACAGGCAACCGCTCTGACGGTACTAAGTCGAAGCTCAACTCTTACGAATACGGTGCCGACGTGTCGCTCGAACTACCTCGTCTGCTCGTTCCATTCAAACTACGCAGACGATGGTACAACACACCGTCGACCATTCTAAAAGCGTCGTCAGACGTGATAAACCGTTCCGACTTCTTCAAGCGACGCATCTATTCTGGCGAAATAACCTACAACTTCCAGCCATCTGCCACATCTGTTCACCAGTTCAGCCCTCTCATCATGCAGTACGAGTACATGTTGAATATGACAGAGAAATTCGGGGAAATAATCAACAAGAATCCTTACCTGCTCGTCTCCATGGCCGATCAGTTTGTTCCGAAGATGCGTTATTCGTACACTTATTCAAGTCCGGAGAAGTTCCGCAGTCCCATCTTCTGGCAGACTACCGTAAGCGAAGCGTCCAATCTGGTAGCACTGGGTTATCTTGCCGCAGGAAGGAAATGGAACGAAAAGGGAAAGACGATGTTCAGGAATCCCTTTGCCCAGTTCGTCAAGATCGAGACCGACTTCAGCAAGTCGTGGCGCATAGCAGAGCATAGCAACATCGTCGCCCACCTCAGTGCCGGACTGATATGGTCGTACGGCAACGCCGAGAGCGCACCTTACAGCGAGCAGTTCTATGTCGGTGGTGCCAACAGCATACGTGCGTTCAACATCCGCAGCATTGGTCCCGGCTCATATCACCCTGTCGATGACACCGACAGTCGCATATCATACATGGACCAGACGGGCGACATAAAGCTCCAAGCCAACATTGAGTACCGGCCGCGTCTGTTCGGCAATCTCTACGGCGCACTCTTCCTCGACGCTGGCAACATCTGGGCATTGCGCGACGACGGCTATCGTCCCGGTTCAAAGCTGAAGCTGGGCAAGATAATAAAAGAAACCGCCCTCGGCACAGGCATCGGCCTACGCTACGACCTCGAGTTCTTCGTCTTGCGACTCGACTGGGGCATAGGCTTGCACGTGCCTTACCGTAGCGGTTTCATAAATATGCCCAGCTTCGTCCAGAGCCTGAACTTCGCAATAGGCTATCCCTTCTGACTCTTCTTATGGAGCACACGCTCTTTGAACCATTCACGTACTAGCTCATCAAACACGCGGAGAGAAGCGTAGGCTATTGCCAGAGCGAGCAGATAGAGCGACACGGCCATGACGATGCGTTAGCTCAGCGGAGCGTCGCGATGCTGTGCAAACCAGCCCGTCTGCAGATAAATCAGAGGCTGGTGGGTGATGTAGAGAGGATAGGAAATTTTTCCTAAAAAATTGCAAACGGCTATGCTCCGGCTGTCCGTAACCGTGCATCACACTCCCATCGATACGATGAACGGGAAGATGAACAGTATGCACACGGTGTTGTAGATGCCGTTGCCGCATGTCCATGTACCTTTTTCGCCGCCGTGAATGCACGGCATATATAAAATGACAACACCAGCACCGAGCACACCAGAATCCACCACGCACATGTATCAGCCGTCCCATACGCGAGAGCAACAGTCCGCAAAAAAACGGATAGAGCAGACGTACCACGGATATGTAGCACTGCTCGGGTTCAATCACCCAACCGCCTATCACAGTATTGGCCGCTCCCGAACGATCGGCAAGCAGTCCGAACAGGTCGAGATTGAGCGTCAGGTCGAGTGTCAATAAGGCCGACACAGCCACAAACACCATTGGCACGGTCTTAGAAAAATGGCGTATGAACAGCGCGTAAAGGATGTTTGCAATATACTCGTAGAGCAACGACCACGTAACACCGTTCAGAGAATTGGTCTCGCTCAAACCGCGTATGTCCCACGACTTCAGAGCCGGGAGCATAGTCAGAGCCAGCAATGTGACCAGAACGAGCTTCCACCACGGCGTTTCGACACCAGTGGAAACGCTTCCGAGTCGCTCAGATAGAACGTCAACGCGCCGAACAGCGTACCGAGCACGAGCATTGGATGAAGATGTATCAACCGTCGCTTGAAGAAATCGCCGAGCTACATAGGTCCCAACGGTCATAGTATGCATAGCCTATGACAAAGCCTGAAAGTACAAAGAAGAAATCGACAGCCAAGTAGCCGTGATTCACGGCTCTTTCATTTAAGACTGTAGTAACTACACAGTGCCCCTTCCCCGGTTC
>CALBJK010000101.1 GCA_937892695.1 uncultured Prevotella sp.
CTGAAAAGCATGAACAGCACACTCACTTTCGTGTTTACCTTATTATACATTATCTTGTTTTTAAAGAGGTTGGACAAGCACTCTGGCCGTAAGGCCGACCGCAAAGTTACAAATTTTAAAACATAAAAGACGTTCAAACCGAATAAAATGTATAATTTTGCGGACAAACAGGATAAATAATACAACATTCAGAATATAGGTACGGACAGTAGCGTACCACAAGACACAGTTTAATATGAAAAAGTTATTATCGGCAATGGCAGTATGTCTGGCATCGCTCTCAGCGACAGCCCAGACTGCAACAACATTTAAAATAAACGGTACTTGCCCTTCGGGAGTGGCAAAGGTGTATGTCATCAACGTTGAACAGCGCGGCGAAACGCTCGACAGCGTGAGCGTAAACGGCGGCAAGTTTGCCATAACAGGCAAGGCCGGCAAAGACGCTGTACTCGGTCTGACTACCGACAAGCACAGCTATGCCGTCTTCATAAACGACGGCCAGCCGCTTACAGCCGACATGCAGAAGATGAGCCTGAAAGGTTCGGCTCTTAACGAAAAGCTAAACGGCTACGACCGCACCATCGACTCGCTGAGCAGGGAGATATCGAAATACGGCGAGCAATACAACAAGGCGGTAGCCGAAGGCAAGAGCGAGCAAGAACTGAAAAGTCTGAAGGACGAACTGATATCCAAGTACATCAATCCCTTGCAAGACCAGATTGTGACCGTGAGCAAGAATGCCGTAAAGGACAATCTGGACAACATGATACCGGCAGTGTTTATCGGTAACATCGTTTATGACACCCCGTTTGCAGAACTTAAACAGCTGTTCGACCCCAAACACGCCTACACCCACAACCCGCTTGCCAAGCAGGCACAAGGCTACATGAAGTCAATCGAAGCCAAGGAAGCTCTTGTCGGCAAGCCGTTCATGGACATCACGCTCAACGACACCGAAGGCAAAGCCCACAAGCTGAGCGAGTATCTGGGCAAAGGCAACTACGTTCTGATAGACTTTTGGGCCAGTTGGTGCGGACCTTGCCGCGCCGAAATGCCTAACGTCAAGGCCAACTACGACAAATACCACACCAAAGGATTCAATATTGTAGGCATATCTCTCGACCGCAACGCCGAAGCATGGAAAAAAGGCATAGCCGACCTCAAAGCCGACTGGATACATCTTTCCGACCTTAAGTTCTGGCAATCGGCTGCAGCCCGACTTTACAGCATACGCTCTATACCGGCAAGCTTCCTTGTCGGCCCTAAAGGCAACATCATAGCCTACGACCTCAGAGACAATGCTCTTGGCGAAAAGCTGAAATCCATATACGGCTTTTAACCGACCTTCATGACTCTCCAACAGATGGAATACATCGTGGCCGTATACAGGCTGCGACATTTCGGAAAAGCTGCCGAACAGTGCAGGGTGACGCAACCCACACTAAGTCTGATGATACAGAAACTGGAAGACGAGCTGGGGGTGAAGATATTCGACCGCTCATCCCAGCCCGTCGTTCCTACGTCTGTAGGTGCCACTATCATAGAACAGGCATGGA
>CALBJK010000102.1 GCA_937892695.1 uncultured Prevotella sp.
GGGATATCACCAGACACGCGGACTGGGATTCTACGAATACTTCCAGTTCTGCGAAGACATAGGAGCCATGCCGCTGCCTGTCGTAGCAGCAGGAGTGCCGTGCCAGAACTCGGCCACACCAAGCAGATACTCTAAAAACGTCGTTACCACCGGCGGACAGCAAGGCGGCATACCAATGAGTGACATGCCCGCATACGTCCAAGACGTACTCGACCTGATAGAATATGCCAACGGCGATGCCCGGAAGACAGTGTGGGGACACAAACGTGCCGAGGCCGGCCATCCAAAACCTTTCGGTCTGAAATACATAGGAATCGGTAACGAAGACCTCATATCGGATGTTTTCAAAGAACGTTTCGCCATGATTTTTAAGGCTGTGAAGGCCAAATACCCAGACATCACCGTCATAGGTACAGTAGGGCCATTCTACGAAGGAAGCGACTACGATGAGGGATGGAAATTTGCGACAGAACAGGGTGTACCCATGGTCGACGAACACTACTACTGCCAGCCGGGATGGTTCATCAACAACCAGCACTTCTATGACGGTTACGACCGCAAAAAGTCAAAAGTCTATCTCGGTGAATATGCCGCACAGTTCGGAGGTGCACCCAATGTTGAATCGGCTCTGGCCGAAGCCATCTATCTCATCAATGTAGAACGAAACGCCGATATCGTGACCATGACTTCCTATGCCCCACTGCTGGCCAAGGAGAAACGTGTCAACTGGAACCCAGACATGATTTATTACAACAACACTGTCATCAACCTTTCTACCGGCTACTACGTACAGCAAGCCTTCGGTCAGAATTCGGGCGACACCTACTATCCGTCCATCGTCAAGACTGACTGTAAAGACCCGAAAGCAAACATGCGCATAGCCGTTTCGACTGTAAAAGACAGCAAGACTGGCGATGTCATCTTGAAAATGGCCAATCTACTGCCCGTCACTACAAGCATTAACGTATCTTTGCCGATGATTAAAGGCGCGACAAAAGCAAGCTGCACCGTCTTCAGCGGCCAGCCTTCAGATAAACGCTTCGACATGAAGAAGACAGAAATCAATGTCGGCAACGTCGTCGAACAACAGCTTCCACCCTACTCATTCACTGTTGTCAGGATACAGGGAAACGTGAAATAAACCGCGTGACATGCAACTTTACACAGCGGCAAAACATCTAAAAAATAAAAGTAAAAGACATGAACATGACAAAACTTATCTTAATCTTGCTGACCGCCACGCTCTGCACCACCGGATGCAAGCAATACAGCAGTGCTGAAACAGGCTACACGCTGTCTTCAGAAACAATCAAAGGCAACGGCAAATATGTCACCAAGAAAATAGACGTGGACAAGTTCTCTGGCATAGCTCTCACGGGGTCATTCTCCGTAAAGTACGTCCAGAAAAAAGGAGAGCCGTCTGTCGATGTGTACGGAGAAAGCAACATCGTCGACCATCTCGACATCCACACAGAGAACTCGACGCTGTATCTTTCGTTAAAGAACGGCAATTACTCGTTTGACCGACTGGAAGTGAGGGTCTCTTCTCCTACGGCAGACTGTTTCAGTCTCACCGGTTCGGGCGACATTATCATGTCTGGAAACCTGAAGACACGACAACTTTCTCTCTTGCTTACAGGTTCGGGCGACATCAAATTCAACCGTATCGACTGCGAGAATCTGAACGTCAAATGCACAGGCAGCGGTGACATCAATGTACAAAAAATGAACTGCGTAAAGCTCTTTACAACGCTTACTGGCAGCGGCGACATACGCATAAGCAACATAGATTGCAACGACGTTAACGCTGCTCTGAACGGCAGCGGAGACTTGCTACTATCTGGCGAAGCCTCAAAAGCTTCATATAATCTGCATGGTTCGGGAGACATTGATGCCCAGAACCTCACGACAGATAAGTCGACAGCGACAGTCGGCGGTTCTGGTGACATCAAATGCAATGCAGAGACCCTGTTGAAAGCCAGAACGACAGGTTCCGGTTCAATCAGATACAAAGGAAATCCGAAAGTAGACAAAGGGAAAGACGACGATGTAAGTCGGTTATAAGACAATACAATTAGAGGTCGTGCCGCTGGCACGGCCTTTTTCTTGACTTCATCACTTTTCTGCACCATCACATAGCGCAGAAAAGTGATGAAGTCAAGAAAGCCTACAAGAGCGGACACATCACCAAGCAGCAGGTAAAGTGCAGAGGCTACAACAAGTTCCTTGAAATCAGTAAGGATATTGACGTAAGCATCAGTGTGGAGAAGGATTGCCGAGGACTGCAAATGAGATGGATTGAAAGGGTATATCACCAACACCGACCTTGATGCCGAATGTGTAATAAGCCAATACCTCGGGCTATGGGTGATAGAACGTGCCTTCCGCATCTCAAAAGGAACTTTGAAAATGCGTCCGATGTTCCTTTTTACAGAAAGAAAGATTGAAGCACACAATGTATTTGCTTCATATTTTACAAAATAATAAGGAATTGGAGAGACTTATTGCCATCAACAAAATTGGAATGAGTGTTGACCGTGTGCTCGATGTCGTCAAAACAATCACGACAATAAAGATATGTATGCCTGAGAATGGGATGTTCTTTATAAAACATTGTTTCCTAACCGATAAGCATCGTGTATTATCAGCCCACTTTTCGATCTATCAAAAGTCTAATTTTTAATTTGGGTGGCGCATTGACGAAGTCAGGAAATAACAGAGCATCGCGCCGAAGAATAAATAAACAAAAACCCCGAAACGCAAAGCAAAAGTCGTGAGTTCCGGGGATATTTTATAATGACATCCGTAAGTTCTGCAAAAGAGAAGGAAACAGAATGCAGCACAAAGCCAACTATATCACCTCTCCGAAATCTTCTTCTGACGAAGCATACTTAGGCGATTTGCCATACTTGTTGGCTTCGGGCTTGCTGTCGAGCAGACAAAATATGAAAATGGCTATTCCCGTAGCCGAGTACACAACCAGGCATACAGCAAGAACCGGATCGGTAAACAGTTTTAAAATATCGGAAGGTGAAGCATTGATAGCGGTTGTCGCTGCAAGAATGCCTGATCCAACAGCGTAAAAGCTGTAAATAGCATTGGCTGCCCAACTGACAACCACCCACCACGCGCTCTTACCTGTATCGTGTAGACGGCGTACCGTTATGGAGAAAGCAAAGGCTGTGATAATCTGACTGACGACGGTAGATGCCCACAATGGTGCAGCAACCTCGACAATGCCAGTGACGATAGCGTTTGCAAGATAATAGACCAAGAAGAACCACCAGAATTCCGAACGGCGGCTACGACCGCCGAGAATTGTCAGTCTACTCCATCCAAGTCGCTGAGCCTCAAGAAATCCCAATTGGGGACGCTTCACTAAATTTTCCATAGATAAGTGTTTTAATTAGTGTTCACTGAATAATTAGTAAGTGTTTGATATTTAGAGTTTTACAACATATTTTGTTTGGTGTTTTCACTAAAATTTAGT
>CALBJK010000103.1 GCA_937892695.1 uncultured Prevotella sp.
CTGCCACAACCAAGGCCAAACCCTCTAAAAAGCGTCCGCCGCGTGTGCATCAGGGCCGGCCCATATCCAAGGGCGAGTTTATGAAATGGACCGACATAACCACGTCGCGACCCAAGTCGGTGGTCGAGAATCTCTTCGGCGAGTCGCTCCAGCTCCATCGCGACCATCTGCTCGAAGACGAGTTGGGTGCCCGTCCGATGATCGTAACGTACCGTTCGTGGTGGAACTACGCTGTCGAAGCTCTGACGGTGCTGCTCTTCTTCGCCGGAGTGTGGTGTGGCCGACGCGAGCGTTTCCTGTGGATGTGCATGTCGTGTTTCGCCCTCGACATGGTGCTGCATATCGGTCTGGGTTTCGGCATCAACGAGGTGTACATCATGACGGCGCATTGGGCTTACGTCATGCCTGTGGCCATGGCTTTCCTGCTGTCTGCGGCCAAAGGGCGGACACGGCAGTGGCTGCGTGTGGTCATCGCCCTTCTGACCGTATATTTGTGGACTTACAACGGGTCGCTCATCGGAGGCTACCTCGTAGGCTGACGCATCTTTTCTTGTTCTGTTGTTTTATTTTTATTTCTTCGATTGACTGATGGCAACATCCTTTGGTTCTTTCTTTCAGCGCACAGGCGCATTCTTCCGACGCAATTTTTCCCTTCTCCGTCTCGACCGCGAAGAGCGATGGGTCGCGGCTGTGGGGCTTATAGTGTTTGTTTTTTTCAACGGTCTGCTCATCTACAACCATTACGACAGCTTCACAAAGGGCAGCCACGTCGGGTTCTGGGGCATCTTCTTCGGCCATCTGGACATGTCGGGCTACGACGACTTCTCGTGCATTGCCTTGTCGTGTCTGCGCATCCATTTCTCCACGCTTCGCCATCCTTTCTACATGATTCTGCTCTTCCCATTCTATTGGCTCAACCAGTGGCTCATGCATCTGACAGGATTCAACTTCGCCATCTTCTTCACGTCTCTTATCAATGTGTTCTGCGCCACCTACGCGGCGGTGTTCCTCTTCCGCACCATGCGCCGTCTGACATGTCTCACCCATGGCGAGGCCATGCTGCTCACGGCCATGTTCTTCGGCTTCGCCCATGTGCTTGTGGCCACGATGGTACCCGACCATTTCTGCATATCGCTCTTCCTGCTCATGCTCACGCTCTACTATGTAGGAGACAAGATGCGGCTGGGCCGGCAGCTGACATGGCTGCGCGCCGGACTGTTGTTCTTTTTCACGGCCGGTATGACGCTGTCTAACGGCGTTAAGACCGGCATAGCCCTGCTTTTTGCCAACGGACGCAAGGCTTTCGGATGGCGTTATGTGGCTGTGTTCGCCGCGTCGGTGGCTGTGTTAGGAGGATTGAACGTTATGCTCGACCGTCTCATCATACAAGACCAGAAACGCGATATCAGCCATATCGAACAGGTGCAGAAAAAGAAAAATCCCAATGTGGGCGACCAGTTCAAGGCTCACGACGAATGGGTGAAGCAACATAACGGACAGGCCATAGCCAAGGACATGCCGTTGCTGGAATGGAGCGACATGACTACGCCACGGTTGCGGTCGGTTACTGACAACGTCTTCGGTGAGTCGTTCCAGCTCCACCGCGACCATCTGCTCGAAGATGTGCAGTTCTCCCGTCCCATATTCGTCAGTTACCGTTGGACGGTGAGCTATATTGTCGAAGTGCTGATTGTGTTGCTGCTCGTTGTGGGAGCATGGTGCGGACGGCGGGAAAAACTGTTACTGATGGCTCTATCATGGGCTGCCTTTGACATGGTGATGCACATAGGATTCGGCTTCGGACTCAACGAGGTCTACATCATGACCGCCCACTGGGCTTTTATCGTTCCGCTGTCTGCTGCCTGTCTGCTGCGCAGCGTCAGTGCCCGTCGCCGTCTGCGTCGCGCTTCAGTCGTATTCCTGTCCCTGCTTACATTATGGCTCTGGGCTTACAACGGGAGCATCATCGTTGATTATTTGGCAGCCGGCAATTAGTAGTTAGTAATTATCAGTTAGTAATTTTGTATTTAGCTGCGAGCATCCATCGTAGAGACGCCACTCCTGTGCGTCTCCCTAACGGAATGCGTCATATTGGTGGGTGGCATTCTTTTTGGTCGGACGTACGAGCCGTGCGTCCCTACTGAGGGTGACAAAGCGATATGCCACAATTGTTCTTTTTGCGAACAAGTCCTGTATGAGCTGAAATTTCTGGCACAGTTTTTTACTTGTCTGATTATCAATATATTACAAAAACGGCAAAACTGACTTCTGAAATGCGGCGTTTCTGCGTCTGATATGCGGCATATCAGCTTCTGGAATGCCGCATATCAGAGCGCAATATGAGGCATATTTGAAGCAAGAAGAAAATATTGTTCTGTTTGTCGGCTTTTATTATTACCTTTGCACCATTATGGACTACGAATTGAACTCTTGGGCTGTCGACGCGGCGTGTTCGGGAAATCCCGGACCGATGGAATACCGTTGCATCGACCTTATGAGCGGCAAGGAGGTTTTCCACTTCGGCCCCGTACACGGAACAAACAATATCGGCGAGTTTCTTGCCATTGTCCATGCCCTGGCTCTGCTCGACAAACAGGGCGTTGAGGGCAAGACCGTCTACTCGGACAGCTGCAACGCCATACTCTGGGTGACTAAGAAGCAATGCAAGACCAAACTTCCGCGTACCCCGGATACCGAACAGCTCTTTCAGATTATAGCCCGTGCAGAGACATGGCTCCGCACCCACGACACCACCAAGAACCCAGTCGTAAAATGGGAGACGAGACAGTGGGGCGAGGTGCCGGCCGACTTCGGGCGAAAATGACCGAAGTCTTCTGTCTGACCACATAGTTTTTTATAACAATATGAACGGAACTTACACCATACTTCTCCTCATTCTCAGCAATATCTTCATGACCTTGGCGTGGTACGGCCATCTGCGTCTGCAGCAGACGGGCGTGACAGCCCATTGGCCTCTCATCGGCGTGATAGCCTTGTCGTGGGGCATCGCTTTCTTCGAGTACTGTTGTCAGGTGCCCGCCAACCGCATCGGCTTTCAGGGCAACGGCGGACCGTTCAGCCTTGTACAGCTCAAGGTCATTCAGGAGTGTGTAAGCCTGTGTGTTTTTGCCGTCGTGGCCAATATCTTGTTCAAAGGTGAGGGCTTGCACTGGAACCATGCACTCGCCTTCCTGCTCCTCGTCGGCGCAGTCTACCTTGTGTTCATGAAGAATTAAGAGAACCTACAATCTTACGGCAGCGGCAATCGTCATAAAGTGTATAGGCGATGAGCACAAAGAAAAACTTAGCATACAAAATAACGGTATCTTCCGACAACTGGGAAGATACCGTTTCGTAATATTATAACTTGATGAGATTTGTGCTCGTCAAGCATTATATATTTTCTATTTGTGTAAATTCCATACTGTCTTCTTACCGTTTATGATATATATGCCGGGACGAAGGTTGTTAAGCGACTTAGCATCCTTTACCATGAGCTGACCGTCGGTGGTATAGACGGTGTAGGTTTGCCCGGTTACATTCTTCACAACTTGTATGAATGTCACGATTACCGGTTCGGCATATTGAGGCATTGATTCTCCATCGGCGTATGTTGCTGTAATGGCGTATGTGTGGCTACCGTCGTTAACATTGGTGTCGGTGAACGTACTTTGAGTATTGGGTACCGTACCGACGAGCTGGCCGTCACGATAGACATTATATCCAGTGACTACTCCTGCACCGGCTTGGTACGACACGTCGTCTACGCGAAACAGCCACGAGTTGTCCTTGTCGGTTATCTGTCTGATGGCAAAACGGGTAGCACCGGCAGGTAGCTCGACACTGACAAGTTCCCATGTTCCGCTGCTTACGGTGTGGGTAGAACCTATCTTCTTGAACTCGTCTATCGATGTCCCGCCTGTCGAATATAGCACATCAAACTTCTCTGCATACTTTGTTTCGCCGTCGTTACGGTTGGAGACGTAGAAGCTTACGGTTTGTTTGTCGCCCGACAGCGTAGGACTAATCAGCCAGTTGTCGAGGTCAATGAAGTTTTTGGTTGACGGATCAACACTCATCAGGGCTGCCATGTACTGCTGACCCGAATGAGCGTCCAGGTCGGGATAGTTGGCCGCGAGTTCGGGGTCAAGATATTCGGGATTGAAGGTGATGAAAGCGAAAGGCTTGTTCTGGTTCTCATAATAGAGAGACTGAGATATTCCGCTTACCAGTCCCTTGTCACCGTCGACTGTCTCCCACTCACCGATGTTCTTTATTATGAACGGGGTGTAGCCCTCGAAGTCGTCGGTCACATTGCTTGCGACTTTCTCCGGTCTGTTCCACTGTACGGTCACACCGCCCTGTCCGTCTTCTTCGGCTTTCACTTCCTCAGGTGCAGGCTTGGTAGAATCGTCTGTCGGCAAAGTGACAGTGAACGTATTGTCAGCTGTGTACTGGTCGGGCGTATATTCGACCGTGGCAGTAAGCTCTGTTTCCTTGGTCTTAGACATCACGCTCGGGGTATAGTTGAAGTATACGGTATTGTTCTGCGCCGGATCAGTTTCGGAAGAAACTTGCTGCCGGCCGACAACAGCGTAGCCATCTTTCAGAGTGACGACATAATCGCTCGCAGGGTTTTCGCCAGTGTTTGTAACGATTACACCAATCTTAGACGTGCGTCCTTTCACGGTCTTTTCGGGTGCGTCGATTGCTACCGAAACGTCTTCGGCCTTCATGTCTCGTATGTTCACGTTGTCAACATAGACTGCACCGAAAGACGCGCCGGTCTTCACGCAGAACCTCACTATGACGTAGGGCAGTGAGCGATAGGTCGAAAGATCGGCTATCACGGTGTTCCACCCGCCTGTAAGCGACTGGTCGGCTGCATAGTCGATGGTCTTTAGCACATCGGCCGAGCCGTCGGGCTTTTGCACTTCTGCCGTGAGCACATGGTCGGTGCCTGTCTCGGCATAATGGCTGAACGCCAGTTTGGGCGACTGTGCGTCGCTAAGGTCAAGTTTGCCTGTGCCTATATAGGCTATATCGCCTTCTTCGACTACATTTTCAACTCCGAGACAACCGCCGTCGCCGTCAACCGATTCGGACGTAACGGCGCGGAACGAAGCTGTTCCCTGCTTGCGAGCCCACCACAGTCCGGATGTCATCTCGCCTTTTGGTACACTCTCCACGAATGGCAGGGTGTAGGGCTTGCCGACGACAAGACCGTCGGTGTAGACCACGCCGCTCTCTCCAATCGAGTTTTTCGCTGTAACAGAATACTGCAGAACCTCCTGTTCGCCTTCTCCTGTATTGTGTGCTACGTCGAACGATGTAGCATGGGTCTCGCCTTCGAGCACCGAAGGCTCACCGCGCTTCAGAGCGTAGACCGAATAGGTAAGACCGTCGGCGGCAACGTATCCTCCGTTCTTGCCCACCTCGGAAGGAGCTTCCCATTCTATGCGCACAGCTGTAGTGTTGTCCTTGGCAACGGCGTTCGTCGGTTCGCTTGGCACGTCTATGCCCACGTATGACGAAGTCTTGGTGATCGAACGGCCCTGACCTGTGCTGTTCCATGGTATCACGGTGTAGGTGTTTGCGCCTGTTGCGGCCTCGGTGTCTTTATATTCGAC
This sequence comes from uncultured Prevotella sp., assembly GCA_937892695.1. Taxonomy (GTDB): domain Bacteria; phylum Bacteroidota; class Bacteroidia; order Bacteroidales; family Bacteroidaceae; genus Prevotella. The sequence continues at coordinate 5,631 of CALBJK010000103.1, forward strand.
AGCCTCGCCAGGCTTCGGTGAGAGTTCGGCCACGGTCTTGCCGTCACGCTCTATCGTCACTTTGGTAAGTTCTGACAGATTGCCTCCGTCAACATTCTTTGACGGAGCGTTGAACCGTATTATGGCTGCCTGCTCACCTTTCGGTGCAGGAACAACTGTAAGATTTGTCACCGAATCGGGCAGAACGGCAGCGAGTCCTTGTTCTATCTTGATGTCGTCGACAAAAAGATGATAGTTCATTCCGGGCGTAAGGGCGTGGAATCCGATATAAACGTCTTGGTCTTTGTCGATATTGATAGTACGTACAAACTCTTGCAGCTCTTCATCGGTCGCAAAGGTCGTATCCCTAAGTAGTATGCCATACATGGCTTCGGGCGAATTGGAATTGCCGAACTTCACTTCGATACGTTCCTTGCTGTTCTTGTCCCATGTGCCCAGCTTGAACGAGACATCGTAGTTTACGCCCGACTTCAGATGGACTGGCGGGGTGAACAGCCAGTCGTCACCGTCGCCCTGGTCCCAACTTCCGTATTTGTAATCGACACACTTGAGGTCTCTCATCTGGTTTTCATACCACACCCATGTGATGCCATCACAGTTAGCGTCGTCGACGGTGAAGAAATCGAGCGAACTCTCCGTGTCGAACGTCTCCGAATAAGGAGGGTTGAAGGCCGTGCCGTAAATGGCTGTATTGGACAACGCTTCTTCGCCGCGAACATCGCCGTTGACAGGTGTCACGCCATACGAATATTTGGTGAGACTCTGTTTAGGCAGCGTCTCGCTGTATGTTGTCGTGCCGTCTGAAACGGTTGTCACGAGAGCTTCGTCCGGATAACGCCTTACCTCGTAGGCCAACTTGCCGACGAATCCGCCGTTCAGACCGCCGTCGGGAGCTTGCCACGTGAGCGTGGCCTTACCCGTCTGGCTGTCGATTACAAGTTTAGGGGCAGGCATGGAGTTGGGATAATCGAATCCGACGTACACCGGTGCGGTCTTGGCCTTTGGACTCTGACCTGCAGAGTTTGACGTAGTAACTGTGAATACCTTCTGTCCCGATTCTTTGAGAGAGACAGCCGCATTGACTTTCTCGCCTGGCGCGGCAGTTCCTTTGGTAAGAGTCGCCGTGCCGTCGGTCACAGTATATTCGAGCGGACCGACAAGACTGCCGCCGTCGAAGGTGGTCGTAGGTGTTGTGAAGCTGACTGTTCCGCTCAGCGAACCACCCTCAAAACTTGCCGAAAGCCCCGTTGCAGCAGCTGGAGCATCGTCGTTGGCCTGTGGTGTGGGCACCGTCAGAGCCGTCACTTCCTCGTTGTCAGCAAAGTCGGACAACTTGGAGGCCTTACCGGTTGTCAGGTTTACGGTGTAGAGTGCGCCCTTTCCTGCTGAGTCGTAGGCAGCCCAATAGAAGATGCCCGTGGCCTGGTCTATCTCACCGCTCTGTTCATAGGTCGCTCCGCCAACCTTTAGCTGTAGTCCGGTAGCACCGACGAGGGTTTCCGTTCCGTCCGTAAGGTTTATCTTATAGAGGTTGGCATCGTCGGCCACACCGTACATCACACCGTCCTTCGTTACGCCGAGAGCCACATAGGCGTGTTCGGCCTCGCCGATAGTGGTGCGCGTCATGGTATTATAATCGATTTCGCCGAACTCCAGTCCTGTCATTGACGAGTTGTAAAACTGGCCATAGACGCGCCCTGTTGCGTTGTCGGTAGCCGTTTCAAGTGCCCATAGAGCCTTGTCTTTCACTTTCTCCCGGTCTACCACAATTTGCCAAGGTTCTTCTTCGGTATTGATGCGGTAATGGTAGAAGTAGTAGTCGGGATAATCGGTGTTGATGTAGACAAAATCGAGCATTCCATCATAAAGCCGGCTTCCGGCATTGGCATAAATGTAAGATGGTATGCCCGTAGATGTATCGAAGATCATCTTCGGTGTGAATGATGGGTTCTCTTTGGCGTTGAACTGGTAGAAGCCGAACTTGTTGCTTGTCCAGCTTTCGCTTGATCTTAGACATCCCCATAGCTCGCGGCCGTCGGTTGCGGCTTTCTGCATAGGTGCTTTGCGCTGTATGAAAGGGCTTGTGTCGGTCGGACGCCATGGTATTTCGACTATACCATGACTGTTAACAGACTGTACTGATATCCGCTTCCTGAGGGCAGGATACTTATCTTCGGCGACTTTGGCCGTGAGTCCGGTGCGCCGTGCATCGGGCTTCTGCTTCGCCGTCCTTAGCGATGTGCGTTGTTTTCCTCCGCCACTCTCTTGGGCGTACATACTATATATAGGCACGGCAAACATGACGGCTGTACCAATAAAGCATGAAAACAAGTGGATTTTGTTCATAGGTTATTTTGATATTGATTCTATGTTATTCTCTGCAAATGTAGTTAAAAATAATATATAATGCAAGCTTGGTAAATCTTATTTCAGCAAAAAAGTTACCGAATGTTGGCTTTCAGAATTATTTTAACGAGAAAGTGGTCTAAATGAGACCGTAATGACATGCTTGTGATTTATTTT
>CALBJK010000104.1 GCA_937892695.1 uncultured Prevotella sp.
CTAAACATAAACTGCAACAGAAAAATTGCGGAAGTTATTTTTTAAACATTACTTACAAATTGAAAGCAGCCCTTTGAAAATCGACTGACTGATCTGTCAATTACAGTTTGAAAGTGAATTTCCTACACAGATTTCCTTGTGATTCCTACAGTGTGGTGTTTGCCAGTGGTTGCAGTGTGCCGACATTTGCCAACAGCTTAAAGTTGAAAGTCCGATTTTTTATGTAACTTTGCGATTTAAGCGAAGACAGGAAGGGCATGGCTGTCATTAATTATCAGGAATGTTAAGTAGAAGCTACCGCCAGGTTGTTATATTAAGTGATTCACCTTACAGGAAACAATGAATTAAAAAACAGATATGAGACCCAACAATCTTTTAATTAATGCTACCCGAGTGTGGCTGCCGATGGTTTTGGCGGGTGTTACGGCTATGGTCGCATACGCCGGTGACGGCACACGCGGCATCGGAAAATATCCCGGATTGCCAAGCGAGAATTTCTCACCTTCGCTTAGAGTGGACGACACCTATCGCAACATCGCCCTTCACCGTATGGCACGTCACTCGTCGTCTTACGATTATAACCTTACGGCGCAACTCACTACCGACGGTATTGTAGCCACAGCACCGCTGCCTTACCTCACGGCACGCACTAATTCCGGGACTCTGCCACGACGCGAACGCGAATGGGCTATTGATGGCGGCGAATATACGCGTAACATCCTCATGGGCGACAACGCTTTTATCGAATATGTATGGAACGGAATGACAGTCAGAGCCGACCGCTTGAGGATAATATGCAGCTTGGCCTACGATGCAGCCCAGACTTCCGGCGGATATGCCATCCGTATATTGCAGAAAGACAAGAAAGGACGATGGACAGTCATCGGCGAGGAGAAGGGTGCAGGGCTGCCCGGTAAGGAGTCGAAATATAAAGCCCATACCGACCCGAACAAGGTGACCGAAGCAGCCACACTTCCCACTCGTAACATCGACACCAAAATTGCCATCAAACCGCTGGGCAAGGCCGGTGATTTGGGGTCGCTGCGCGTGGAGTTCGCAATGAATGGTGCGGTCCACTGGACTGTAACCGAACTAAAATTCTCTGATAATGGCAATGCTGTCACCGACGTATTGCCTTCGCGTTCGTTCGGAAGCGCATGGATGAGCGAGGGGGGCGGCACCCAATGGGTGAGCGTCGACCTTGGAACTACCGCCACATTCGACCGTGTGCGACTCGACTGGATGGAGAAAGCCGTTGACGGACGTATCGAAGTGTCGGACGACGGAAAACAGTGGAAGACAGTAGCGGCTCTGCCTGGTGGTAAAAGTCTCACCGACAATGTTTCTTTCGCCCTTCAGACTGGCCGCTATGTGAGGGTGCTTATGACTCGTCCGGGGCGGTCAGGCCGTTATGTCCTGAGCGAATTCGGTGTGATGGGACGTGGCGGCCTGACTGCAGAACCCCATGCTCTGGCCGGAAAAATCGGCGGACGTTATCTTCTCGACGGTGGAGGATGGAAGCTGCAAAGGGCTTCGGAGGTTGAGGCCGTGGGCGAACAGATATCTTCGGACGGTTTCGTCCCTGCCGGATGGATTCCGGCTACGGTGCCGGGAACGGTGCTTATGAGCTATGTGAACATCGGCGCTCTGGCCGACCCGAACATTGCCGACAACATGCTTCAGATTTCCGAGTCGTTCTTCAATTCCGACTTCTGGTACCGCACCGAGTTCAAGGTCCCGCAAGAGATGAAGGGACGGCACGTGTTTCTCAACTTCGACGGCATCAACTGGAAGGCCGACATCTATCTTAACGGACATAAGATTGACCGTATGGAAGGGGCGTTCATGCGCGGACGTACCGACGTGACTAGTCTGCTGAAAGACGGCGACAACGTGCTTGCTGTGAAGATAGAGAAAAACGCCCACCCTGGTGCAGTGAAGGAAAAATACAAGGTCAACACCGATTTTAACGGAGGTATCCTAGGCTACGATAACCCTACCTTCCATGCGACGATAGGGTGGGACTGGATATCGACCATACGTGGACGCGATATTGGTATATGGAACGATGTGGCTCTTACGGCTTCGGGTGCTGTCAGCCTGAGCGACCCGCTGCTCACGTCGCGTCTGAACCTGCCCGACACCACGGCCACAATGACACCGTCGGTGGTGCTGGCCAACAACGAGGAACACACCGTCAGCGGAACTCTGCGCGGATGGATAGGCGACAGACAATTCGACCAGAAAGTGTCACTCATGCCTCGCGAAACCAAAGAGATAAGTTTCAATCCATCGTCTTATAGTGTGCTGAAAGATCAGACCATGCGTCTGTGGTGGCCGAACGGTTACGGCCAACCGTATCTTTACGATGCAGGTTTCGAGTTTGTGACCGATGATGAAACTTCGCTTCCTTCCGACCGTATCGACTACAAGGCCGGAGTGAGGCAGGTCGACTATCGTGACATGGATACCAGGCTTACGATGTACATCAACGGACGCAGGTTTGTACCGTTAGGCGGCAACTGGGGTTTCAGCGAGAACAACTTATGCTATCGCGGACGCGAATATGACATAGCTGTGAAATACCACCGCGACATGAACTTCAATACCATACGCAACTGGGTGGGACAGACCGGCGACGAGGAGTTCTATCAGGCTTGCGACAAGTACGGCATTGTGGTGTGGCAGGACTTCTGGCTGGCAAATCCGGCCGACGGGCCTGATCCACTCGACGAAAAGATGTTTCTTGAAAACGCTGCCGACTATGTGGCACGCATACGCAACCATCCGTCCATCGGCATCTACTGCGGACGTAACGAAGGCTATCCTCCCAAGACCATCGACACGGAGCTGCGCTCGTTTGTCAAGGACATGCATCAGGGTCTCGGCTACATCTCGAGTTCGGCCGATGACGGAGTGAGCGGACATGGTCCGTACTGGGCACTTCCGGCAAAGGAATATTTCGCCCGCCAGACCGGGAAGCTGCACAGCGAACGAGGAATGCCTAACGTAATGACATACGAAGGACTCAGCCGCACGCTCAGTCCCGACGCTCTGTGGCCTCAAGGCGACCAGTGGGGACAGCACGACTATTGCCAGCAGGGTGCGCAGCGCGGAGCCACATTCAACGCTATTGTGGAGAAAGCCTTCGGCAACGTCACCAATGCACGGCAGTTTACAAGCTTGGCACAGTGGGAGAACTACGACGGCTACCGTGCGATGTACGAAAGCGGAAGCTCCGACCGTATGGGACTGCTGATATGGATGAGCCATGCAGCCTGGCCCAGCATGACCTGGCAGTGCTACGACTACTACTTCGAACCCACAGCAGCATTCTTCGGTTGTAAGAAAGCTTGTGAGCCGATACACATACAGTGGAATGCGCTTACACGCAATGTTGAAGTAGTAAACCGTGCAGCAGGAACAATAAAAGCTATGAAGGCAACAAGAGAAGTATTTTCTTATAGCGGACAGGTCGTGGACAAGTCAGAACAGACGTTTTCTTCTGACGACGACACCACTGTGGTTCTAGAAAAACTGCGTACCGATTCGCTCTATGAGCTTAACGGACAGAATGTTTACTACATACGTCTACGACTGGCCGATAATGAAGGAAAAACTCTGTCGGACAATTTCTATGTATGTTCAAATGATGAAGGCAATTTGAAGGAACTCAATAATCTGCCCGAAGTGAACCTCGTGGCTACAGTCCGGAATGGGACTCATGACATGACTGTTAAGTTGACCAACGAGTCGCAAAGTCCGGCAATGATGGTGAGGCTTAACTTGATGGGTAGCGACGGCATTCAGATACTGCCTGTCAACTATTCTGATAATTACTTCCATCTCATGCCTGGCGACAGTAAGACAGTCACTGTAGAATGGAAAGAAGAAGATGCGCGCAGCGCAGCACCGCAAGTAGAAATAAGCGGCTTTAATGTCAAAGAAAGGACTTTACGCTGAACTTACAAGCACGGTCAATTCTTTAAGAGTTGACCGTGTTAACTTACGTTTTCTTCTTTTATACTTATTAAATTCGGTTTTCCTTTCTATTAATTGTTATTCAAGTAAACGAAAGAGTTAGGTTTAAGTTCTTAATTATTTAGGCGACTGTGTACAGTCTGCCAGATTATGGCTACGTATGGTCGGTGAGACCGGATAAGGTCAAGACGGTTTAAGAGAACAAATCGTATGATGTTCAGGTCACATATCAGTAGATTAGCGAAAGTGGCCTATAATTTAATAAACTTCATTTAGGTTAATAATCAGAAAGAGGAGCATCGTTTGGCGAAACTGTGCTTCTCTTAATTTTGTCCGGACGGCATTATGTGGTTAGAAGATAAAGGCAAGACGGATCGTCCAAGTCGTATCTTTAGAATTCTCTTTTTTTATTGCTCATGAATAATGTAGGTTTAACTTGGCAGCCATCACGTATCTAAGCATGGTTGCTAACTTCCTGTATCCTTACTCGAAATGGCAATAACGCTTGGCTCTAGTTAATCTTAGCGTTGTAAACAGGCATGTATTTTGCATTAATATCGTAGGAAGTTGTATGACATATCATGAAATTTTGTCTAACGCATTACGCCTGTCTGACACAGAGCGCAGGCATCTTATAGGAACACTGGGAACAATCGGTATCCCAAATGGAGTCCTCAGTCCTGTCATTGCGCCTGAGTCAGTACCTTGGAAAACGAGGGCGTTGCCATCATTGCGGCGAAACCTATTAACCTGAATTCGGGATAAGAAAGTACTCATAAAAGTTGGTAATCTCAATAAATT
>CALBJK010000105.1 GCA_937892695.1 uncultured Prevotella sp.
ACATTTTTACCGTCGGCACTGAAAACGGATGTCATTCCGATTTTTCTTCCAATTAATCCTGGCATTTCAATTAAAATTAATATTTTACTATACTTTGATTTCCACTTCCACACCGCTCGGCAGTTCGAGCTTCATCAGTGCGTCTACTGTCTTTGCTGTTGAGCTATAGATGTCGATAAGACGCTTGAAGTCGCTGAGCTGGAATTGCTCACGCGCTTTCTTGTTTACAAACGTACTGCGGTTTACAGTGTAAATACGTTTGTGTGTAGGCAATGGAATCGGGCCGCTCACGATTGCTCCTGTGGCCTTTACTGCCTTTACAATCTTTTCAGCCGATTTGTCTACCAACTTGTGGTCGTAGCTTTTCAGCTTGATTCTGATTTTCTGACTCATTGTTGTTTTAATTATTGATTAAATATAGGAAGAGGGAGGTACGCCGTTTAAGAGTCATTCGCTAAACGACGCCATCCTCTCTTCATTTCTGTTTCATTTAAACGAGGTCGGCACGACCTTTCACCTCTTCAAGCACAGCCTTGGCTATAGAGCTGGAAACAGGTGCGTGATGGTCGTATTCCATCGAGCTTGTAGCACGTCCAGAAGTGATGGTACGCAGAGCTGTTACATAACCGAACATCTCTGCAAGCGGAACCATCGCCTTTATTATACGCGCACCGCTGCGGGCTTCGTCCATGCCTTCAACCTGACCGCGACGTTTGTTGAGGTCGCCGATCACGTCACCCATACTCTCTTCCGGAGTAACGACTTCGACCTTCATTATCGGCTCCATCAGAACCGGTCCGGCCTTAGGACAAGCATTCTTATAAGCATTGAGAGCAGCAAGTTCGAAGGAAAGCTGGTCGGAGTCAACCGGGTGGAAAGAGCCGTCGGTCAGAACAACCTTCAGTCCTGTCATCGGGTAACCACCGAGAACACCGTTCTTCATTGCATTCTCAAATCCTTTCTGCACTGATGGGATGAATTCCTTAGGAATGTTACCTCCCTTCACTTCGTTTACAAACTGCAGGTCACCTTCCTTATAGTCTTCGTCCTTAGGACCTATTGTTACGATGATGTCAGCAAACTTACCGCGACCACCAGACTGTTTCTTGTACACTTCACGCAGTGTTACGGGCTTGGTGATAGCTTCTTTATAGTTTACCTGAGGCTTACCCTGGTTACATTCAACCTTGAATTCGCGTTTCAGACGGTCGATGATAATGTCAAGATGAAGCTCACCCATACCAGAGATGATGGTCTGGCCGCTCTGCTCGTCAGTGTGAACAGTGAAGGTCGGGTCTTCCTCAGCAAGCTTGGCAAGGCCGTTGTCGAGCTTGGCGATGTCGGCCTGGCTCTTAGGCTCTACGGCTACAGAAATCACGGTGTCGGGGAACGTCATAGACTCAAGCACGATCGGATGTGCCTCGTCGCAAAGAGTATCACCAGTACGGATATCCTTGAAACCTACACCTGCGCCTATATCACCTGCATCGATTGAATCCATCGGGATTTCCTTGTTGGAGTTCATCTGGAACAGACGGCTCACGCGTTCTTTCTTGCCTGAACGGGGGTTATAGACGTATGATCCGGCTGTAACCTTACCAGAGTAAACGCGGAAGAATACCAGACGTCCCATGAACGGATCGGTTGCGATCTTGAACGCCAAGGCTGCTGTAGGCTCGTCTTCAGAAGGCTTGCGATCCTCTTCTTCACCGGTATCGGGATTTGTTCCGACAATAGCGGTTGTGTCAAGAGGAGAAGGCAAGAATGCACAAGTATAGTCAAGAAGAGGCTGAACACCCTTGTTCTTGTACGAAGAACCGAGGAGCATTGGAGTAAGCTCCATAGCTATTGTTCCTTTGCGGATTGCAGCGATGAGTTCTGCCTCAGAGATGTCCTGACCATCGAGATACTTCTCCATAACGGAATCGTCGAAGTTGGCAGCATTCTCGACCATCTTGTCCCTCCACTCCTTTGCTTCGTCGAGCAGGTCGGCAGGAATATCGTCAACTTCATATTCGGCACCCATTGTTTCATCGTGCCACAGAATAGCCTTCATCTTGATGAGGTCAACTACACCCTTGAAGTTCTCTTCTGCACCGATAGGGATCTGGATGGGGCAAGGATTTGCACCGAGGATGTCCTTCATCTGCTGGACAGTCTCGAAGAAATCGGCACCAGAGCGGTCCATCTTGTTGACGTATCCGATACGCGGAACATTATACTTGTCGGCCTGACGCCAAACGGTTTCAGACTGAGGCTGCACACCGTCAGCTGCAGAATAAGTTGCGATAGCACCGTCAAGGACACGGAGCGAACGCTCCACCTCGGCCGTAAAGTCAACGTGTCCCGGAGTGTCAATCAAGTTAATTTTATACTTCTTGCCTTGCCATTCCCAGTTACACGTCGTTGCAGCTGATGTGATGGTGATACCACGCTCTTGCTCCTGGGCCATCCAGTCCATAGTAGCTGCACCATCATGCACTTCACCGATTTTGTGAGTTTTTCCTGTATAGTACAGGATACGCTCTGACGTCGTGGTCTTACCGGCATCGATATGAGCCATAATGCCGATATTGCGAGTCAAATGTAAATCGCGGTTTGCCATTTTCTTTTTACCTTATTATTAATGTTTAGAATCTGAAGTGAGCGAATGCACGGTTAGCCTCAGCCATGCGGTGCATGTCTTCCTTACGTTTGAATGCTCCGCCCTGGTTGTTGTATGCGTCCATTATTTCAGCTGCAAGTTTCTCAGCCATGCTCTTTCCGCTACGTTTGCGGGCGAAAGAGATAAGGTTCTTCATCGAGACGCTCTCTTTACGTTCCGGACGTATTTCGGTAGGTACCTGGAATGTGGCACCGCCGATACGACGGCTTTTCACTTCGACCTGAGGGGTTACGTTGTCGAGAGCCTGCTTCCAGATGTCCAAAGCCGACTTCTCTTCCTTTTCCATCTTGCCCTTTACGATGTCAAGAGATGCGTAGAAAATTTCGTATGACTTGTTTTTCTTTCCGTCATACATCAGATGGTTCACAAACTTGGAAACCTTCTGGTCGTTGTAAACGGGATCCGGCAGGATCACGCGCTTCTTTGGTTTTGCTTTTCTCATTTTTTTGAAAGTTTGATTCTGCTTGGGGTTGTCTCTTACTGTTCTTCAACATCCTCTCTCGGACATTTACTCAACCTGTATCGTAAACATGTCTCCAGCAAAACTGATAAATTCTAATCTGCGTTCTGTATGTCAGACTTTACTTCTTGGCAGCCTTAGGACGCTTTGCGCCATATTTTGAACGACGCTGTGTACGATTGGCCACTCCGGCAGTATCGAGCGTGCCGCGAACGATGTGGTAACGCACACCGGGCAGGTCTTTCACACGACCGCCACGCACGAGAACGATGGAGTGTTCCTGAAGGTTGTGGCCTTCTCCCGGAATGTAGGAGTTGACTTCCTTCTGATTTGTCAAACGAACACGGGCAACCTTACGCATTGCCGAATTAGGCTTTTTAGGTGTGGTTGTGTAGACGCGGACGCAAACGCCACGACGCTGAGGACATGAATCCAACGCCGGAGACTTGCTCTTGTCTGCAAGCACCTTTCTGCCTTTTCTTACCAATTGGGAAATTGTAGGCATAATTTAATCTTTAATTTATATTGTAATATTATTGTCACACATACAGTAAGGCTACAATGAGCCTTTTCGGGCTGCAAAGGTACGAAGATTTATCCGAACTACCTAATATATAGAATCGCGAAGGCCTGAGGCAAACAAGTATTTCAGTTCATATAACACACTTTAATATATTTTTATCATTTCCAATGCGTATTTTTTGGGGTTTCCATGGACAATGATATGGTTATGACACTTTCAGAAAGTCAGAATAAGGCTTAAAGATTGTTCTATTTACGAACAAAACATTTCATCTAAAGCAACGCGATGCCGATTATGACTGAACACAAAAGAACTGCCAGACGTAGGCATTTAATACCTTCTGCCTGGCAGTTCTTTTTGTTTAGATAAAAGTGGGTTCAAAAATCCGATTTTACAGCAAAAAGATTAAAGAACCATCTTCTGTCAATAATATGTGGGATTATTTATAACCCCATCTATAATGACGGCAACCGTTAAGCATGGCTGTACCGCCGGGTAGGACATCTGTTATATTAAGCTTCGCCCTTACCGCCCTGTCCGAAAGCAGGAGCTATTGTGCGGCCACCCTGCTGGCTGGGAATCTGTATCTTGCCGAATGCCTGTTCGTATTTGTAGATGTTCTCCTGGAGAGCCTGAAGCAGACGCTTTGCATGTTCGGGAGCCATGATGACACGGCTGCGAACCTGAGGCTTGGGCATTCCGGGCAGAATGCGCGCGAAGTCGAGCACAAAGTCAGAACTTGAGTGAGTGATCAAAGCGAGGTTTGCGTATTCGCCGTTTGCTACTTCGGGTTTCAGCTCAATAGAGAACCCTTCCTGTGGGTTTTGATTGTTGTTTTCTTCCATGTTTGTTGTTTTTAATTATGTATTTGAATGTTTGGTTTCAAAGTTATTCAGTATCCTAGTACTTTTAGTGATACAAAAGTAATAAATTTAAGACGAATATCAGCAACATGCAATCGTTTTAACACATTTCTGCAATAGAAAGGAAAGTGAAGAAACGGCAAAAATACCGATTCTACATTTTATATTAAGCCTTGAAGTATGAGCAAAAGAATAATTCAGTAATTTTGCAACAGATTAATAACAAGACACTAAGAAACAGGTAAAACAGAACATTTATGATACAACAAACTACATTCAGACTCTCGGCCAAGCCGCGCGGATGCCATCTGGTAACTCGCGAAATTCTCGATCAGCTGCCGCGCCCCTGCCCCAGACTGGACTGCTCAACCTCTTCGTGCAGCACACTTCTTGCGCCCTGTCCATTAACGAAAACGCCGACCCCGACGTGCGCAGTGACATGGAGCGCATCCTGAATCATATCATAAAGGAAAACGAACCGTATTACGACCACACCCTCGAAGGACCAGACGACATGCCAGCCCACGACAAGTGCTCGCTCTTCGGTGTGAGTCTGACCATTCCCATTACTGGTGGCCGTCTTAACATGGGAACATGGCAGGGCATATACCTTTGCGAGTTTCGAAACTACGGCGGACCACGCAGTATCGTGGCTACCGTTTATTCATAGTTTCAGTATTTATCGGCGTTCATAGAGACAATTACAAACTTTGTGACAAATTAGTGAACAACTTGAACAACCGTGCCACGCATTCGCTCTCGGTCATCTTTGTGCTGAAGCCGTATGCCGCCATCACAGCACGGTCGTTCTGTCGGTGAGCCTGCAGCAGCTCCTTGGGCATGAGCGTTGGATCGTAGAGGTCGGCAAGCGATGAGTCGGGATACAAAGCCCTTGCGTCGAGTATGGCTTGCGCACTTTGCTCTATTTTTGATGCCTGCTCATCCGTGGGCGACGGCCACGGGAAGTTGTTGTACACTATGTCCTTGCTGTAACGGTAGTCACTCTTCAGCCGCCCGCACACCGCCCGCATCCATGCCATGTGTACGTTGCTCTCCAACACGCCGAAGTGGTAGATGGTGGCGTTGGGGATGAGATGTACTGCATCGCTTGCGAATGTTCCTTTTGAGATAAATCCCATAGGTACATACCTGCGTCTTTCTGAAGAAACACGTGGTATGATGATTGATGGGCCGTCCGGCATGTTCTCCACATGAAACCTTGTGGGCGTGTCTGCCAGTTTGCGTGTTCCTGCGCTGCTGCTTTTGAGCCTTAGCTCCCTCACGTTCTGCACCCGTTCATAGCATAGCGGCATGTCCTTGATTTCCTTTGGCGAGCATTCGCCAAGCCACAGGCAGTAGCGCGGACGCTGATGGATGAACTCAACTGAGCCATACCAAGGATGGAAGTACTGTGCAGACCGTGGCTCTTTCTTTATAAAATCTTCCATCTCACTTTTTTCAAAGAGATAGTTGCCTCCGTCAATGGGCTTGTTGCCAATACCAATCCTCGGAACGTCGCACAACGATTTACTTCTGCTATAGATAAATGAGTCTGGTGCATCAAGCAGATAAGCGTTGATGTGGCTTGCCTTTATCGCCTGTCCATTGTCGAAGATTGTTTTTTCTTTTTCATCAACGTATGAGAAACCGACCACCACTACATGCACATGGGCTTTTAGCGAAGCCTCGCTGTCCCAACGGAAGGTGCGATGGGCGAAGTTGATGTGTAGTCCTTCAGCCATCATTGGCTGCCAGAGGTTTGCCACCTGTTCGCCTTGCGATATGGAGTTGGTCGAGACGAGAGCCGCCTTCACTTGGCTGTCCTTCATGTAGTCGGCAGCACGCTTATACCAAGCACCGACATAGTCGATGTTGCCCACGTTCTTCCATTGCCTCCCGAACACGTCCATCATGTCTGCCTTTTGGCTCTCGTCCATCATACGCGCCCCGACGAACGGCGGATTGCCGATGATATAGTCGAGGTTGTCCTTGCTTACCACGTCCTTCCACGGCATACGGAGCGAGTTGCCCTCGTGTATGTTGGCATAGCTGCGCAGGGGCAGGAAGTCTATGTCGTGGTGTATGATGCGCTCAGTCTCCGCTATCATCTGCGCCTCGCTGATCCACAGGGCTGTGATGGCTACGGTCACGGCAAAGTCGTTTATCTCTATTCCGTAGAACTGGTGAATGCTGACCTTTATCGGATTGGTGAAAGCGTCGAGCTGCTCCTGGCTGTATATCTCCTTTATGATGTTGTTCTCCAATCGACGGAGCGACAGGTAGGTCTCGGTGAGGAAGTTGCCTGACCCACATGCCGGGTCGAAGAAGTGTAGGCTGGCTATGTGGTCCTGCAGCTGGTGCAGCTTCTTCAGGCGTTTCTTTATGTTAGTCTCTGCCAAACACTGTTCGAACGCCGCTTGAAGGCTGTTCATGAACAGCGGGTCAATCACCTTGTGAATGTTTTCTATCGAGGTGTAGTGCATTCCTCCCTTGCGGCGAGTTTCAGGATTGAGTGTGCTCTCGAATACCCCACCGAAGATGGTGGGCGATATTTCGCTCCAGTCGAAGTCGAGTGAGGCGTGCTGAAGAAGGGTGTCGCGAAGCTCATCGGTGAACTGCGGTATGTCTATCTCTTCGGCAAACAGGCCGCCGTTGGTGTATGGGAATGCTGCAAGTTCGGGCTTGAGGTACTTGCTGCGCTTGTCAGACGGCGTGTTCAGGATGTTGAACAGCTGTACCAGAGCCATGCGCATGTCCTCGGTGCCATAGTGTGCAAGGTAGTCGTGGAACATGTCGTGCCGTCCGAACACCCCAGCATCCTCAGCGTAGAGGCAGAACACGAGTCGCACGCACAGTATGTTGAGGTAGCGCAGCGAGTGTGGGTCGTCGGCATCATACTGCCCGATGAAAGCATCGTAGAGCTTGCCCACTATCGCGCCAGCCTTCATTGACACTTCCATCTCCTTTTGCAGGTGCGCCTCATGCTGCTCGGTGAGGAAGTTGAGGCGGTAGTACTCCTTCTCCAAGTCCTTCAGCATGATGCGTGACGGCTCGCCGTTGGGGTTCTCCATGTCATAGACGTCGAACTCGGCGAAGTTGCACGTCACTATCCACCGTGGCCGCTCAGAGTAGGGCAGCACCGCGCTGTAACGCTGTGCCTGCTGAAACGGCGTGAGCAGCGTGCCGTCACTCTGCCTGATGGGCTGGCGCAGGTCCTTGCCGAGCGACTTTTGCTCAATCATGACGTGGGTCGATGGTATCATTGCGTCGATGAACGAAGTGTGGTCGAGCCGTGTCTGTTGCTCAAAGCGTATGAACTGTGACGGGTCGGCCACACCCAGTACCTCGGTGAGCAGTTCTGTCCAGAACAGCTGGCTCTCACCCTTCTCGTATCCCCTGCCCTGCCATTTCCGTGCGAAGGCAGCCGCAGCCGTTCGCTGCTGTTTGTCTGTAATCATGTTTACACCCTTGAAAGTTCTTCCAGCAATGCGCGCCTTGCCTTGTATTTTATGCGGAACTCAGCTATAAGTTCCTCAACCGTGTCTTTTGCGCCCAATTTCTTCATCCGTCTCAGGTATCGGCACGCCTCTTGGTATGAACTGCGTCCCATATTACCTTTAACATAGTCACGCAATGTATCAGCATACAGGCTAATAAAATCGTTGCCGTAACGTCTGGCGAGTGCTGGCTCAGCATCTTCCATTCTACTCAGAGTGCTGCATTTACTAAGCGTTTCGAAGTATTGTTGCCACTCTTGCTCCCATTCATAAATCCGCATGATGAAGTCAAGGTCAGGCATGCGCTTTCTTTTAAGTTCGTTTATGCATCCTTGAATGGTTTCCTGCCACTGGTCTTCGGGAGTGTTTTCTTTCAGAAGGTCGTAATAATACTTGCGATTATGATACCTGCCATCACCGTTTAACAAGAATGAGCGGGCTATTTTGGCTATGTTCGCAGAGTCTTCCAGCTCGATGTAAGCCTGTAGCTTATATTCGCGCCAATCATACGCAAGTCCTGGCCGTTCTTTTTCATCCTTCCTTATCCCGTCATTTGCAATACGGGCTACCTCATGATAGTCTTTTGCCTCCATCGCTTTGCTGATTAGTTCTCTTCTGAAATCAGGGTTGTCGATATTGGCTTTCATGAATTCCGAGGCATCTTCATTCGTTCCCCATTTCTCTATCAGTTGAAGGCGGATGCTAAGGGCTTTCTCATAATCTCTATTCTCTGAGTAATCGCTTGATGTTTTGTATTTATCAAGCAGTTGCTCCAATGGCTTACAATCATTTTGGCTCTTTGTCAAATTCACTGCGCATTTGGCGAAAGTCCAGTTCCAATACCAACCATCAAGCACCTTACGCTTGAAGCTGTCGAGACAATAGACGAACAGTTCTTTCCTGAAAGCCTCAGGCAGAGTCATTTCGCTAAGCTCTTGGAGGAAGCCTAATGTTTCCTCTATAGGCCCACCTACATCACCGCTGCTGTCATCGCATGAGTTCAGCAGTAATTCGGCTTTCACAATGATAGCCTTTAAGCGGCAGAATGCTCCTTCCCAATCTTTGTTGCTTGCAGCGTTCTTTGCCGCTTCTACAATGTCATCGAGTCCTTGCCCGAGTTCACCGGCTCTGTTCCATTCAACGAAACCATGTCTGCCGCAGCAAGATTCCAGCAGCTCGTCAATCTGAAGAGTGTATGTCTCCGTTGATACGGGCATGACGAGATTGATGTGCGACGAGACAAACTCCTGCCTTACGTGACGGTCAGAGGAACAAATCTTCCTTATGAAGTCCTTCAAATCGTCATGCGAAAGTGAGCTTAATAGTCTTTCGACATCCTTTTTCGTGAACCTCTTCTTGGTCTTTGACTTTGGCTTGGCAGTGGCTTTTTCATCCAGTTTTATGCCTTCTCCATCGGCAAGACAGAACATTGCTGCCACGACATGTTTGCATACTGGCCCCATGTCGTAGGGACAGGTACAGGAATAATCGGTCACTTCGTCACCGTCTAACGTAACTGTTACGTCATACTGTTCAGTTCCGTCAGCGGTAAACTCCGTTTCACCATTGTGTGTTGGTTCAGTAAGTGGCTCCACTCTTCCTTCTTTATAATAATCAAGACCGCGTTTTAATATCTTTGGGTCTATTTCCTGTTCAAATGTTTTTAGGTTCAGTTTCATTGTTTGTATTCCGTTTATTCTTGTTTCCAGTCGTCCACAGTTCCCTTCTCTGACGAGAAACTAACGCCAATCTTGTAAACTGGTCCTGCATCGGTAGCGTATGGCTTGGCTTGAGCCTTTTCTTCTATCTGCTTTAGTGCTTCATCGGCAGTGCCGTTTAGTTGAACTCGAAGATGTAGACGGAGTATTTCAGCACACCGTCTTCCATGAAATCATAACCGTTGAAGTCAATAAGAAACACATGACACATAATCTTCTCCTTTCCCAGCACATCTATCTTCTTACCATTGAACAAATCCTTTCGTCCAAGGAAGTAGTTTTCAAAGGTTTGAAATAAGCAGACCCTTTTCCAACCGTCGCAGACGGCTTAAGAAGTAAATTCACCTTCGTGAGTAAGCTAATATACCATGTCTGCCTTGTCGACATAGACATAACTGCCTTCTCTTATTTGTTAGAATGACTGTATTCCTATAGGATATTTCATAAGTTTTTCCTTTCGACTGTAAAGTTACACCAAAAGAGCGAAATAAAAACAAAACCTATTTGATTTTATTTCCGGATATGGACAGATTACAATTCTTTTGATGAAACACAATCGAGCTGAAGACGATAATCCAGCAGAAATCAAAATGCGTCAAGATTTATTCTTGACGCACCAGTTGCTAAAATTCAAATGAATATCCGCATCGTTAAACATCGTTTCGTAGGGTTATCCTCGCAAATATAGAATTAGCGTCGGAAATTCCCTCAAAATATATCATTAAGCCATACGCCGCACTGTAAAGACATACAAAAACTCACAAGCAGTCCATACAATTCAAGAAATAATTACGCATTCTTCTATTTTCGAGAAAAAATGTCTTTACAAATAGTAAGGAGTGGAATTAATTATGTCTTACTATTTTGTAAAAAAATAAAATATCGTAAATTTGCAAAGCGAAGATTAAAATCCTAAATAAAAAAGATGAAAAGATTGAGTTTGATCACTGCAATGGCAATAGCGGCAGTCGCAGCCTTTGCACAAGAAAAAAAGCAAATCACCTCGCCCGACGGACGGCTGACCGTGACTGTTTTTAACGAAGGAGGCCTTGCACAGTATGACATAAACTATGACGGCAAGCAGATGCTAACACGCTCGTCGCTGGGACTGAAGACCAACGTCGGCGACTTCACAAAGGGACTGAAGCTGGTCAGCGAAAAGGCTAAAAGCGCGGAAGAGTCTTACCAGATGAGGACATCGAAACGGAAGGACGTGAGCCGTAAGTCGAACGACATGTCGCTGACATTCGAAAATGCTCAGGGGCATGCCATGGTTGTCGACTTCAGCGTGTCGGACAATGATGTAGCCTTCCGCTACACACTTCCGCGCCCAGAAAAAGGCAACCCCAAATGTGCCGTAGTCTACGGAGAGACTACTGCTTTCAACTTTCCTTCTTACACTACTACGTTCCTCTCTCCCCAAGCCCTGCCCATGACCGGATGGGAGCGGACAAAGCCTTCGTATGAAGAGAGATACACCCTCGATGCTCCGCTCGACAAGCGTTCGCTCAACGGTGTTGGCTACACATTCCCGGCTCTGTTCCATATCGGCAGCGACGGATGGGTGCTGGTGAGCGAGACCGGCCTCACCGGCGACTACTGCGGTGCAAGACTGAGCGAATGGAAGAGCGACACCGGGTACACTGTAGAATATCCGCAGAAAGGCGAAAACAACGGTTTCGGAAGCGAATGGGCACAGATAGCCCTTCCGGGCTCTACCCCCTGGCGCACTCTAACAGTAGGCAAAACACTCAAACCGATTGTCGAGACGACTGTCTTCACCGACGTGGTAAAGCCTCTGTACGATGCCCGCTACGACTACAAGGCCGGACGCTACACATGGAGCTGGCTCATCTGGCAGGACAACGCTACAGTATATGACGATCAAATACAGTTCATCGACCTGGCAGCGAAGATGGGTTATGAATATTGTCTTGTAGACGCACTGTGGGATAAACAGATAGGTTACGACAAGATTGAAAAACTTGCAGCCTATGCCAAAAGCAAAGGTGTGAGCCTGATGCTGTGGTATAACTCTAACGGCTCGTGGAACGATGCTCCGCAGGGGCCGCGAGGGGTGATGAACGATCCTGTAAAACGCAAGAAAGACATGGCATGGATGCAGCGCATAGGCGTGAAGGGCATAAAGGTAGACTTCTTCGCCGGCGATAAGCAAGAGACCATAAAGCTCTACGAACAGATTCTCAGCGATGCAAACGACTACGGTCTGCAGGTGATATTCCACGGCTGCACACTGCCGCGCGGATGGGAACGCATGTACCCCAACTATGTAGGCAGCGAGGCGGCTCTGGCCTCCGAAAATGTTTACTTCGACAACAACTTTGCAAAAGACGAAGCCCAAGTACTCACGACATATCCATTCACGCGCAACGCTGTAGGCAGTTTCGACTGGGGAGGAGTGATGATGAACCACTTCATGAGCCGTGACAACAAGAGCCGTCACCGCCGCTATACGTCTGACACGTTTGAGATGGCAACAGCAATCACCAATCAGTGCAGCATCAACTGCATAGCCATGCAGCCCAACAACATAGAAGAACTCGATTCGCACGTCCTCGACTTTCTACGTAATGTCCCCACGACATGGGAGGACACCAAGTTCATCGACGGCTATCCTGCCAAGTACGTCGTAATAGCACGCAAGCACAACGGACGCTGGTACGTAGGAGGACTGAACGCTACGGACAAGCCTCTAAAACTGAAACTCAATCTCGACTTGATTTCGGGCAAGACTGTCAAATACTACACCGACAACAGTCTGCGCAAGGGCGAGAAGTTTCTCACCACCGTTATGAAGGAAGCAAAAGTGAAGAAAGACGGCTCTTTCAATGTGACAATACAGCCTAACGGCGGAATCGTCGTAGAGGAAATGTAAACAACACGATGGATGACTACTGATTGATAAAATTGCATAATCAAAAAAGCGTTCCGGACAGCCCGGAACGCTTTTTCATTTATGTCTTGAAGAACAGAATGATTATCAGTCTTTCTTTTCTTCGTTAGAATAGTCGAGTACGCTCTTCTTGTTAGACTGGATGCGGTCGTAGTCTTCCTTTGAGCCGACGATGAGTTTCTGCCACTGGCGCAGACCTGTTCCGGCAGGGATAAGGTGACCGGTAATTACGTTCTCCTTCATGCCTTCCAGATAGTCGACCTTGCCACGTATAGCTGCCTCGTTGAGCACCTTGGTGGTTTCCTGGAACGATGCAGATGAGATGAAACTCTTTGTCTGCAGAGCTGCTCGGGTGATACCTTGCAGTATCTGGGTAGACGTAGCAGGAATGGTGTCACGGACCTGAACGAGACGCAGGTCACGACGCTTCAGCGAAGAGTTCTCGTCGCGCAGCTTGCGGGCAGAAATAATCTGGCCTACCTTCAGCGTCTCCGAATCGCCGGCATCGGTGACATATTTCTTGCCCCAGATTCGGTCGTTCTCTTCGGCAAAGTCGAGCTTGTCGACCATTTCCTGTTCGAGGAACGTAGTGTCGCCGGGTTCGTCAATCTGCACCTTACGCATCATCTGGCGGACGATAATCTCGAAGTGTTTGTCGTTAATCTTTACACCCTGCAGACGATACACATCCTGAACCTCGTTGACGATGTATTCCTGAACGGCCGTCGGACCCTTGATGGCAAGGATGTCGCTCGGAGTGATTACACCGTCAGACAACGGCGTACCTGCTCTTACGGCATCGTGTTCTTGCACAAGAATCTGCTTGGACAGGCTTACAAGATACTTCTTCTGGTCGCCAGTCTTGCTGGTAACGATAATCTCGCGGTTGCCACGCTTTACCTTACCCATTGTCACCTCACCGTCAATTTCAGAAACGACAGCAGGGTTGCTCGGGTTGCGGGCTTCAAAGAGTTCGGTCACACGAGGCAGACCTCCGGTGATGTCACCGGCCTTACCTACGGCGCGCGGTATCTTCACAAGTGTTGTACCGGTCTTTACTGTCTGACCATTGTCTACCACTACGTGACCGCCTACCGGGAAGTTGTAAGTACCGATAACTTCGCCATTCTCATCGAGGACATCACAGGTCGGAACCTTAGACTTGTCCTTAGAGTCGGTGATAATCTTTTCGGTCAATCCGGTAGCTTCGTCGGTTTCGGCACGGAAGGTAACGCCTTCAATAACATCGTTGAAACGAAGTTTTCCGGCATATTCTGTAACGATTACGGCATTGAACGGATCCCACTTGGCTATTACGTCGCCTTTCTTCACCATGTCTCCGGTCTTGAAATACAACGAAGAACCGTAAGGCACATTGAGCGTAGACAGGACAATGTCGGTGTTAGGATCGATGAAACGAACTTCGGACAGACGGCTTACTACCATCTCGCAGTTGACATCCTTCTCTCCGTCGTTCTCAACAAAAGGAACGACACGCAGCTCGTCGAACTCAATTTTGGCATCGTTCTTTGCAATAATCGACGCATTGGCTGCTGCGTTGGCGGCCACACCACCAGCGTGGAATGTACGCAGAGTAAGCTGTGTTCCCGGCTCACCGATAGCCTGGGCGGCAATCACACCGACAGCCTCGCCAATCTGAACCATACGGCTCGTAGCAAGGTTGCGGCCATAACACTTCATGCAGACACCGTGCTTGCTCTCACAAGTGAGCACTGAACGAATCTCGACGCTCTCGATAGACGAGTCTTCAATAGCCTGAGCTATAGGTTCTGTTATCTCCTCGCCGGCAGCTACAATCAGTTCGCCGGTTGAAGGATTGACGATATCGTGTACAGACACACGACCGAGTATTCTTTCGTAAAGTGTGGAAATAACCTCGTCGCCGTTCTTCAGAGCAGTGCAGACAAGTCCGCGCAGTGTGCCGCAGTCTTCCTCAGTTATGATTACATCGTGAGAGACATCGACCAGACGACGTGTAAGATAACCGGCATCGGCAGTTTTCATGGCCGTATCGGCAAGACCCTTACGGGCACCGTGCGAAGCGATGAAGTACTCCAGCACCGACATTCCTTCCTTAAAGTTGGAAAGAATAGGGTTCTCGATAATCTGTGCGCCTTCGGCACCAGCCTTCTGAGGCTTGGCCATCAATCCACGCATACCAGACAGCTGTTTGATCTGATCCTTAGAACCACGGGCTCCGGAGTCAAGCATCATGAACACGGCGTTGAAACCTTGGTCGGCTTCGGTCATCTCTTTCATCAAGACATTAGCAAGGTCGTTGTTAACATGGGTCCATGTATCG
The DNA here is from genome assembly GCA_937892695.1 of uncultured Prevotella sp. GTDB lineage: Bacteria > Bacteroidota > Bacteroidia > Bacteroidales > Bacteroidaceae > Prevotella. The sequence goes on from CALBJK010000105.1 coordinate 14,964, forward strand.
ATGACCTGGTTGTAACGCTCGTTGTCGGTTATGAAGCCCATGTTGTAGTTCTCCATAATCTGACGTACCTCTTCGTTACCCTTATCGACGATGGCCTGCTTTTCTGGTGGAATGATGATATCGTCAAGGTTGAACGACAGACCTGCGACATAAGACATACGATAGCCAAGGTTCTTGATACCGTCAAGGAACTCGCATGCACGAGCCATACCTACGGCCTTAATTACGTCGGCAATAATGCCGCGCAGGGTCTTCTTTGAAATGATGTCATTGAAATAGCCTACTTCGTCCGGAATAATTTGGTTGACGATGACACGTCCGACAGATGTCTCGACGAGACGCTTCTGTATCTTGCCGTCGACGAGGTCGTTGACCAGAACCTTAACGGGAGCGTGGAGGTCACACTTACCTTCGTTATGTGCGATAAGTGCTTCTTCCGGGCCATAGAAGGTCAGTCCCTGTCCCTTAGCACCCGGACGTATCTTAGTGATGTAATAAAGTCCGAGAACCATATCCTGAGACGGCACTGTGATAGGTGCGCCATTAGCAGGGTTAAGGATGTTATGGCTCTGAAGCATCAGAATCTGTGCTTCGAGAACAGCCTCATTGCTCAACGGAAGATGTACGGCCATCTGGTCGCCGTCGAAGTCGGCGTTGAAGGCGGTACAAGCCAAAGGATGGAGCTGTATAGCTTTACCCTCAATCAGCTTAGGCTGGAATGCCTGGATACCAAGACGGTGAAGTGTAGGGGCACGGTTGAGAAGAACCGGATGACCCTTCATCACGTTTTCAAGAATATCCCAGATTACCGGTTCGCGACGGTCAACAATCTTTTTGGCACTCTTCACTGTCTTCACGATTCCGCGCTCGATGAGCTTGCGGATAATGAACGGCTTGTATAGCTCGGCTGCCATCAGTTTAGGAAGACCGCACTCACCCATTTTCAATTCAGGACCTACGACGATAACCGAACGAGCCGAATAGTCTACACGCTTACCCAGAAGGTTCTGACGGAAACGACCGGCCTTACCTTTCAGAGAGTCGGACAGGGACTTGAGCGGACGGTTGCTGTCACTCTTCACAGCACTGCTCTTACGCGAGTTGTCGAAAAGACTGTCGACAGCTTCCTGAAGCATACGCTTTTCGTTACGCAGGATTACTTCAGGCGCTTTAATCTCTACAAGACGTTTCAGACGGTTGTTACGGATGATGACACGACGATAAAGGTCGTTCAAGTCAGACGTTGCGAAACGTCCGCCGTCCAAAGGAACAAGAGGACGCAGTTCGGGCGGGATGACAGGAATAATCTTCATTATCATCCATTCCGGACGGTTCACTCCACGGCTTGCGCGGAATGCCTCTACTACTTGCAGACGTTTGAGAGCTTCGGTCTTACGTTGCTGCGAAGAGTCGTTGTTGGCACGGTCTCGAAGCTCGTATGAAAGTGCATCAAGGTCGAGACGAGACAGAAGATCGTACACTGCCTCGGCACCCATTTTGGCAATGAACTTATTTGGATCTGAGTCTTCGAGATAGTCGTTGTTGGCATCAAGGCGGTTGTCAACGATATCCAGATACTCCTCTTCTGTGAGCAAGTCCATCTTATGCGAGCCATTCAGCTCGTTGCCTTCTGAATCCTTGCGTCCTTCCAACACTCCGGGCTGGATAACGACATACTTCTCATAATAGATTACAGCGTCGAGACGTTTTGTAGGCATACCGAGAAGATAACCGATCTTGTTCGGAAGCGAACGGAAATACCAGATATGAGCTACAGGAACAACAAGCTCGATATGGCCGCTACGCTCACGACGTACCTTCTTCTCTGTTACTTCTACACCGCAACGGTCGCAGACAATCCCCTTATAACGTATGCGCTTATACTTTCCACAAGCACATTCGTAATCTTTCGTCGGGCCGAAAATGCGTTCACAGAAAAGTCCGTCGCGTTCCGGCTTATAAGTGCGGTAGTTGATAGTCTCGGGCTTTGTAACCTCTCCATACGAATTTTCCAGAATTTCTTCCGGAGAAGCCAGACCGATGGTTATCTTCGTGAAATTATTTTTTACTTTTGTATCTTTCTTGAAAGCCATATTTAAATACGTATTTTGGGTGTTCGTTCGGGATTATTCGAGTTTAATGCTCAGTCCGAGTCCACGGAGTTCATGCAGCAATACATTTAGTGACTCCGGAATTCCAGGTGTAGGCATAGGATCGCCCTTGACAATTGCTTCGTAAGCTTTTGAGCGGCCGACTGTATCGTCCGACTTGATGGTCAATATCTCCTGAAGCACATGGCTTGCGCCGAATGCCTCCAAAGCCCAGACCTCCATTTCTCCGAAACGCTGACCTCCGAACTGCGCCTTACCTCCAAGCGGCTGCTGGGTAATGAGTGAGTACGGACCGATAGAACGGGCATGCATCTTGTCCTCTACCATGTGACCCAGTTTCAGGAAGTAGGTGATACCTACTGTTGCAGGCTGGTCAAACTGCTCGCCAGTTTCACCATCATAAAGGTGAGTAGAACAAAGATGCGGCAGTCCGGCCTTGTCCGTCCATTCGGAAAGGTCGTCAAGTTTTGCACCATCGAAAATAGGTGTCGCGAATTTCACTCCCAATTTCTTACCTGCAGCGCCGAGAATAGCTTCGAATATCTGTCCGAGGTTCATACGTGACGGCACACCCAGAGGGTTAAGTACGATATCGACAGGACGTCCGTCGGCAAGGAACGGCATATCCTCCATGCGCACAATCTTCGAGACGATACCCTTGTTACCGTGACGACCTGCCAGCTTGTCACCGACACCGATTTTACGTTTCTTGGCCACGTAAACCTTTGCCATCTGTAGTATTCCGGAAGGAAGTTCGTCACCGATGGTGATAGCGAATTTGCGACGTTTCAGTTCAGCATCAAGCAACTTGTACTTGCGGATATAATTCATTATCAGTTTCTGGATGAGTTCGTTGGCATGTTCGTCATCAGTCCATCCGTTCGACTGTATACCGTCATATTCAAGGTTTTTCAATATGGCTGCAGTAAACTTGCTGCCTTTAGTCACAACCTCAGCTCCGGTATAATCCTTAACGCCCTGCGATACTTTGTCTTCAGTCAACGAAAGCAGTTTGTCTACAAGAATATCCTTCAAGTCGTCATTCTTTGCTTCATACTCTTCGTCAATCTTTGCAAGCAGAACCTTATCCTGCTTCTTCGACTCGCGCGTCTTGATTGCACGAGAGAAGAGTTTCTTGTCAATGACAACACCACTAAGCGAAGGATTGGCTTTCAGTGAAGAATCCTTCACATCACCGGCCTTGTCGCCGAATATGGCACGCAGAAGTTTTTCTTCCGGCGAAGGATCGCTCTCTCCCTTAGGAGAAATCTTACCGATAAGAATGTCGCCCGGCTCTACCCTTGCACCGACACGGATGATACCATTGTCGTCAAGGTCTTTCGTAGCCTCTTCGCTGACATTAGGTATGTCGCTTGTAAACTCTTCAACGCCTCGCTTTGTCTCACGCACGTCTAGAGAATATTCGTCTACATGGACTGAAGTCAGGACATCGTCGCGCACCATACGCTCAGACAGAACAATAGCATCCTCATAGTTATAACCCTTCCACGGCATGTAAGCCACAAGGAGGTTACGACCTAAGGCAAGCTCTCCGTTCTCAGTAGCATAACCTTCGGTAAGAATATCGCCGGCCTTTACGCGTTGTCCTTTTGAACAGATAGGACGAAGGTCGATGGTCATATTCTGGTTCGTGCGGCGGAACTTCGGTATTCGGTATTCCTTCAAGGCCGGTTCGAAGCTGACAAACTCTTCATCCTCGGTGCGGTCATAAAGAATTCTTATTGTTGTAGCGTCGACGTACTCGATAACGCCGTCACCTTCTGCCGTAATCATCGTACGAGAATCCTCGCAGACTTGTTTCTCCATGCCAGTTCCGACGATAGGAGCATCGTTGTGAAGCAAAGGTACAGCCTGACGCATCATGTTACATCCCATGAGGGCACGGTGACCGTCATCATGCTCAAGGAACGGGATAAGACAGGCCGAGACTGAGGCTATCTGCTGCGGTGACACATCCATCAAGTCTACCTGGTCAGGCGGAACTACTGGGAAGTCCGCGTCCTGACGGCATTTCACAGTGTCACGGATGAACGTTCCGTCTTCGCGAAGCGGTGCATTACCCTGACCGATGATATGGTCTTGCTCTTCCTCTGCAGTCAGGAACATCACGTGTTTGTTGTCCAAATCGACCTTTCCGTTCTCAACCTTACGATAAGGTGTCTCAATGAAACCAAGTTCATTAATCTTAGCGTACACACAAAGCGACGAAATCAGTCCGATGTTAGGTCCTTCAGGACTCTCAATCGGGCAAAGACGGCCATAGTGGGTGTAGTGTACGTCACGCACTTCAAATCCTGCGCGTTCACGAGACAGACCGCCAGGACCTAACGCAGAGAGACGACGTTTGTGTGTCACCTCGGCAAGAGGGTTGGTCTGATCCATAAACTGCGACAACGGATTAGTTCCGAAGAACGAGTTTATGACACTCGATATAGTCTTGGCATTAATCAAGTCGGTAGGCTGGAAAACTTCATTGTCGCGCACATTCATTCGTTCACGGATTGTACGGCTCATACGGGCCAATCCTATCGAGAACTGATTGCTGAGCTGTTCTCCGACTGTACGCACACGGCGGTTGGACAGATGGTCGATATCATCCACCGTGGCATTTGAATTGACAAGCTGTATGATGTACTTGATAATCTCGATGATGTCATCCTTTGTTAGAACACGGACATCAGAAGAAGTGTCAAGTCCCAATTTCCTGTTTATACGATAACGGCCAACCTCGCCCAAGTCGTAACGTTTGTCCGAGAAGAACAAGTTCTGGAACACTTCGCGTGCACTGGCATCGTCGG
>CALBJK010000106.1 GCA_937892695.1 uncultured Prevotella sp.
TTAGAGCATACGCAATGACGGCCTAAATGCTAAATCAGAAACTTGAGTAAATAATTATCATAACTCTTTTCTCTGTTACGGCAGTTTGCTGTAACTTTGCAGTCGGAATCAAATTTGCAGATTTTTTATTTTATGGATAACAAGAAATACGACACTTACATTTTCGACCTTGACGGTACTCTACTCGCTACGCTCAACGATTTGGCTGCGAGCTGTAATTATGCTCTCCGCACTCACGGCATGGCTGAACGTACCCTAGACGAGGTACGCCGTTTTGTCGGCAACGGTGTAAGAAAACTGATGGAACGGGCCATCCCGGACGGCGACTCCAATCCTGAGTTTGATGAAACTTACGCTACGTTTCGCAAACACTATCTTGAACACAGTCTTGACACCACGCAGCCTTACCCTGGCGTGATGGATATGCTCGCACGGCTGAAGGCTTCGGGCAAGGGCATTGCCGTTGTCAGCAATAAGTTTTATGCTGCCACACAGGAGCTGTGCCGCCATTTCTTCGGCGAATATGTCGAAGTGGCCATAGGCGAGCGCGAGGACATACGTAAGAAACCGGCACCCGACACCGTCATCGAGGCATTGAAGCAGCTTGGTGCCACCCGCGAAGGTTCGGTCTATATCGGCGACAGCGATGTCGACGTGATGACGGCCAAGAACAGCGGTATGCCCTGCATCAGTGTGTTATGGGGATTCCGCGACCGCGACTTTCTCGTTGAACACGGTGCAACGACCTTCGTAACGCGACCCGACCAAATTTTTTAAAATAATATAAAGCTCAGATTTATATTTTTCTGTAGGGACGTACGGTTCGTACGTCCGAGAGCGACTCTGCTAACGTTATGAAAATCAAACAAACCGAATTGTTTTCACTCTTAACGAATAACATCATGAACGAAGCGGACGCACGAGCCGTGCGTGCCCTACATAAAAACAAAACAGCCCCAACCGGTCTGCTGTACTTACGCCGGACGGCGTAAAATGCAACTCACCGATTGGGGCTTGATTCTATTTCTCTTTCTCTTTCTCTGCGAGCATCGACTGTAACCTTACTATCTCGTCGCGGTACTGTGCAGCTTGAAGGAAATCGAGGTCTTTAGCAGCTTGTTTCATAAGGACTGTCGTGTCGGCAATGCTATTTTCGAGCTGCTTGCGTGTCATTCGTTTAATAATCGGGTCGGCGGCAAAGGCGTACTTGTCTGGTTCTACGTAGGGAGTGTACTGCTGTTGCTTCATGCCGTGGAGTTTAGGCGCAGGTTTGTGTGCAGTGGCATGAATATCGCCTGTCGTTGCAGCAGCACGTTCGGCCTCGGCTTCTTCGGCCTGGAGGGTGAGCGAACCCTTGATGGCCTTGACAATCTGCTTAGGTGTGATGTGATGTTCTTCGTTGTATTTCATCTGTATGCTCCGTCGGCGAGCCGTCTCGTCGATGGTTTTCTGCATACTCTCGGTGACGGTGTCGGCGTACATAATTACTTTCCCGTTTACGTTGCGGGCGGCTCGGCCTACGGTCTGGGTCAGCGAGCGATGGCTGCGCAAGAATCCCTCCTTGTCGGCATCGAGAATCGCCACGAGCGAAACTTCAGGTAAGTCAAGTCCTTCTCGAAGTAGGTTAACGCCTACAAGAACATTGTATATGCCCAGACGCAGGTCGTTCATTATTTTCACACGGTCGAGCGTAGCCACGTCGCTGTGTATGTAGGCCGCCTTGACATCGTGGTTGAGCAGATACTCGGTAAGCTCCTCGGCCATACGTTTGGTGAGCGTTGTGACAAGTACGCGTTCGTTGCGCTCTATTCGCAGCTCTATCTCGTCGAGCAGATTGTCTATCTGGTTCTCACTTGGGCGCACCTCTATTTCTGGGTCGAGCAGTCCGGTGGGGCGTATAAGCTGTTCAACGACGATGCCTTCGGCTTCGTGTAGCTCAAAGTCGGCTGGTGTGGCCGAGACATAAACGACCTGGTTTATCATGTCCATGAACTCCTCAAACTTAAGTGGGCGGTTGTCGAACGCTGCCGGAAGACGGAATCCGAATTCGACGAGGTTTTGCTTGCGTGCCCGGTCGCCGCCGTACATGGCATTGATTTGCGGAACGCTCACGTGGCTTTCGTCAATGAACATGAGGTAGTCCTTGGGGAAAAAGTCGAGCAGGCAATAAGGCCGTTGCCCCGGCTGTCGTCCGTCGAAATATCGCGAGTAGTTTTCTATTCCGCTGCAATGACCGAATTCTTTTATCATTTCCATGTCATACTCGACCCGTTCTTTTATGCGTTGAGCCTTGATATTGTCGCCTATGCTTTCGAAGAATTCGACCTGTTTGACGAGGTCGTCCTGTATCATGCGTATGGCCTGCTCGGTCTGCTCCTTTGATGTGACGAATAGATTGGCCGGATAAATCTGGTAGTCCTTGAACGACATTATGCGGTGATAGGTCAGACTGTCCACCTCTTCGATAGAATCAATCTCGTCGTCCCACCAGCTAACCCTTAGCACATTGTCGCTGTAAGCCATGAAGATGTCGACTGTCTCGCCCTTCACTCTGAAGCATCCGCGTTTCAGATCAATGTCGTTGCGCACGTAGAGCGCGTCGACAAGACGGCGCAGAAACTCGTTGCGGTCAAGTTTTTGTCCGCAGCTAATCTTGATGATGCTGTTGGCCATGGCCGTAGGGCCGCCCATGCCGTAGATGCAGGAGACCGACGACACCACAACCACGTCTTTCCTGCCCGAAAGCAATGCGCTCACAGCCGAGAGCCGCAGCTTGTCTATGTCCTCATTTATTGCAAGGTCTTTCTCTATGTATGTGTCTGTTGTAGGCAGATAAGCCTCGGGCTGGTAGTAGTCGTAATAAGAAACGTAGTACTCGACGGCATTTTCGGGGAAGAAACTCTTCATCTCTTCGTAAAGCTGTGCGGCGAGGGTCTTGTTATGACTGAGAATGAGAGTGGGGCGGCCGATATTGGCTATTACGTTGGCCATAGTGAAGGTCTTGCCAGAACCGGTCACTCCTAACAGCACCTGTGCTCTGTCGCCGTTTTTGATGCCGGCTGTCAACTCGCTTATGGCTTGTGGCTGGTCGCCAGTCGGTGAGAATTTAGAGGTAAGTTTGAAATCCATAAGATGCGCGGTATGAAACTTGTGGAGCGCAAAAATACATAAAATCGATGTAATAAGAGCAAACAGAATGCCTTTTTTTGAAAAAAAAACATTGCCTACTTTGCCAATCGGCAGATAATATGTAATTTTGCAATTCAAAACTTGAAATATGAACAAATCGATTGTAGCTATCATATTCACTGCACTTGTTTTTTCCGGTTGTGCCAATGAATTCAACCGCGTCTACAAGACCAACGACAATGCTTTCAAGTACGAGTATGCGAAAGAATGTTTCGCCCGTGGCAAATATGTACGGGCATCGACTCTTCTTCAGGATGTCGTACTATCTATGAAAGGTACCGACAACGCTCAGGAAAGCCTGTTCATGCTTGCTATGTCCGAATATTGCAGCAAGGAATACGACGGCGCGTCTGCCGCTTTCAAACGCTATTTTTCAAGTTATCCGAAAGGCGAATATGCAGAAATGGCACAGTTCTACGTGGGTCAAAGTCTTTACATGAGTACACCCGAACCACGTCTGGACCAGTCGCAGACGGTATCGGCTATCTCGGCTTTTCAGGAGTATCTGGATTTGTTCCCGGATGCCAGGTATAAGGCCATAGCCCAGAGCCGCTTGTTCGAATTGCAAGACAAGCTCGTCAAGAAAGAACTTTATTCTGCACAGCTTTATTACAATCTCGGTCAATATTTCGGCAATTGCACATACGGGGGCAACAACTATGAAGCCTGTATCATTACGGCGCAGAACGCATTGAAGGACTATCCCTACACGTCGTTGCGCGAACAGTTTGCAGTACTCATCATGCGTAGTAAGTTTGAGCTGGCTGAGCAGAGTGTGGAAGAAAAGAAGCTGGACCGTTATCAGGATGCCGAAGACGAGTGCTACGGTTTTATCAACGAATATCCCGACTCGAAGGAAAAGGATACAGCAGAGCAGTTTATCAAGAAATGCAAGCAAATTACTAAAAATTAAATAACAGATATGGATTACAAAAAGTCAAAAGCTCCGGTCAATACTGTCACACGCAATATCATGGATTTGTGTGAAGAGACAGGCAACATCTATGAGAGCGTGGCTATTATATCGAAGCGTGCCAACCAGATTGCTGTTGAAATAAAGCAGGATCTCAATAAGAAGCTTGCCGAATTCGCTTCCTACAACGATTCGCTGGAAGAAGTTTTCGAAAATCGTGAGCAGATAGAAATTTCACGTTACTATGAGAAACTTCCAAAACCTACATTGCTCGCCACACAAGAATTCATCGACGGCAATATATATTATCGTGACCCGTCCAAAGACGGGCAGGAATCTCAGCAGGAGCAGAGCGACTTATGATACAGCGCAAGCAAACACTATTTCTACTGCTGGCTCTTGTTGCTACGGTTGTGTGCATGTGTCTGCCGTTAGGCCATTTTGTCCCGAATGGAATGGGAAGTGACGCTGTGTTGTACAACTTGTGGATTGTCAATGATAATGTGCGTAGTTTTGATGTGGCTCCGCTCTTTGCAATCCTTCTTG